>JAGXQZ010000059.1 GCA_018336015.1 Algoriphagus sp. | reverse complement strand
TAACAGGTTAAGCAAGGCAATAGGAGAATAAGCTTTCCTACCCGCTTTCTTCTTACCCTTTTTGAAAAACTGATTTGGATTGGATTCAACAAACCGGCGACACATCACGTCAAGCAATCGCACAGGGTTATCTTGGGAAATCATCGAATCATAACTGAGCATCATTACCTGATGCCTATCTTGAGAGTCTTTGTAATGCATACTTCAAAATTGAACTCCCCTAAAAATAACTAAACAACTTAAAAAACTTAGTTGCTTTTTATGTTTTCACACGGTCTCTAAAGCCTTGGGCCAAATCTAAAACCTTGGACCAGAGCTGAAGCCTTGGGCCAAATGTAAAACATTAGACAAGAGTTGAAAACCTTGGGCCAAATCTAAAATCTTGGGCCAGAGCTGAAAACCTTGGGCTAGAGCAAAAGCATTGAGCCAAATCGAAGCCTTGGGCCAGAGCTGAAACCTTGGGTCAAATTAGTTGTTTAGACTCAATTTCATCACAAATCCACCGCCTTCCGCCATCCGAACTTTCATCTTTTGGCCAGCCTTGACTGAACTACTCTTAGATTCCATTCCGGTCGGATTTAGATCATAATGAGCATCCTGGGAGTCTTGGATCAGATGAACAGTATATGTTTTCCCTTTTTCCAGAAAAGAGAAATCCAATTCCACTTCTCGGGCTTGTTCATCGGAAATTCCTGCGACGTACCAGACCCCGTTTTCCTTAGCCTTTCTGGCCACCACTACTTGATCCCCAGGAGCTGATTTGATGTACTGACTTTCTTGCCAGTTCAGCGGAATATCCACGATGAACCGGACCAGATCAGGATATTTCTCCAAATTTTCAGGAAGGTCTCCCAACATCTGAATCGGGCTGTAAAATACCACAAACAAGGCCGCTTGCTTAGCGATCGTGGTATTGACCTGTGTCTTTCGGCTCGGTTCAAAGCGATTTAATTTAAAATCAAAAAAGCCGGGTGTGTAGTCCATAGGCCCGCCTTTGAGTCGGGTGAATGCCAAAATCGTCTCATGCTCGGGCGTAAGTCCAAAGGTCGGGGCATTGTTAAATTCATTGCCACGGGCAGCTTCGGATGCCATCATGTTGGGATAGGTGCGATGCAAACCCGTGGGTCGGCTGGACTCATGAGAAACCACCATGATTTTCTTTTCAGCAGCCTTTTTACCCACATGGACATAGTGACGATTCATCCACTGGCTGTCGTGATGCTCACCTCTGGGGATGATTTTCCCTACGTAACCCGTCTTCACTGTGTTTATATCATGCTGAACCATGAAATCAAGCGCATCGTCAAGCCTGCGCTCGTAATTGGTCACTGAGCCGGAAGTCTCGTGATGCATGATCAAGCGGACGTTTTTGGAGCGGGCATAGGAAGATAGCTCCTTCATCGCATAGTCCGGATAGGGCGTCACAAAGTCAAATACCTCCTCTTTCCAGTTACCGAACCAGTCCTCCCATCCTTCATTCCAGCCCTCAACCAGGACGCCTTCGATGCCATACTTAGCAGCAAAGTCGATGTACTTTTTAACATTCGCCGTGTTGGCAGCATGCTTGCCGGATGAATAGTCCCAAGTACCCTTGCCCACATGCATTTCCCACCACACACCGATGAACTTTTGAGGTGTCACCCAAGTATAATCTCCTTCAGAAGCCGGTTCATTCAGGTTTAAGATCAAGTCTGAAGCTAAAATTCCCTCAGGCGTTTTTGAGATAATGATGCTTCTCCACGGAGTCGAAGTCCCTGTTTGGAGGTAAGCTTTATTTCCGACTGCATCCGGCACTAGGTGGGATTTCAGGGTAAAATCGGCTTTATCCAACTCCAGCTGCATGACCGGATAATTGACCAAAGCTGCTTCATGGATGTGAATGTAATAGCCTGCGTCCGTCACCAGTTGGAGTGGAGTTTGTACAAAGTGATCCCCAATTGGACTTTTGACCGCAATGTCGATTTCCTTGGCATTTGCCTCCAAGGCCTTGACTTCGGAGAGCCGTGTCGTGTTGTACAAAAATTCATTGGTATCGTAATCCCCCGGTATCCAAAAAGCTAGATGATCCGCCCCAAGCCTAAACTCGGTCAGTTCCTCTCCAACAATGAAATGCTTAAATCCCTCCTGTTCAGGAAATTCATAGCGGAATCCCACCCCATCATTGTACGCTCGAAACACCACCTGAATCTCCACAGCGGGTTGCGACTTAGCTTTCAGTCGCAGCCTAAGTTCCCGATACTGATCCCGGATGTCACTTCGCTCTCCATAGACCGGTGTCCAGGTCTGATCGACCGACTTTTCCTCAGAACCCAACAGGTCAAATTCTGAAAGCTTGACTTCCGGTTTGGTCAAAGAAAAGCCCAACCTGGAAGGCTGAATCAATAGTTTACCTTGATGAGATACCGAATAGGTCAGTCCATTTTCCGGATTAATTTCTATCTGAATTTTCCCATCAGGTGAAGTAAGTTGGGTGATCTGCTGGGCAAAAGCAGGGGAAAGCAAAAAGAGCAAAATCAGCGAGAAAAGAGCCTTTTTCATGGGAACAACTACAGGGTCAGAAGATGAATGACTACCAAGGTCAAAAAACAGCGTGTGTTTTCCAAGGTCAAGAAAGGCCCACCGTTGGTCAAATCTTTAGTCATCAGGATAGATAGTCTGGCCAAAACCCTTATATTTTTTCAAGAAATCGGTTGCCCTATTCTTTTAAAAAAATCTCGAATGCACTTAAAAAAAATTAGGCTTATTCTGCTCATAATCATTCTTTTTACTGCTTTTCCGGTATTAGCCCAGAATTCAGCTGAAGCAAGCCCGCATTGGATCAGCCAACTTTTCGGCAGGCTTCACCCGATGATGGTTCATTTTCCAATCGCCTTGCTTTTGGTGGCAGCGGTGATGGAGCTTTTTACTTTGGGAAATTTCAGGCATTCATTTCGGGCAGGAATCCGATTTTTAGTCATTTTGGGAGCTATTTCGGCTGCTATCTCAGCTGGAATGGGTTGGTTATTGGCCGAAAATGAAGGGATCACGGGAAGTGCATTAGATCTTCATCGAACAGTGGGCATGGTCAGCGCAGGATTGAGCATTTTCCTTCTGGTTTTGATTCGGAAAAGTGAACTCAATCCCTCCACTTCTTCGATCAAAACCTACAGATTCGTCCTATTTCTCAGCAGTATTGGAATTGGAGTAGCCGGGCACTTCGGAGCAGCTTTGACTCATGGGGAGGATTACCTCACGGAGATTTTGCTGCAGGATTCCGATCAGGAAGCACCGCAATCGCTAAGTGTAGACTTGAGCACTTTCGCTTCCGACCTTTCTCCGGAAAAAGAAATCCAACTCGTGACCAATGTGCGCTCAGTCCTCGCCCACAACTGCTACAAGTGCCACTCTGGTGCCAAAATCGAAGGAGACTTGCGATTGGATGAAAAGGAATTTGTCTTTGCAGGAGGGGAAAGCGGCCCCATCATTGTTCCCGGAAACCCCGGTCAAAGCGAATTAATTCGCAGAATTTCGCTCTCCAAAAACCACAAAGACGTGATGCCCGAAAAGGGCAAACTGCTCAGCAAGGAAGAGATACAGTTACTTACCCTTTGGGTGGAAAAAGGCGCACCTTGGCCCGATGGAGTGGCTCAGCAGTCCGTGTATCGGGTGGCAGCTTTAGCGCCGCGAAAACCTAATCTACCTCCAGCCAAGCCGGGTTTAGAAAATCCAATTGACCGATGGGTGGATCAGTATTTTCAGCAGAACCAACTATCTTGGAGCGCCCCTGTGGATGATCGGACTTTTTTGAGAAGAGCATCGCTTGACATCATCGGGCTTTTGCCTTCTACACAGGAATTAGCGGCTTTTCAGGCAGATACTAATCCCATCAAACGGGAAATTTGGATTCAAAATCTCCTAAATCGAACCGATGATTACAGCCAACATTGGCTGACCTTCTGGAATGATGCCCTGAGAAATGACTATACCGGCACCGGCTACATCACGGGCGGTCGATTTGCGATCACTGACTGGCTTTATACTTCGATTCGAGAAAATAAGCCCTATGACCAGTTTGCCAAAGAGCTTCTGAATCCTACTGAAAAATCCAAAGGCTTCATCGAAGGGATCCGATGGAGAGGCACCGTCAACGCTTCTCAGCGAACTGAAATGCAGGCAGCCCAAAATGTAGGACAAGTTCTCCTTGGACTCAATCTGAAATGTGCCTCCTGTCACGACAGCTTCATCAGCGATTGGAAACTAGAGCAGGCCTATGCCTTTGCCAATATCTTCGCAGACTCCACTCTGGAAGTAAGCCGCTGCGAGCAGCCAACCGGTAAACTGGCCAAAACCAAAATCCTCTGGGAGGAACTCGGTGAGATCGATTCCCTGGCTACAAAAGCTGAAAAACTCCGCCAACTCGCCGACCAACTCGTACAGCCTGCCAATGGCCGGATGTACCGCACGGTGGTGAATCGCATTTGGAAACAGCTGATGGGTCGAGGCATGGTGGAGCCTATAGACGAAATGGACAATGCGCCTTGGAGTCAGGATTTGCTGGATTGGTTGGCGGTGGATTTTGTAGAAAATGGCTATGACCTCAAGCGTCTGATCTATCAGATTACTACTTCAAAAATTTACCAAAGTCCATCGGTAACAGTAGCCTCTGCTGAAAAACTGCTTGCCGAAGACTTCAAATTCCAAGGAGTTATTCGCCGCCGAATCAC
>JAGXQZ010000058.1 GCA_018336015.1 Algoriphagus sp. | reverse complement strand
TTGCCATGTTGGATCACCTCGCCGATTCCTCCGGCACGGGTAGCTACCACCGGCACTTCACAGGACATTGCCTCTAACATGGCAATAGGTAGCCCTTCAAATTCGGAGGTGCTAAGGTAGATATCCATCAGGCTGAGGTAAGGCACCACATTTTTTTGCACGCCTACCCAATGGAAATGGGCGGATTTGCCCGATTTATGGATTTGGGACAGTATTCTTTCCCTCCATTCTCCATCCCCCACGAGTAAAAAGTGAGTTTCAGGACATTTTTCCAAAATCCGAAGGGCAATCTCCACCCATAGCCAAAGTCTCTTTTGAGATCGAAACACCGCTACTTTGCCAATGACTGGGGCACCTTCCGGAATTCCAAGTTGATTGCGTAGGAAAGACGTTTCGGTATTCCTTGCAGCAAAACTCACGTCCTTAGCCTCGCGCAGTACATCCTGATCCTCGATACCTGATCCATGATACGCTAGTCTAAGGTCTAAGGTCTCGTGTCTTATGTCTTGTGTCTTATGTCTTGTGTCTCCTGTCTCCTGTCTTCCGTCTTCCGTCTTCCTTCTCCTAAACACCTCCGTATTCACCCCATTTTGCACCACCTTCACTTTCAGCCGTCCACCTCTACGGTAGGGATCCCAAATGGAGTTGAGTCGCATAGACAAAGCCACCTCATTGGACACTGCGATGGCTACATCCTGAAGTTTAAAGGTCATGCGGTTTCCCAGGTAGGAAATTTTATTGTATCGCTCCCAAGTATTGTGTTCGGTATATACAATGGGAATGGAGAGTTCTTTACCTACAAATCTCGACAGTATACCTGCCCAGGGTAAATGGGCATGGATGAGATCGAATCCTTGCTCCAGCACGAAGCGCTTAACTTTTTTGATCTGGAAAAAGAGCTCGAGATTGCCCGCAGGAAAAAGGTGGGTCTGGATACCGGCTGCTTCCAATTCGTCAAGAATGTTTTGTTCCTGATGGAAAAAATAGAGGCAATGAAATTCAAACCGACTTTGGTCATGGACCATCGCGGTTTCAGGGATCAATTTTTCCGCGCCGCCACGACCAAGGCTTTTGATCAGATGGAGAACTTTAATTCGGTTGGTGTCAGGCATAAAACTCCTGCAAATTGGGGAATAAAAAGTGAAGTCCTTTCGAAATGGATGGAAATGCTAACAAACAGTGGTTTTATAGATTTGATTTGTCATTGACAAACAGATACTTGCCTTATTTTCTGAGCAAGGATTTTTTTGCTGCCCTGTAGCAGAGTTCCTCCATGCTCAGGCTTTCCATCCCATGTAATTCTCTTAGGCGATCGTAAGTGGAGATTATTTTTTTCAATTCCAGCATACTTGCCTGTGGGTTATTTCCAAAGTTGTGGGGGTGCCACCACAGGTGGTATATCTCCTTCAATTGGGCAGCTTTTTCCATTTCATTCAAAATCCGGGCTAGTCTTACCCGATTAAAAAAGGGGTTTGCATTGGAATAAGGCCTCAAAATCCGTGAAGCAGGCAGGATCACAGGTTCTTTGGAGTGGAAGGTCAGCTCTTCAAATGGGTAGGAGGTTCGACTGCCTAGGGGAAAAAAACAGTCGGCCGACCGAAACCATTTTTTGCTTTCATCCTCGTGCTGGGTTTCTTGCCAAAACCAATTTTTGGGATTGCCTCTGACCACTTCAAAGCCTTCTTCGAGACAAATGCCGAGGTAAAGCTCGTTGATATGGTTTCGGGGAAAAACCAAGGATTTTAGCTTTACTCCAAATTTTTCACCGGCAATCCGCTGGGAGGCGCGTAGATCTTCCCGAAACTGCTCCGGGCTTTGGCCCCGCATCAGGGTATAATAATGGGCGTAGGAGTGCGACCCCAGTTCTTGGTAGGGAGATTGGATAATTTGCCGGATAAGCTCGGGCGCAAAATGCACCTCAGGCCGTATTCCATGTTCCTTAGCCCAATGGTAGGCAGAGTATTTTTTTTCCCGGTAAGAGGGTAGGAAGCTCGGGGAATACTCCTTCCATTCTTCCTCATTTTCGGCAAAAAGCATCCCCACGGTGGCCCAAGTCACATGGATTTCATGCCGGGCAAAGAGATCCAGCATTTGAGGAATCACTTTTCGGGTATTGGAAAAGTACTCAGGACGGTAACGGGTGCCCACCTTATCAAAAATCCCCCAGAGGAGTTCGAAGTCAAGGCTGATCGTGAGTGTGCCGGGCATGAGTTGGGAGAGAATGGGAGATTAGAGAATTAGTGAATGGGAGAATAAGAGATTAGAGAATAGGAGATTAGAGATTATGATTTATTTAGGGATTTAAGATATTCTCTTTTGAGATAAAAAATAAAGCCGTTTAATACTTTGATTGCTTCGAGGATTTGGATTCGTAGATCCATATATAACTCATCGGAGAGATAGTTTTGATCTTTTGCCTCCAGAACATGATCAAGAAGTTCTGCTAGTGAGCCTCTCGAGTTGTAGTAAAATCGGTTGGAATCCAAATAATGAAACCTTCCCCATCCCTCCGCGATAGTTGCCGTGGAGGACCTTGCTGCTGTCAGGATTTGAGAATGTAGATCAAACCTTTCAGAAGTAGGAAGTTGAGGAAGCACTGCTTTTCTCAATCTTTTTTTTGATTCTTGGGCTTTCTGCCAGCAAATTAAATTTTCAAAACTCTCAGATCGATCCATGGAAAAATATGACGTTCACTCAAACTAAAAACCATATAGAACACTTCCAATTTTTCACTGCACTTTTTTTCAATCATCTATTCAATCTCCAATCTCTAATCTCTCAATCCCTAATCTCTAAACTCCCAATCTCTTATTCCCTTTTTCTCATCCCCCTAAACCTTCATTTCCTCCTCCGCCAATTCCCTTTTTCTCCGTTCATCGTCTACGATTCGATTATAGATTTCCGCCCGTTTTTTGATGCGATTGGTTTTTTCCCAGTCCATAAATGCCACGATCACAAAGAGCATGTAATACATGATTTGGGATTTTTGACGGATGATGATGCCGAGATTGGACATGACGTAGGTCATGGATACCGAGATCGAGAAAAAGACGATGGCAGACATCTTTACCATAGCAGGTGCGATCCGGATGTAGTCGATGAAGCTTTTCTTAAAAATCCGGCTGAACATGTAGATGTAAAGCGCATTCTCAAAGGAAACTGCAATTCCAAGGACATTGGGAGAATCGATAAAAAGTGGCCTAAACCAAAAAGTAAATAGCTTCATAGGTAGACTGTAATTCGACATATCTACCCCTGACCCAGCTGATCGGGAGAGCCGTTGTGCGTTCAGCGCAGATTCCTCTTCAAAGCTTGCTACCACATTGTTGGGATCGTAGCCGAGGTAGATTAACAGCTTGTCATAAACCAAAATGCTGATTACAATACCAGCCAAAGCGGCCAGGTACTTTTGATATGTTGGGACTTTTTCTCTACCCAGAATAAAACCGACTCCCATTCCGATCATCACGGCAAAAAGAATATGGGGACGGATCATGTAACAGATAAAGGCTCCTAAGGCAATATGAAAGATCCGTTTGCCCGGCCAGGATAGGCCATAAGTCAGGAATCCCAATCCGGCGAAAATAAATGCCCCTTTTCCTAAGGAAGCAGTCCAAAAGTGCATGTTGGGCAAAAACATAAAAATGGTGATCGCATCCCAGCCCTCGAATTTGGGGTTGAATTTGAGGTTTTCCTTAAAAAAGAGGTAGAAGTAAACAAAGCCCCAAAAACCGACCCAGGTGCTGAAAAACATCATCATGTCGTAATTGAAGCCCAGCCACTTGGCAAAGGGATAATTCACCCATTCAATAAATAAGGTGCCAGGCTCAAAGGTGTCAAACCAGTTATCATACCATTGGTAACTTCTATAATATTGCTTTGAATCGGAGGGATTGAAATAAGCATAGGTCCAATAAACCAACCCAAAAAGCATGTGATACCAATACATCTGATTGAGCAGTCCGGCTTTCAACCATTTGTGTTCTCTCTGCAAGGCATTGAGGATAGGCTGAGAAGCAAAAAACAGAAAAAGGACTAGAAATACGGCTCCTAACAAGGTCTTTTGGATTTGGAATTAAAGTAAAAGATTTTCCTTTAAAGTCCTTGAAGGAAAGGGGTAGAAAAATCGATCTTTAGCCTCCAATTAATTCAACCCTTTAGTCATTTATATTATATTGGATAGCTTCTCAGTAATTTTTGATCTGTGCTTCCTCTTCTTTACGCGTGCCAAAATAGAATGATGAGAGAAGTCCATTTATACTCACTGTGGGCTGTTATACCGTCAATGGACGATTATCCGTAAAAAGCCACTAAAGCTTTCTCTCGTTATTAAGACTGCATGAGGTAACTTATTTAAATATTCGCAGGTGGAATTGATACGCTTATACCTTCTTTCGAATAAATTCTTTTTGTTCAATCAACATTAATCATTTCATTTGATTTGATTCACTCCTAATTCATGTCAAAAGAGGCATCTTCTACCGAACTCAGACTGTTGGTAATCCGGCTATCGCAAGGAGAGGAAAAGGCTTTTGAACAATTGTATTTTCTCTTTTCTGAAAAAATCTATCACATCTCCCGAAAGATGGACCTCAGCCATGAAGATGCGGAAGGAGTGGTGCAGGAGGTATTTCTCAAAATCTGGAAAAATAGAAGTAAACTCGATCCTGAGCTTTCCATCAATGCCTACCTGATAGCAATCGTGAGGTCTTTGGTAATCAAAAAAGCCAAAAAAGATGCCCGTTTCTTCGCTTTCCAGCAATACAAGATCCCTCTTCTCCAGCAGATCACTTCTCCGGGTGCCGATGATGAGCTGATCTTCTCGGAGTTTAGCCAACTGACCAAGGAGATCATTGAGCAACTCCCTCCTGCACAAAAGAAAATTTTTCAGTTGAGGTATTTTGAAAACCTCAGCGTGGCAGAGATCGCCGATCAACTCAATATTTCCAAGCGTACAGTTGAAAATCAGATTTTTCGGGCCACTTCATCCGTTCGTGAAAAGCTCTCCAAGCTCAAGATCATTTCCTCCGGTCTCCTGTTTTTTGTGGTCGACGCCCTGCTCTTAGCCTTGATGGACTGAGCAAGGTAGGATCAAGAAGCAAGAATCAAGAGACAAGAAATAAGTATCAAGACATGAGTATGAAGCATGTGTATCTAGATATAAGTGTCAAGTTATCAGGTATTAAGAAATTCGAAAGCTATCCTTGCACCAGTCTGTCCCGATAACCGATAACCCAGACAACTTTCCCACTTTACAACCTTCCCACCTTCTAACCCCGATACTTCGACTACGCTAAGCACAGGCAACCTTCCCTTCGGGAGGCAGGCCCGACAACCCGATAACACCCCCCTCCAAAAAAAACAAACTTTTTTTCCAACCCCAGTGAGTAGTTGCTACTCCTTGAGGGTATATGATCCGGTAATCGACTTCAAATGGATCATAAAAAACGAATTGATGATTTCTACTCAGGAAAATTGAGTCCCCAAGAAGCACTCGAATTTCTCGAATGGCTGGAAAGCTCAGAAGCAGAAGAGTTTCTTTCCGCTGAAATCATCCAGCTTTGGAGTGAACAAATCAAATCTCAGGAATTTGCCTGGGACAATGCCTCGCTTTGGCAAAAAATCAACTCCGAGAAATCAGGCTATTCCAAGCCTTTTGTCAGCAGATCTCATCCTCAGCAATCTAGCCTTAATCTCTGGTCTTGGGCAAAATATGCGGCTGCGGTAGCTTTAATCGCAGTAGCTGCCTTTGCGTATTGGTCAACTCAACAGTCACCTAAAGTTGATCAGTTGACAGAGGCCGTCCAGGGACCACAGTGGATTACCCGTACCAATCCCTCAGGACAAAAGACAAAAATTCTCCTTTCCGACGGTTCCACGATTTACCTCAACTCGGCTAGTACGGTCACCTATCCCGAAGACTTCCAGACCAACAGAAAAGTAACCCTGGAAGGGGAGGCATTTTTTGAAGTAGCCAAAGATCCCGACCATCCCTTTTCGGTAGAATCCAAAGGCATCACCACCACAGCCCTTGGCACTTCTTTCAACATTTCTACCTTCAACAGACAGGATAAAGTGGCTGTCACGCTGGTCACCGGAAAAGTGAAACTACAGCAATTGGGAAATGCAAAGGAGCTAGAGCTAAACCCGGGAGAAGAGTCTCTACTCGCAGTAGATGAATCCAATCCCACAAAATATCGGGTGAATATCCGTGATCGGATTCTTTGGATAGAAGGGGTGTTGAAGTTTCAGAATACCAACTTTACCGAAATGGTAAATACCCTCGAGCGCTGGTATGGAGTCAAAATCAAGGTAACCGGTCCCGTCTCGCAAGATAAGGCCACCGGTACATTCGACCCCAACGAATCCCTGCGAAATGTCCTTCATGTCTTGAGTGAGTCCCTGGATTTCACTTATCAACTCAATGAAAAAGAAGTAATTATCCACTTTAAGTAATCCCTGCCTATGAGAAAATGAAAGATGGACAAAAAAGAACAGGAGCGTACGGCTATACACTCCTGTGAAAATCAAAACACGGCACCCAAGGATTGAAGATTCGCGGTCTGGCATCCTGAGGGTAATTCTATGTTTCAACTTACCATTCCAAATTATGAAAAAAATCTTACCGTTAATAGTCATGTCTATTAAGATGCTAGTTCGGGGAGTAGCTATCCTCTGCCTGACTTTGAGTCCGCTCATGGCTAGTACCTCCGAAGCTCAGGTCAAGAGCATCGATGAAGTACACCTGAAGCTGGAAAAGACCAGTTATTCCATCCTTCAGCTTTTTCAGGAAATCGAGCGAAAAACCGATTTCAAATTCTTTTACACGGAGCAAGCTGTAAAAAATGCGCCGATCATCACCTCCCCCAATGCTTCTGCCAGTGTGGAAGGTCATTTGGTGGAAGTTGCAAAGCAGGCTAACCTTCGTTTTAAGCAGGTCAATAACACCATTTCTGTCATTCCCGCAAGCAATCAAACCCAAGAACTGATTACCAAAGAAATCCAATTTGCTACTATCAAAGGGAAAGTCACAGACGAAACGGGAGCTCCGATTCCCGGTGTGACCATCCTGCTCCAAGGGAGTACGAGTGGCACTGTGACGGACATCGATGGCAATTACACCATCGAAGCGGCTGAAGGGCAAGTGTTGGTGTTCTCCTTTATCGGGTATCAGACCCTCAACAGGGTAGTAGGGACTTCCTCTATTCTCGATGTAAGGATGTCAGTAGAGGAAAATAACCTACAGGAATTTGTCGTGATGGGATATGGAACCATCCAGAAAAAAGACATCACAGGATCCGTAAGCGCGATCAATTCGGACAAAATCAAAGATCAGCAGGTGCCAAGCTTGGATTTGGCTTTGGCTGGCCAAATGGCTGGCGTAGTGGTGACTCAATCTACTGGTGCACCTGGAGGAGGTGCCAGCGTGCGGATCAGAGGAGCAGGTTCACTCAGTGCCGGAAATGAGCCACTCTATGTGGTGGATGGATTTCCGGTGACCAATGATTTTGATCAGCGAAACAACCCGCTCAATACCATCAACCCATCCGATATCGACAATATTCAGGTGCTGAAAGATGCCTCCGCTACCGCGATCTACGGTTCCAGAGGTGCCAATGGGGTCATTTTGATCACCACCAAATCAGGCAAAAGCGGAACTTCACGCATTGATTTCAATGTAAGCACGGGGGTGCAGCAAGTGGAAAAGCTCGTGGACGTGTTGAACGCCCGGGAATTTGCCGCCTACATCAATGAGTCCCGAAACAATGCTTGGATCAATTCAGGTCCAAACAGATTGGCCACTGATCCCAATTCAGCAAGATTGGGTAACGTGATGTATTTGCTCCCCGATGCATTCCAAAATCCGGAATCGCTTGGAGAAGGTACCAATTGGCAAAAGGAAATTTTCCGCACGGCAATGATGAGCAATTACCAGCTCAACTTTTCAGGAGGAAATGATCGAACCAAATACTTTGTCTCTGCCGGATACCTCGATCAGGAAGGGGTAATTATCAATTCTGACCTGAAGCGCTATTCGTTCCGCTTGAATGTGGAATCACAAATGAATAAAAAAGTAAAGGTGGGTGCTAACCTTACCCCGTCTTATACTTTCACTAATCAATCTTTGGCTGAAGGCAACTGGCAGGGGGGAGGAATCATCCAATCTGCGATCACCGCAGCCCCTCACCTGACTCCTTACGATGAGTTTGGCAACTATACCAAAGTGACTGGCCAAGGCATCGGACTTTCAGAAGTGGATAATCCGGTGAAAATTGCCCGTGAATACTTCCATCAGCAGGGGACCCTCAGACTTTTGGGTACTGCTTTCGCTGAATATTCCATTTGGGATAATCTGAAGTTCAAAACCTTGGTGGGTGGGGACATCCGAAATTTCCGTGAGGATATTTTCTCCAATTCCCTGATCAATCCAAACAGTGTCAATCCAACCAAGCCCGCAGTAGGCACCAATGCAACTAGTCAAACCAGAAACTGGTTGGCTGAATTTACCCTGAGCTATGCGAAGTCTTTTGGCAAGCATAATGTAGATGCGGTAGTCGGATACACGGCTCAAAATGAGCTGGTGGATGTCAACCGAATGACTGGAACCAACTTCCCGAATGACAATATCAAGACCATCAATGCGGCGGGTTTGATTACCAGTGCTTTCAATACCAAAGAACAGTGGGCGCTCTTATCTTACTTGGCTAGGGTTAATTACAATTTCGACGACCGCTATTTGCTTACGGCAACTTTCCGTCGGGATGGCTCTTCACGCTTTGGTGTGGATAGCCGATGGGGAACTTTCCCTTCTGTTTCCTTGGGCTGGAGACTTTCTGAGGAAAACTTCATGAGCGATGTAAGCTGGATATCCGAACTGCGCCTACGTGTCAGCACCGGATTGACAGGAAATAATTTCATCGCAAACTATGGGGCAATCGGTCTTACGGCTCAGGAAAATTACATTTTCGGCGCCAGTGGAGGTGTACTCAACAATGGGATCCGACTGGCTAATATTCCAAATAGTAAGCTGGGTTGGGAAACCAACCGCCAGACAGACATCGGAGTGGAATTTGGGGTGTTGCAAAACCGATTCTACCTCTCTGCGGACTATTACCAAAAACGCACCTCTGACCTTCTCTTGAATGTGCCTGTTCCTACACTTACCGGATACAGCACCGCCTTGCAAAACATCGGTGAAATCCTGAACAAAGGCTTGGAATTCACGGTGACCAGCCGTAACACCGTTGGTGCATTTAAGTGGACCACGGATTTCAATATTTCCACCAACAACATCAGCGTGCAAGCCTTGGGACCGGATGGTTCCCCGATCATCTCGAGACAGGCTACTTCGGCATCCTCTCCGACCCACATTACGCAGATCGGATCTGAACCCGGAAGCTATTACGGGTACCAAGTGGTAGGAATCTACCAAAATCAGCAGGATCTGGACAGCAGTCCGGTAGTCCTTAATGGGAACGGAACGGTACAGTCCAAACCAGGTCAATTGAAGTTTGCTGATATCAACGGAGACGGAGTCATTACCACGGCAGATCGTACGGTATTGGGCAGTCCTTTTCCGGATTACACCTTCGGGATGACCAACTCCTTCAATTACAAAGGGTTTGACTTCGCGTTTACCCTTCAAGGTGTACAGGGATTTGAAGTCCTCAACCTAGCCAGAAGATACTATGGCAACTACTCCGGTACCTACAATGTCCTGAGAAGTACCGCAAACGGCTGGATGTCAGAGACCGATCGCGGTGACGGGGTTTCCCCTCAGATTGACCGAAACTTCAATGCCCTCGCAGGAAGCAACACGGTCAATAACGTCACTTCTTTGTTTGTGGAGGATGGTTCTTTCTTGAGAATCAGAAACATCACGCTGGGATATAACCTATCCCAAGCTGCCCTTCAGAAGCTCAAGCTTTCCAGTGCCAGACTCAGCTTTACCGTGCAAAACGCCTACACCTTTACCAAGTACGAAGGATACAATCCTGAGGTAAGCGCGCAGGGGGGAAGTACCCTTGTTCCCGGTGTAGACGCAGGCGGCTATCCTTTGGCCCGTTCCTTTATGTTTGGTTTAAATGTTGGCTTCTAACCTGATTCTCCCTATGAAAAATTATAAAGTTCTTTTCGCAGCAGGAGCATTGGCCCTCTTGACGGCCACCGGATGCAGCAGTGATTTCCTGGATTTGGCTCCTATTTCCCAGCAAAACAGCAATAACTTCTACAAGACTCCAGAGGACATGAAAAATGCCCTCACCGCAGTGTATGGTTCATTGCAGTATGGTGGGCAGTACTATTCTTCCTTGCATATCATCGGAGAGCTTCGCTCTGACAATACCGAAATCACCAATCCAGCAGCAGGGGCAGACCAGCAGGCAGTGGATGATTTTACCAACGTACCGGTCACTTCGATCAGCTCCAACACTTGGAATGCCCACTACCAAGGGATTCAGGCTGCCAATATTTTGATTGATAAAATCCAACCCGTTGCGATGGATGCCAATCTCAAAGCGAGATACGTTGGCGAGTCGAAGTTCTTACGGGCATTGATGTACTTCAATTTGGTACGGATCTATGGTGATGTTCCTTTGGTCACTTCGGTCATCAGCAATCCTCAAGAAGGGTATACCTATGGCAGAGAAAGTGCGGATAAGGTATACGAACTGATCGTTGCTGACCTGACAGAGGCTGAGGCATCCTTGCCTTTTGTGTACACCGGTGCAGACATCGGCAGAGCGACCAAAGGTGCCGCCATGTCCTTGTTGGGAAAAGTATATTTGACTCGAAGACAGTGGTCCTTGGCTGCTGAGAAACTCAAGCAAGTAATTGACGCAGCATCCCAAACAAGATACCAGTTGAGACCTACTTATGCGGGTGTTTTTGGCGTAGCTAATGAAAACAACACCGAGTCGATTTTCGAGGTGCAGTTTAAAGGCGGTTCCAATGGTGAAGGAAGCCCGTTCTCCAATCAGTTTGCACCAATCGGATCAGGTACAGCGGTGGTTGCTGTGGGTAACCCCTTAGGGCAAAACATCCCTACCAATGAAATGTACCAGTCCTATGAGACCGGTGACTTGAGAAGAGATGTTTCCATGGCTACCAGCTACATATTGAGTGGCAGAGAAGTAAAGCATAATTACATCCTAAAATATAGAAGTACACCGGCAGCCAACCTGGACAGTGATGTCAACTGGATTGTGCTGCGGTATGCGGATGTGCTATTGATGTATGCTGAGGCGCTCAATGAGGTAGGATTTGTAGCCGATGGACCCGCTTTTGAATTCCTCAATCAGATAAGAACCCGAGCCGGTCTTCCCACTGTAAGCAGTACCAATGCCAATGCAGCCCTGAGAATTTCAAATCAGGCAGAATTCAGATTGGCAGTGGAAAAGGAGCGTAGATCTGAATTGGCCTTTGAAGGTCACCGCTGGTTTGACTTGGTCCGAACCGGAAGAGCTATTCAGGTTTTGGCATCGAAAGGCATGCAAGCGCATCAGGCTCTTTTCCCTATTCCTCAAAGCCAGATTGATATCAATCCCGCATTGATGACCCAAAATCCTGGTTATTAATTAGTTTCAATTTAATTCAAATCCTACTTTCCAGCCTGTCCAACACCTCTTGGACAGGCAGGCTGGAAGGGGTTTGGGTTTTGGAAATGAAGGACGGGAGACGGGAGACTGAAGACGGATGGTTCGACTCCGCTCACCACAGGAGACGGAAGATGGAAGACGGTTGACCGATGTCGGGTGTCAGATGTAGTAAAGACGGAAGATGGAAGACAAAAGACATTAGACACAAGATCTTAGACCGAGAAATTAGAACACCCGGAAAACTGGACAACTCGACAACCCGACAACAAAACAACCAATATCTCAATAACCACCCTTAAACTTCCCAACCCCCAAACATCCAAACATCCAAACTCCCACACCTCCCAACTCCCATACCCCCCAACCCCCAACTTCCCACATGCGACCCCTTATCCTATTTTTTCTGCTCTCACTAGCTCAGAGCATTTTCGCTCAGAGTCCCAAACTCCTCAATCAGCCGGATTCGGGCTATCGGGGCATTTGGTATAGCAATGAGCCATCCAATGACGAGTACGTCTACAAATACAGCGGTGGATTGGGCACCTATCCCGCCAATCATTATCCCTTTTCTATTTATGTAAAGGAGGTGAACAAAACTTTTTTCTGCTATGGAGGAGCCGATCTATCCGGAAATACCCTCCTGCACATGGTGTCTTATTTTGATCATAAAACGGGAATGGTTCCCCGTCCCACCATCGTGCTGGACAAGGAAACCGACAATGCCCATGACAATCCGGTAATGAATATCGATGCGGAGGGATTTATCTGGATCCTCTCCACCGCACATGGTACCAACAGTCCGGCCTACATTAGTCGAAGCAAAAAGCCATACGATATTTCTGCCTTTGAACCCATCCAAGCCACCAAAGAGATCAAAGGGCAAAGGGTTCCCATGGACAATTTTTCCTATCTCCAGTCTTGGTACCAATCCGGAAAAGGATTTTTAAACCTCTTTACTCACTACGAGCGGCAGGTCATTCCCGGTCAACCCTCCAAACCCCGTCGAACTATTGGGTTTATGCGGAGTCAAGATGGGATTCATTATTCGGAATGGAAAGACCTGGCAGCCATTTCCGAAGGTCATTACCAAACCAGCGGAATGAAAGGCACCACACTCGGAACCGCCTTCAACTACCATCCCATAAAGGAAGGAGTCAATGGGCTGAACTTCCGCACCAACCTGTACTACCTCGAAACCCGGGATTTTGGGGACTCTTGGCAAACAGCTGCCGGAGAAAAAGTCCAAATCCCCGTGACCGAAATCCATGCTCCTGCCTTGGTCGCTGAATACGAATCCAAAGGCCTTTTGGTCTACATCAATGACTTGACCTATGATGAAAAAGGCCGTCCGGTTATCGTTTTTGTCACCAGCAAAGGCTACGAGGCAGGACCCGAAAAAGGCCCACGCACTTGGCATACCGCCCGATTCACGGGTTCGGAATGGGTGATTCTCCCGGTCACCGAATCAGACAATAACTACGATATGGGTTCACTCTACATCGATGCCAAAGGCGAATGGCGCATCATCGGGCCCACTTCCACAGGACCTCAGCCCTACAATACCGGAGGAGAAATGGTCCTTTGGCTCAGCAAAAACCAAGGAAAAACGTGGAAAAGTAAGATAATGACCGCAGGTTCGGAGCGAAACCACTCCTATGCGCGTAGGCCTGTCCATGTGCATCCTGACTTCTTCGCCTTTTGGGCAGATGGTCACGGTAGGGAAAAATCCGGCTCACAGCTCTATTTCTCAGATAAGAAAGGAAATGTATTTCTCCTGCCTACTGCGATGAATGCAGACTTTCTCAAGCCAGTCCAGATCAAACCCAAGTCCAGCAAATGAGTAAGAATTGGTTTTTCGCTCTGACCTTTTTGGCTGCCTGCCAACCCAAGTTACCTGAGTTGGTTTTGAACCAATTGGATACCGTCCAACTTGCAACCTCTACGCTAAAAGTGGAGGTGTTGGCCGATTCCTTGAATGTCCCTTGGGATCTCGAAGTGGATTCTGAAGGCTTTCTTTGGGTGGCAGAGCAGGAGGGAAAGGTCTCCCGAATCAACCTGCAAAATGGGGAGCAGCAGTATTTACTTCAGATTTCGGAGGTTTGGAAAGTCCGCACTTCCGGGCTTTTGGGAATGGTGGCGCACCCTGATTTTTCCAAAAATCCATTCCTCTACCTCAACTACACGGTCAAGAATGATTCGCTCATCCACAGCAAACTGGTCCGATATACTTACAAAGGAGATACACTTGTCGAGCCCAAAGTTTTGCTGGAGATCGAAGGCGGTTCTTCACACAATGGTTCCCGCTTGGCTTTTGGACCGGATGGAAAGCTCTACTGGGCGACCGGCGATAAGCACGATTACACCTATGCCCAAAACCGGGAAAAGCTGAATGGGAAAATCCTCCGACTCAATCCCGATGGCAGTATCCCGGCAGACAATCCTGATCCAAAAAGTGCAGTTTGGGCTTGGGGTTTTCGCAATATGCAGGGCTTGGCCTTCTCTTCTTCGGGTTTGCTTTACACTTCCGAGCATGGAGATGCCATCGAAGATGAGGTCAATCTGATCCGAAAATCCGGCAATTACGGTTGGCCGGCCATCGAAGGAAAGCAGGATTTATCCGCTGAGTTGGAGTTTGCAGCCGCCAACCAAACCATCGAGCCCATCCGTTCATGGACTCCGGTGATTGCTCCTGCGGGGATGACATACTATGGTTCGGGTGCGATTCCTGAATGGAGAAACACCTTGCTGTTGACCACCTTAAAGGGTAAAAGTCTCCGGATTCTCTTTTTGAGTGCAGATGGTCAATCCATCCCATCTGAAGAGATTTTATTTGAAAACCGGTATGGGCGACTGCGTGATGTGGCTGCAGGCCCAGACGGAGCCATTTACCTCAGTACCAGCAATCAGGATTGGAATCCACAGCCGGGATTTCCCCTTTCCGGAGATGATAAAATACTCAAAATCAGTCCAATCAAAACCAAGGGTTCCAATTCCATTTCCCCTGTCAAAGCCACCGAAGTAGTGGCCTTGGATGGCTTGCAACTCTACCAAAGCTACTGTGCTTCCTGCCACAAATCGGATGGGGTAGGAGTGGAGGGTGTTTTTCCTGCTTTGGCAAAAAATCAATTGGTAATCGGCGATCCCAAACCCCTGATCGAGCTTTTGCTTCAAGGAAAGGCTTCTTCCAATGGTGCACAAGCCATGCCCGCCTTTTCCTTCCTCGATAATCGGGAGGCTGCTGAAATCCTGACCTATATCCGCTCGGCTTGGGGTAATTCGGCCAGTCCTATTTCTTCCACCCAAATCGAATCCCTACGCTGATGACTGCCAAATCCAAACTCATTCCCTTCTTTCAAACGCTAGGTCCAGGGATCATAACCGCAGCGTTGGTTTTCGGTCCCAGCAAGATGACCCTCACCTCCAAGCTTGGTGCAAGCTATGGCTATGAGACACTTTGGCTGGTGGTGGTCGCGATTTTCTTCATGCTCATTTTTACTCAAATGGGCGCAAGAATCGGTCTGAGCTCGGATCAAAGCCTCCTTTCGCTGATCCGTCAGAAATGGGGAAAAGTGGCAGGTATTGTCATCGGCTTCGGTGTATTTCTGGTGACTACCTCCTTTCAGGCAGGCAATTCCATCGGTGTAGGCATCGCGGTGGCTGAGGCTACGGACACACCGACTTGGATGTGGGTTTTGGTTTTTAATCTATTGGGAATGAATTTGCTCTTTTTCAGAAGCTTTTACAAGACATTGGAAAAGCTGATGATTGCTTTGGTAGGCTTGATGCTCTTTTCTTTTTTGACCACACTCTTTCTCAGTAAACCTTCCCTCAACGGAACCATTCAGGGTTTTGTGCCGTCGATTCCCTTGGGATCTGCCGCTTTGTTGATTGCTTTTGTGGCGTCCTGCTTTTCCATCGTCGGGGCATTTTACCAAGCCTATTTGGTACAGGAAAGCAGAAAATCCGGTTCCGGACAAACGAGTGCAAAGCGCAGTTCCACCGGGATTTACATCTTGGGAATTATGAGTGCGGTCGTCATCATCTGTGCCGCTGCCGTTCTTCAGCCTCAGGGCATTTCAGTGAACTCCGCTTCGGAAATGTCCAAGGCACTCGAGCCTCTTTTCGGCAGTTATGCGGCCCATTTGTTCCTAGCGGGGCTGTTTGGGGCTTCCTTTTCCTCCTTGGTAGGCAATGCCACAGTAGGAGGTAGCTTGCTCGGAGATGCCTTGGGATTTGGAAATCAGCTGAGTGGAAAGGCAGTTCGGGGACTGATTGCCTTTGTGATGATCTGTGGGGCAAGCATCTCGCTAATCTTCGGCAAGCTCCCGCTCGAACTCATCATTTTCGCCCAAAGTGTCACCATTTTCTTGGTTCCCTTTATCGGACTGGCCATGTATGCCGTGGCTAATGACGTAAAAATCATGGGAGAAAAAGTCAATTCCCCTTTTGCAAAAATCGGCGGAGCGATCGGATTACTGCTGCTCTCTGGCTTGGCGGTTTGGAATTTTAATGAATTGTTTTTGTGAGAAGCAAGAAGCTAGAGACAAGATGCAAGACATAAGACATAAGACACAAGACATTAGAAAATTCAGACAACTGGAGAATCCGGACAACTCGACAACCATCCCTTCGGGAGGCAGGCCCGACAACTCGACAACCGGACAACATGACAACTAGAAAACTGGACAACCCGACAACCCAATAACTAATAACTCAAAAAACACCTCCCAACTCCCTATCAATGAAATTCCTAACCCAACTCGAACACGAACTCCTCGCACCATCCACTGCCCTGATCGAGGACATGACTAATATCCAAGGTGACATCATCCTGCTTGGCATCGGCGGCAAAATGGGCCCAAGCATGGGCAAACTCGCTGTTCAGGCTGCCCAAGCCGCCGGAGTCAACAAGCGCATCATCGGCATTTCTCGGTTTTCCGACCCCAAAGCCAAAGCCCAACTGGAAGCCAATGGCGTAGAAACCATCTCCTGTGACTTGCTGAATGATGCCGAACTCCAAGCCCTGCCTGATGCTCCCAATGTGATCTATTTGGCAGGGAATAAATTTGGCACTACAGGAAACGAATCGTTCACTTGGGCCATGAATGCCTACCTTCCAGGAAGGATAGCAGAGAAGTATAAAAACTCCAACATCGTCGCTTTCTCCTCCGGAAATGTGCTGCCCTTTGTGCCCGTGACCTCGGGAGGAGCGTCAGAAGAAACGGCTCCCGATCCCCTAGGTGAATATGCCCAATCCTGCCTCGGGCGTGAGCGGATTTTTGAGTATTTCTCCAAAAAGAACCAAACTCCCACGCTGATCTACCGACTCAACTATGCGGTGGATTTCCGGTACGGGGTAGTCATGGAAATCGCCAAATCGGTGAGAGACGGCAAAGCGATCGACCTTCGAACCGAAAACGTCAACGTCATTTGGCAGGGAGACGCCAATGAAATTGCGATTCGTTCCCTTTTACATTGCGAGACACCAGCCAAGATCCTCAATGTCACCGGACCGGAGATCCTTTCCACCCGATGGCTAGCCAATCAGTTTGGGCTGAAGTTTGGCAAGGAGCCTGTCTTTGTCAACGAACCCACAGGCACCGCTTTGCTTAATAATGCTTCAGAATGCCATCGGATTTTTGGCTATCCACGCGTCACCATCCGCGAGATCATCGACATCACGGCTACCTGGATGATTCAGGGGGGTGAGGAGTTTGGCAAAGCCACCCATTTTCAAGAGAGAGGAGGAAAATTCTAATCACTATGCTAGCTCAACCCTTAAAACAACACCTTCATCAGGGCACGGTCATCCCTGCCCACCCCTTGGCACTCGATGCCAACCGTCAGCTGGACGAGGCCATGCAACGCCAACTTACCCGCTACTACATGGACTCCGGTGCTGGAGGTGTAGCGGTGGGCGTGCATTCCACCCAGTTTGAAATACGCGAACCCCGGCACAACCTTTTCGAAAAAGTATTGGCCTTGGCTGCAGAGGAAGTGGAAAAAGCCGAATTGAAACGACCTTTTATCAAAGTGGCCGGCATCTGCGGTCCTACCCATCAAGCCATTGCTGAGGCAGAAACAGCGCTCCGACTAGGCTACGACATGGGACTCCTGAGCATGGGAGGACTGCAAGGCTGGACCGAAGCCCAGATCCTGGATCGGGTCAGAGCAGTGGCAGCTGTCATTCCGGTATTCGGTTTTTACCTGCAACCCTCTGTGGGCGGCCGTATTTTCAGCTATGGATTTTGGGAGCAGTTTGCCGAAATCGAAAATGTGGAGGCCATCAAATGCGCTTCTTTCAACCGCTACCAAACCCTCGATGTGATGCGTGCCGTGGCACAAAGCAGTCGCCGGAATCAGATCGCCATGTACACCGGAAATGATGACAACATCGTAGCCGACTTATTGACGACCTATCGATTTGAAGTGGGAGGGAAAGTGTATGAAAAAGAATTTGTCGGAGGTTTATTGGGGCATTGGGCGGTGTGGACCCAAAAAGCGGTCGAGCTTTTGGAAGTGGTCAAAGCCTGCAAATCCAAGGGCACTGGAGCAGATTGGGCCAGACTTCTGACCAAGGGAATAACCGTGACGGACGTCAATGCGGTAATGTTTGATCCCGCCCATCACTTCCATGGTTGTATACCGGGAATGCATGAATTCCTTCGCCGACAAGGATTGCTCAAAGGCACTTGGTGTCTCAATCCACAGGAAGTCATGTCTCCGGGCCAGTCCGAGGAAATCGATCGGGTGTACCGCGATTATCCAGAGCTGCACGATGATGCATTTGTGAAGCAATTTTTAACCCAACAATCCCAAGACGTATGAAGAAATCAATCAAAGTTGCAGTGATTGCTTTGCTGCTGTTCACGTTTTCCCCATATACCAAAGCGCAAGTCGATACCACTCGCTTTACCAACCATGGTTCTCAACTATTTGCATCCATGATTCAGGGAAGTGTCTTTGCCAAGGGGCCCAATGGCAGGGCTTTGGTCTATACCGTGGTGCGAGGGGAACCGGCGCATTTGCTCGGATACGATGTGGAGACACAGGAATTACTTATCGATCAGGCTTTGCCAAAAGCAGACGGGGCTTGGGATTTGGCACAGTCCAGCGATGGGACCATTTACGCTCCCGGTGCCAATGGAAGCTTGTTTGCCCATACGCCGGGAACTCAGGAAGTCAAGGATTTGGGAGTGGTGTTGGAGGGTGAAAATTACCTTTGGAACCTCACTGCCGGAGTGGATGGGGAGGTTTTTGGAGCTACCTATCCGGGTTGCCGGGTGTTTCGCTACCATCCTAAAGACGGATTTTCGGATGTGGGAAAAGGGCCTTTGGTAGAGAAAGAAAACTATGTGAGGAGCCTGGCCTACTATCCCAAAACAGGCATGCTCTACGCAGGTGTGGGATCCAAAGCTCATCTGATTGAGCTCAATCCCAAGACAGGTGATAAGAAGGAATTGCTTCCGGAAAAATTCAAGGACTATGAGTTTGTCTACGGACTGGAAATCGTACCCGGGGAAAATGGGAATGACCGGCTTTTTGCCCTGATTACCAATGGAAGCATCACCTTGGTGTACAACCTGAAGACCCGCGTTTTCGAACAGGAAATCGAAGGAATAGACATGCGGGCCATCACAGGAAATCCCAATGGAAAGGAAGTTTACCTGACTTCCAAATCCCAATTAAAGCGATTTGATCCTGCGAAAAACTATCAGACGGCGGAGGTGCTCGGTGAAGAAATCGGAACTTCCTTGGCCTTTAATTATGCCGAAGACGGGAAAATCTATTTTCTGACGACCGGAGCCAATTTGTTTTCCTTCAATCCAAAAGACAACTCACTATCCAAAAACAAACTTCAGATTCCCGGACAGCCGATTCCTATCCATTCTCTGGTCACCGGGCCTGACGGAAAAATCTGGTCCGGCGGCTACCTGGCCGGTGGAAATGCAGTCTATGATCCACAAACTGGAAAATCCACCTTTCTCCCAGGTTTGGACCAAACCGAGGGGATGTCGGTCTTGGGAGACAAGATCTATTTTGGTATCTACCCCAAGGGGAAATTCTATGTCTATGACACCAAATCCACCTGGGGACCCAAAGAAGGCAATCCCAAATTTCTCGGACAGGTTGAAAATCAGAGCCGTGCCTTTGCCCATGCGGTGTTGAAGGACAAAAATCAAGTGGTGTTTGGAATGATTCCCGAGTACGGGAAGCTAGGGGGTGCATTGGTGACATACAATGAACGAACTGAAAAGCTGGATTATTTTCCAAGTCCTGTGGAGAAGCAGGCAATAGCAGGATTAGCCTACACGGGGGACTATGTTTTGGTAGGTACCACAATTTCAGGAGGATTGGGTATTACGCCGGAGACAAAAGAAGCGCACTTGTTGGGATGGAATCCTCAGAGTGGGGAAAAGCTGTTTGATCTGATTCCAGTGCCAGGTGCCTCTGCATTGACAGGCTTCCTCAACATGCCTGATGGTACCATTTGGGGAATGGGAGATGGCCAACTCTTCATCTTTGATCCACAAAGCAGGCAAGTAAAGTCAGTCACCAAGCTATTTGATTATCCGCCTTTCAAAAGTCATGTTTGGAGAAGTGCCTTCATGGTCCTGCATCCTGACGGGAATATCTATGGTACGGATTGGGAAAAGCTGTTTAAACTCAATCCAAAAACCCTTGAATTTACCGAAATCGCCAAAGAGGCGGCGCTGCTTGTAATGGGGAAAGACGGAACGCTTTACTTCAAGCGAAAAACAGAATTATGGTCCTATAGACCTTAAGATTTTTATTGGGTAATAAGAGGCCTCTCAAGGGTTTCTTTCATTCATAAACCGACAGGCTTCTGGCTTGTTGGTTTATTTTTTTTAGGGATTTGGTTTTTTAGAATTCCTACAAATTGGGAAAACCTAATTATAGATGGTATAGGTTAGGCCAACAAGAAAACTCTGATAACCCCGATGCTTCGACTACGCTCAGCACAGGCAACCTTACCACTTTACCACTTTATAACCCCGATGCTTCGACTACGCTCAGCAAAGGCAACCTTACCACTTTACCACTTTTCCACCTGATAACCCCGATGCTTCGACTACGCTCAGCACAGGCAACCTTACCACTTTACAACTTTTCCACCTTATAACCCCACTGCTTCGACTACGCTCAGCACAGGCAACCTTACCACTTTCCAACCTTTCCACTTTATAACCACCGAAAACCTTGACAACCAGATAACTCTGACTAACCTGATAACTTTTAAAACACCTCCAAATCGCCCAAACTCCAAGACCAGGGAAGATTGAGGGGTTGTAGCTGTGGGTTGAGTTGCTTTAGAGTGACTAATGGCCCAAGGGGAAGGTAAGGGGAAAACTTCCAAAAAGAAGGGAGTTCCTTTCTCGTATGAAGACCGGAAACTGTAATAAATCGGGGTTTTTCTATTTTCTCCAATTCCTTTAATTGGGAGGATAGTGACTGGAGATCTAGATTTCCGAGTGAGAAGAGATCGCAAATTCGGAGTTCTTTACCCCATTTGGAATCCTTTGTCCGGTATATCAATAGATAGCTATGTAAATCACTGACCATTTGGTAATCGACAATCGGGCAATCTCGGTACCTCCAGTGAAGGTACCCCTTGATCAGGTGGGTTTTTAGTTCTGTATAATCCAGTTCACTACCTTCTAATTTCGCTACCAGGTGGTCAGCTTCCTCCCATGAAACCCTGGGGTCTGTACCAAGTGAATGAGCCCTAAAGAAAAGCGGTTTGATTTTGATGGGTAGGTGATCCCATTTTTCCCAACCGAGCTTGAGATAGCCCGGGGTACTTTTTCGGTTGGGGGTATTAAAAATAAGGTCTGTCCCTTCCAGTCTTGACTTTTCCAAAAGCTTTCGGGTGAGTTGGCTGAAAATCCCTTTTCCCTGAAAATCAGGATGAACAGCGGTATCCACTGCCCGTTGGGCGAGAAGGATCTTCGATTCATGGATGTATTCCCACTTCAAAAAAGCCCTCACTCCGATGATTTTTCCTGCTGACTCAGCTACCCAAACAGGAGATGTTCCGAATGGATTCTGTTGGTGTTTCCAGTTCCAAAGGGCCTCTGACTTGGGAATTCTATCCTCGCCCAAGGAAACTTTCAAAAGAGAAATGATCTCTTCCAGATCAGAATCAGTGCCTTTTCGGATTATCATGTGCCTAAGATAGCCATTGGATGCAATTCATTAGCTCGGAAAATGAACGGAATTGTGCAATTCATTACTCTTCCCATAAACGGCATTCGCTCAACCTGAAATTTCTATATATTTGACCGACACTGTGGAAAATCCTGTTTAATGAGAAGAATTCTTTTTCATCTTTCAATTCTGTTTATGGCTGCTTCCTGCATCAGCAATAAACGGATCACTTACCTCCAAAATCTATCCGACAGTACGGCTATCGATTTGGAAGAGTTTATTCCATTTGCCAAGGTTGACTACAAGTATATTTTACAACCCTTTGATATTGTTCAGATCGATTTTGCCAGTTCTGATCCGGAGTTGGTAGAAGGCTTTTCATTCCAGCGGCCTATCCAACAGGGGATGATGGTTGGAGGTGGTGGTGGTCAAGGAAGTGATCCCTTGTATATGAATGGCTATTCCATCGACGAAGAAGGCATGGTGGATATTCCAAGATTGGGGAAAATCAAGATCGGGGGGCTGACTGAAGAACAAGCCAAAGAGCTGGTGCAGGAAAAGATCAATGCCTATTTCAAAGATGACGTGTATGTCCGGCTTAGGTTGCCGGGGATCAGGTATACTACCATGGGCGAATTTAATCGGGTGGGAGTTCAGATCATTTACAAAAACAGAGCAACCCTGTTTGATGCATTGGCCAATTCGGGAGAAACCTCTTTATTGGGCAAGAAAAATAAAATGTTTCTTATCCGACAATATGGAGATGGAACAAAAATCCATCAGATCAACCTTAACGACCGTGCGCTTCTGGCAAGTCCGTTTTTCTTCATCCAGCCCAATGATATCTTGTATATTGAACCTATGAATATCAGGCAAATAGGAACAGCGGATAATTTAACTTCTTCCTTAGCACTTTTTGGTGGTGTATTTGCTTCAGTGTTGCTAATTGTGAACTTGGTGGTACGGGAATTTTAACGAATGGAAAAGCTCGATCTCAGTCAGTTAGATAATGAGGAAAAAGCCTTAGAGATCCGGTATGTAGTAGCCAAATACATCCGGTACTGGCCATGGTACATCCTGTTCATTTTTATGTTTGTCTTCGCTACGTACATTTTTCATAGATATACCGTAGATGAATTTGAAGTGACCGGCTCCTTGGTCATTAAAAACAGCAGTACACCGGAGGCCCGAATTTTGGATCGATCCAATATTTTCAATAACGGCATCAATCTCGAAAATGACATCTTGAGGTTAAGGTCAAAAAATCTGGCAAAAGAGGCACTGGCTAAACTTCATTTTGATGTCGAGTATTTCGCAAAGACCAATATCAAGGACATTGAGTTGTATGATCGGTCACCCATCCGTATCCAAGTAGATTGGAACCATCTTCAGGTGACAGAGGTCCCGGTTGAGCTTGAAATTCTGTCAGAAACCAACTTCAAGCTGAATCCTGCAGAAGGAAGTTTCATGGATTTTAACGCGGTTCAGGCTGCTGGTGACGAGTCTATTTTAAATAAGACGTACACTTTTGGCCTGGAGATAGAAACTGCGAGGTCAAAGTTTACTGTACTGCTCACGAATCCGGGAAGAGTGGGGGAGACGATCATTTTTAGACTGATCAATCCAACTGTTTTGGAAGATCGATTGGCGGGCTCGGTCAAGGTGGAAATGGTCAATGAGTATTCTTCGGTTTTAAAAATCAGCACGACCACTAAAGTGCCGGAAAAAGGCCGTGATTACATCAATTCTTTGATGCAATCCTATATTGATTATGACCTGAACGAAAAAAATAAGATTCAGGAAAATTCCATAGCTTTTATTGAAGAGCAGCTTGGATTTTTGGAGGATTCCATGAAATCCAAGCAGCGTGAACTGCTTAATTTCAAGGTAGATAACAAGCTTCTTGATGTTTCGGCCGAGTTTTCCAGTATTTTGGCAAAAATGGGTTCACTGGATGAGCGAAATGCCGAGTTGGATTACCAACTGAAATATTTTGAAGAGATCAAAGATTACATGGAGAAGAAAAGCAAAGACTTTTCTGATGTCATCGCTCCATCTGTGATTGGCGTTCCGGATCCACTTTTAAATGGTTTGATCCAAAATCTGGTCACCCTTTCACAAGACCGACGCAAACTGCTGGCCACTGTCAATGAAAACCATCCCGAGGTTATCAAAATCGACGTACAGATGGAAAAGGTTCAGGATGCGCTTTTCGAAAATGTGGTCAATCTGATCGACAACACCCGAAACCAAAAGACTTCCATCCTGAGAGAAATCAGGGACTACGATTCTCAATTTGCAACCCTTCCCGAGTCTGAGTCTAAATACACTGATATTTACCGTGAGTTTCAGCTTCGGGAAAATTTATTCACTTACCTCCTCGAAAAGCGGGTTGAAGCGGGAATCGCACGTGCGGCCAACGTATCGGATAATGCCATTCTGGATTTGGCAAAAAGAGGAACCCTGGTGTTTCCGAAGAAGACCCAAAACTACGGCTTAGCCATTGCTTTGGGCTTCCTGCTTCCATTTGGGTTTATTGTACTGAGAGACATGTTTGATGATACGATTAAGGACCAGCGGGATTTGAAGAAGCACTTTATGATCCCACAGCTTGGCGTGATCGGATACAGTACCAAGGAGACCAATATGGTCGTATTGGAGCACCCAAAGACAGCCGTTGCAGAATCATTTAGATCCTTGCGGTCAGCGATTACCTATTTGGCATCCGGCAAAAACACGAAAAAAATCCTGGTTACCTCTTCGGTTTCGGGGGAAGGAAAGACTTTTACCTCTTTGAACCTGGCCTCTGCCATGGCCTTGGGATCCAAAAAAACAGTGGTGGTTGGAGCAGACTTACGCAGACCTAAATTGGCATCCTATTTCAATCATTCCGATAAATTGGGGCTTTCCACTTACCTGATAGGCAAAGCCAATGCCGATGAAATCATCATTCCTACCCAGCATGAAAACCTGTTTTTTGTACCTTCTGGAGTGATTCCTCCCAATCCTGCTGAATTATTGCAGACCCCCAGGTTGCTTGAGTTTTTGGCTTATTTGGAAGAACGGTTTGACATCATCGTGTTTGATACTCCTCCGATGGGACTGGTTTCTGAGACAATTGATTTGATGCGGCTTTTTGATATCAATCTGTATGTGGTCAGACAAAACTATACCATCAAGGATCACTTGGTCATGATCAATGACTTGTTTAACAACAAGCAAGTAAAAAGTGTCTATGGTGTATTCAATGGGATCATTAACTCGGGCTACCATTACGAAGGATACAACTACGGGTATGGTAATACCTACCTTTACTCTCAGAATAATAAGTACATGTACAATTATTACGGAGAGGACCTCGAAACCAAGAAGAAAAAGATCAAGCAATCTCAGAAGTTTGATTTGAAAAAAGTATTGAAAAAGACCTTCCGCTTGAAGTAAGCTTCTAAACCAAGCAGGATTTAGAAGCGTTTAGACAAACGCAGATACTAGCGAAACCTGAAATTCAAACCAAGAATGCTTTGAAAACCGCCGCATTAATCCCCGCCCGATATGCCTCTACGCGACTTCCTGCAAAGCTTATCCAGGATTTGGGAGGTATTTCTGTGATCCAGCGTACGTTTGTGAGTACGTTAGCGACAGGGGTATTTGATGAGGTTTGGGTGGTTACCGATCATGAACATATCCGGGAGCAGATTTTGGAATTGGGTGGGAGAGTATACTTTAGTCAAAAGGCACATGAGAGCGGCTCGGATCGAATTGCCGAAGCGCTTGAAGTAGTGGACGCAGACCTTATCGTCAATGTACAGGGTGACGAGCCCTTTCAGGATACCAAGTCTCTTCGGGATTTGGTGAATGCTTTTGATCGACCGAAAGTAAAGATGGCCAGCTTGATGTGTAAGATTTCTGAAGATGAATCTTACAATCCCAATGCTGTCAAGGTGGTGGTAGATGATAAAAAAAATGCCATCTATTTTTCAAGATCTCCAATACCGTTCAATAGGGAGAAAAATGAAGATGTGGTCTATTGGAAGCATATTGGGGTTTATGCCTATACCCGGGAGTTGCTTCAGGAATTTACATCTTGGCCCAAGGGGCAGTTGGAGCAAATTGAGATGCTTGAGCAATTGCGTTTGATCGAGAAAGGAGTCAAGATAAAAATGGTCGAAACTACTCATCAAGCCATTGCAATTGACACCAAAGAGGATCTCGACAGAGCCAGAAATTTTCTGAAAAGTATTCTGTAATCCCGAATCGTGCTTTTTGCTTGATTTGGATAGTACACTTGTTTCTGCGACCTTCTTTTCCTTCCTAAATCATCCATCACTTATCTGATGAAAAATCTGATTTTGTTTTCGGTCTTTTTCCTTGTTGTCCTATTCCGGGGACTTGCCCAAACGTCAGTTTATAAGACAGCAACTTTGGAAATTATCCAATTGACTGAGTCCTCTTTTGTCCATGTTTCATATCTCAATACCAATGATTTTGGCAAGGTAGCCTGTAATGGTTTGGTAGTTTTGAATGGGGGAGAAGCTTTTGTATTTGATACTCCCGTAGATGATCAATCTTCGGTTGAATTGATTCATTGGATCAAATCTGTAAAAGAAGCAAAACCTACAGGAGTATTGGCCACCCACTTTCACAATGACTGTTTAGGAGGGTTAAAGGCTTTTCATGCAGCAGGTGTTCCTTCCTTTGCTTCGCAGTCTACGGTAGACTTAGCAAAAGAAAATGGATACGAAGTCCCTAAATCGGGTTTTTCTCAGGAGAAAGCATTTAAAGTTGGGGGGAATACGATTGAAGTGACGTTTTTGGGAGAGGGGCATACCCGAGATAATGTGGTCGGTTTGGTAAAAGAAGAGAAGGTGCTGTTTGGGGGATGTCTTATCAAAGAGCTTGGTGCCACAAAGGGCTATCTTGGTGATGCCAATCTAAAAGAATGGTCCGCTACAGTAGCAAAGGTGAAGATGCGTTTTCCAGCTAATCAATGGGTAGTCCCCGGTCATGGTAAGCCGGGAGGGGACGAACTTTTGGAATATACTTTTGAGCTTTTTAAAGGCTCATTTTAATGTGTAAAAAGCAACCTAAAAACAAAAAACCAACCCTAGTTATAAGGTTGGTTTGACGCAGAGCGTGGGGGATTGCTCGTACGCGCTTCCTTGCCGCACTTCCCCTCGCGAATCTCCCTTCGGTCGATTTCGAACCCGGGGGTTCTCATCCCCTAAACCCTTGGGATAAGTTTGATAATAAACAAAAAACCAACCCTAGTTATAAGGTTGGTTTGACGCAGAGCGTGGGGGATTGCTCGTATGCGCTTCCTTGCCGCACTTCCCCTCGCGAATCTCCCTTCGGTCGATTTCGAACCCGGGGGTTCTCATCCCC
>JAGXQZ010000057.1 GCA_018336015.1 Algoriphagus sp. | reverse complement strand
GGACAAAGAGATGGTGGTTTCGACGGCTCCCTCGGCGGCGACAGCGCCCGGCCCCAAGAACGCAAGCACGTCCGACATTGCGACCAAGATCGCGCTTGCCATGCGTGCCATGGGCGTCATGGGAACCCCGCGGAACTACGAGATCTACTACGAGGTCTTCGCGGGATCGAATCAGGAGCTGAATGCCGAACTCGGCGCGCTCGGCAGCCGGCCGCGCCAGGAGGATCTGGACCGTCTCAGCATCAAGTACTTCATCCAGACCAGCAACCAGCTCTTCGTCGACAACGTCCGCGACCAGATCGCCAACAAGGTCGAGGAGGTGATGATCCTGTTCGAGCGCGAGCGGATCCAGCTCGAACGCTACGGGTCGATCCTCAGCCAGAGCTCGGACGGGCTCAAGAAGCGCGAGATCGTCACGCAGGAGATCCTGCAGCGCATCTCGGGCATCATGGCCGCTGCCACCGATTCCAAGATCGAGCAGGGGAAGCAGCTCGTCACCCACATGATCGACAAATCCGCAGAGCTGGAGGAGGTCAAATCCAAGCTCGAGGAGTACAAGAAACTGGCCGATACCGATCCGATGACGCAGCTCTGCAACCGGCGCGCCTTCGACCGGGCGATCGCCCACCTGTACGACGATCCCCGGAAGGTCATGTACGGCGCCCTGATCCTGGCCGACATCGATCGCTTCAAGCAGATCAACGATCGCTACGGCCATCCGGTCGGCGACAAGATCATCCAGCACGTCGCAAGCATCATCCGCACGACAGCTTCGGCCGACATGGTCGTCGCACGCACCGGCGGCGAGGAGTTCGCGGTGATCGTCCACGGCATGACCGAAGGCGCGGTCACCGAACTCGCCGAGACGATTCGCAAGGCGGTCGAGCGACTGGTGCCGATCAACGGCCATGTCGGCTCCACCGGCGGTGCCGTCACCGTCTCCATCGGTGCCTGCATGGCCACCCTCGCCGACAGCGCCGACGATCTCTACGCCAAGGCCGACCGGGCGCTCTACATGTCGAAGGCGAACGGAAGAAACCAATCCACGCAGTTTTCCGCGCTGCCCGAACTCAGGAGTTCCAAGAACTGGCTGCTCTACAAGGGCGAATGAGACCGGATCCCGGGCCTCGTCCGCTCGATCGGCCCGGCCTGACACCCTGCGTGAAGCTTTGGTTAATGCCTGCACTGGAAGTCGCGTCATTTCCCTAACCGCGATTTCACGGATCGTCGCGTATCCTGCGGCTCTTCCTGGTGCAGAGGTTCCTTCGATGCTCAACACCTTCCGTCTCGCGGTCGAACCGCGTCTGTCGCATCTCGCGGCCTGGAAGCCGTTCCAATGGACGGTAGCGGGAACGTTCTGGTGCGTGTTCGTGTCCTGGGGTTACCAAAACCTCGTGGTGTCCGGCCTGGGAGGGACATGGCTCCGCCCGGGCCTTGCGACGGGCATCATGATGGCCGTCGTTCTCGCAGGCCCTATCCTCGGCTTCCTCGCATTCAAGCTTCGCGAACTGGCGATCGCCAACAAGCACCTGGGTGTCGTGGCATCGACGGACAGTCTCACGGCCTGCCTCAATCGCGGCTCATTCCACGAGAAGATCGACGAGCAGCTGGGCGAAGCGACCCGGGCCTCCCGTCCCCTCAAGGGCGCGCTCCTGATCATCGACGCCGACCACTTCAAGACCATCAACGATACATACGGCCATGACGAAGGCGACGAAGCGCTCCGCATCATCGCCGCGCAGATCCGCGGGCAGGTCCGGAAGGGCGATCTGGTCGGGCGCCTCGGCGGCGAGGAGTTTGGCGTCTTCCTGCCGGGCGCCAGCCAGGAGAACGCGCTGGCCGTCGCCGAGCGGGTGCGCCGCGCCATCTCCGACATGAGCTTCCGTCCGCGCGGCGTCCGCCATCCGCTTTCCGTCAGCGTGGGAGGCGTGTCGTTCGAAGACCAGCTCGGTTTCGTCGAGCTCTACAGGATCGCCGACCGGCGGCTCTACCAGGCCAAGAACGGCGGACGCAACCGCATCGAACTGACTCACATCCAGGCTTACAGCTCGTCGGACGCGGCCCCGCTTCACTGAGGCCTGAGCATCCGCCGTCAGCGCGTGGGTACGGGATGATCGCCCCGATAGTCGTAGAAGCCTCGGCCCGCCTTGCGGCCGAGCCATCCGGCTTCGACATATTTCACCAGAAGCGGGCAGGGACGATACTTCGAATCCGACAATCCGTCGTGCAGCACCTGCATGATCGACAGGCAGGTGTCGAGGCCGATGAAATCGGCCAGCTGCAATGGCCCCATCGGATGGTTGGCCCCGAGCTTCATCGCCGTGTCGATCGCCTCCACCGAGCCGACGCCTTCGTAGAGGGTGTAGATCGCCTCGTTGATCATCGGCAGCAGGATGCGGTTGACGATGAAGGCGGGAAAATCCTCTGCCACCGTCACCGTCTTGTCGAGACTGCTGACGAAGGCCTTCGCCGTCTCGAAGGTGGTGTCCTCGGTGGCGATGCCGCGGACGAGCTCGACCAGCTTCATCAGCGGCACCGGGTTCATGAAGTGAATGCCGATGAAGCGCTCCGGGCGATCGGTCTGGGCGGCCATCCGCGTGATCGATATCGATGACGTATTGGTGGCCAGCAGGGCTTCGGGATTGAGGATCGGGCAGAGCTGGCCGAAGATCTTTCGCTTGATCGTCTCGTCCTCGGTCGCGGCCTCTATGACGAGATCGGCCGCAGCCAGGTCCTCGATCTTCTCGGCCACGGCGATCCGGCCCACGACAGCGGCTCGTTCGGCGTCCGGCAGCTTGCCCGAAGCCGTCTGCCGCGCCAGATTGCCGTTGATCGTGGCGATTCCCTTCTCGATCCTGTCGCGCGAGATGTCGTGCAGCATGACCTGATAGCCGGCAAGGGCGACGACATGGGCGATGCCGCTGCCCATCTGACCTGCCCCGATGATGCCGACCGATTGAATTGCCATGTCAGATCCCAAGCATGTCCGTGCCGATGCTGCGCCGTCGTTCAGACGCGACGAACGCCGCACCGGTCTCCCGAAGCGGCGTCCGCGATCTTATGCGCTGACGGTGCGGCTTCAAAGAGCCTTTTCGAGCTCCGGCAGGATGGTGAAGAGATCGCCGACGAGGCCATAGTCGGCCACCTGGAAGATCGGTGCCTCGTCGTCCTTGTTGATGGCGACGATGACCTTCGAGTCCTTCATGCCCGCCAGATGCTGGATGGCGCCGGAGATGCCGACCGCGATGTAGAGTTCCGGAGCGACGACCTTGCCGGTCTGGCCGACCTGCCAGTCGTTCGGCGCATAGCCGGCGTCGACCGCCGCGCGCGAAGCGCCGATCGCGGCGCCGAGCTTGTCGGCAACCGGCGTGATGACCTCCTGGAACTTCTCCGACGAACCCAGCGCGCGACCGCCAGAGACGATGATGCGGGCCGAGGTGAGTTCGGGACGGTCGCTGGCGGCGATGCGGTTCTCCACGAAGTTCGAGAGGCCCGGATTGGCTGCGGCCTGGACGGTCTCGACCGGTGCCGAGCCGCCCGCGCCCGCAACCTGAAACGTCGCCGTGCGGACGGTGATCACTTTCTTGGGATCCGTCGCCTGCACGGTCTGGATCGCGTTGCCGGCATAGATGGGCCGCTTGAACGTATCGGCCGAAACGACCTCGATCACGTCCGAAACCTGCATGACGTCGAGCAGGGCCGCCACCCGCGGCATGACGTTCTTGCCCATGGTGGTGGCGGGCGCCAGAATGGTGTCGTAACCGCCCGCGATGCTCACGATCAGCGCGGCGAGCGGCTCGGCGAGGCGCTCCGCGAGATCCTCTGACTCCGCCAGCAGCACCTTGGCGACGCCCTGGAGCTTCGCGGCGCCGTCGGCGGCGCCCTGTGCGCCCTTGCCGGCGACGAGGACATGCACGTCGGATCCGATCTTGAGGGCGGCCGAGAGAGCCTTGGCGGTCTGGTCGGAAACGGTCGCGTTGTCGTGTTCGGCGACGAGAAGAATGGCCATGGTTCTATTCCTTTCCTGACGCTGCGATCAGAGCACGCCGGCTTCGTTCTTGAGCTTCTCGACCAGTTCCTGGACCGTCTTGACCTTGACGCCGGCCTTGCGGCCGCCGGGTTCTTCGGTCTTCAGCACCTTGAGGCGCGACTTGATCTCGACGCCGTAATCGGCGGGGCTCTTCTCGTCGAGCGGCTTCTTCTTGGCCTTCATGATGTTGGGCAGCGAAGCATAGCGCGGCTGGTTGAGGCGCAGGTCGGTGGTCACGATGGCGGGCATCTTCAGTTCGATGACCTGCAGGCCGCCGTCGATCTCGCGCGTCACCCGTGCCGACGCGCCGTCGATCTCGAGCTTCGATGCGAAGGTTCCCTGGCTCCAGCCGAGCAGCGCCGACAGCATCTGGCCCGTCTGGTTGGCATCGTCATCGATCGCCTGCTTGCCGAGGATGACGAGCTCCGGGCCTTCGGCCTCCACCACCCCCTTGAGCAGCTTGGCTACGGTAAGCGGCTCCACGATCTCGTCGGTCTTGATCAGGATTCCGCGATCGGCGCCCATGGCCAGTGCTGTACGGATCGTCTCCTGCGCCTGCTGCGGCCCGACGGACACGGCGATGATCTCGGTCGCTTTTCCTGCTTCCCGCAGCCGGATCGCCTCTTCGACGGCGATTTCGTCGAACGGGTTCATCGACATCTTCACGTTGGCGAGCTCGACGCCCGAGCCGTCCGCCTTCACGCGGATCTTCACGTTGTAGTCGACCACCCGCTTCACAGGGACGAGAACTTTCATGGGCGCGGAACCTCTCCTTGGACTCGAATTGCGCGGCGTTTAACATCTGCGCAGCGGTCGCCGCTAGTCCCCAGCCGACATCCGGCTTCGAAAAACGGCCGCGTGCCGGGCCTTCCGGCGCGTGCGGACCCTATTGGCGATTGACGTTTACGTCAACAGCGGAAGCGGCCGCAGGCCATGCGAAAGCTGCCGGGCCGCCGGCCGCACGACTACTGCCGACCCCAACGCGCGGGCGGCTTCCGCCCGGGCGCTGCATCGGCCTGCGCGGTTTCCACAGCGGCCGGCATGACGATGCGCCGGTCGAAGAGCGGCACTTCCGGGCGCTTCAGGATGACGATGAGGAACGCGCCGCAGAGGATGCCCCCGACATGGGTCGCCCATGAGATGTTGCTGTCGTCGCCGACGGCCAGCATCAGCAATTGGAACCCGACCCAGAGGATCAACGGAACGAAGGCCGGGATGCGCAGCGGGATCCGCCCGAAGGCCAGGACCCAGACCTTCACTCGCGGATGCAGGATCAGGTAGGCCGCGACGATGCCGGCGATGGCACCGGAGGCGCCGACCAACGGGATCTCCGAGCCGGGCGCGAGCATTCCGTGGAGAGCCGCACCGGCTGCCGCACAGGCGAGGTAGAACAGCAGGAACCGGAAATGGCCGAGCGCGTCCTCGACATTGTCGCCGAAGACCCAGAGGAACAGCATGTTGCCGGCCAGGTGCAGGAAGTCTCCGTGCAGGAAGGCATAGGTCACGTAGGTGAAGCCTTCCGGGAGGATCACAAGGTGCGGCGGCAGCTCGGCGACGTCGTGAACGACGGCAGGCACGTAGCCGAGGCCGTAGACGGTCGCCTGAGAACCGGCGTCTGCCGCCATCATGAGGAAGATGACGACGTTGGCCGCAATGATGGCGAGCGTGATGTACTGGAGGCGGATGTGCTTCAGGCTGTTGGCGTCGTGAAGCGGTATGAACATCGCCTCACTCCCCTCGAATCAGCGATTGGCTCCGGGCACCCATAACACGTCGTTGGATCCCAATCCATTGACCGCCCTGGCGGCGACGAAAAGGAAGTCCGAGACGCGATTGATGAACTTCATCGCTTCGGCCCCGATATCCTCGCCGTCGACTTCGTCGGCAGCGACCATCGCACGCTCGGCGCGGCGTGCCACCGTACGCGCGAGATGCAGCGCCGCCGCGGCCGGCGAGCCGCCGGGCAGCACGAAGGAGCGCAGCGGCTCCAGTTCCGCGTTGAGCGCGTCGATGTCGGCTTCCACGCGCGCCACCTGGCTGGCGACGATCCGCAACGGCTCGTATCCCTCGATCCGCGTGCTCGGAG
>JAGXQZ010000056.1 GCA_018336015.1 Algoriphagus sp. | reverse complement strand
GAGGGCAGCGCGATGATTGTTAGCTGAGCAACGCTAAGATGGAACTTTGCAGGAACAGACAACGTCGGCTTTGTGGGTGGAAGCCTCCGGCGGCCTGCGACCTATAGCGGTCGCTCTTTGGTTGCGCTAGCGTCAGCCTATGGCCACCTTGCGAACCAGTAGAGCGCGTTGCCTGCCGCTAATCTCAGCCGCGCTTCTTGCAGGCGTGTTTTTGGGAACGCCTGCATCCGCCGGCGGCGATTGGGAATCTGTCAGGGTCCTGAAGCTGTCCCGGGCCAACGCCATCAGCTTCACTCTGATCGTCGCCCCAATTCCAACTGGTACCTACCTAAGCCGATGCAGCCGCTTCGAAATCCACGGAACCCTGCGTCGACTGGAAGGTGAATGGCCAATTGGCCGGTCCAATGCACCTAGCAAAAAGGAGCACATCGCCGCACTGGAGTACCTACAGTCGTTCGAGCGCAGGGGGCGGCCTGTAAATTTCGGCTGGATCGGAGAGGGCTTCAGGGCGCTCGACCCAAAGCGCCCTTGCGTGGTCGAGAGTAGAGGGCTTCGCGTAGTCGACGGTGCCGTCGTGTCCTATTTTCACCAGACTTGATTAATTCCGCCACCCACCCAGAGCGGTACTTCGCGCTGGCGCGCCTCGCGGTCGTGGATCGCGCAGTCGGGCATTGGATTTACCAACGAAGAGGTTTGACTCCAGCGAGTTCGGAGACACGCACAAGGGCGGCTCGTAGGTCCGAAAGCCCCGTGCTATTGCAGCCAAGATCGAAAGCCAGTTGGTCTACGGTCTGGTCTTTCCACGTTATCGTGCCCTCACCCTGATCGGGTATGCAGTCATCGCCGCTAACTTGCCTTCACGCTCTAGAGCGCCCTTAGATATCGCCAGCCAAATCTTCCGTTCTTTCTCTCGATCACTACGGGCGAGCCCACTTGGCGGTCGCCGGCGGGTAGCCCACTTACTAGCGCCTTCTGGCCCGCATGACCGTAAAAGACTGTCATGCGTCGCGGACCGCGCGAGGAATAGATCTCCAGCACCGTTCCATCCATCCTGGAAGGCGCGGAGGTATCGAGGGCCACATTGATGTGGATCGCGCTTGCCCAAGCCCAGGCCGTACACGCGGCAATCAGGAAGGGGATGCCTGACGCAGAACGGGCATCGAGGTCCGCCTTGAGCAGTGCGGCGAATAAGAAGAGAGCAAATGGCAGCGCCGCCAAGAACGGCAATAGAGGCTCCAGCATCTTCTGCTGAAAGAACGCCTGCACCAAAAGGACCAGGACTGGAAACCAAAGGCCCGCGATATCTGCCGTGGAAGTCGCGCTAGCGGCACTTGATGAAAACCGCTGATTGAACGCTGCGACCGAAACCGCGATCCAAGGAGCGGCGATGCACGCCGCGCCTGTCAGCACGTTCGGAAAGATGCCTTGCCATATGGCCACGGCACCCGCGCCGATATTCAGTGTGAACGCCACCCGCCGTGCGGCAGGCTCGGGTCCAATTCGGTGGGCGGAGATGTCGATCATGCCGACATCCTAGGATTGCACTGTGAAGGATCCGTAGCCGTCGCCTTACAGTCCTCGGCATTGATCAAGCAGGCGTCAGTGTCGACTCACGGGCGATGGTCCGGCCTCGGAGCGCGCCGCCCGCCGACGCGAATGTACGCTCCAGGAGTGCGAGAGCGCGTCGAAGCTAAGTGGCGCTATCCCATGGCGGCTAACCACCCATCCCCGAATTTCGTCAGGTCTGCTATACGGAGGATCATGAGCCAGCAAGCCTCAGTCCTCAGGCGCATCGTTAGCGCAGATGGCAAGCGCTACGCCGAGCTATCCGCCCGTGGGATCTTCTTTGCGTTTGAGGAATACACAGAAGAGCACGATAGCGGATACGCGTTCATGGTACCGACCCATTGTTCGGGTCTCTATGCCACGCAAGCAGAGGCCGAACGGGACATGATGGCTGAGTTGCCGTGGCTTAGAGATGGCAACGTCGCCTAACTCCCCCAAGCCGGGGTTCAAAGCGTCTGTTCCTAGGCGGTCCGCCTAAGCCCGGCCGCTGCGACCTCCCGGTAGACGGTGGAACGCCCGAGCCCGAGCTGACTAGCCGCTTTGGTGGGAGACATTCCCGCTTCCACCAATTTCAGCGCGGCCTGCACCTTGTCGGCGTCAAGCGGTTGGCGGCCGGGGACCTTTCCCTTTGCCCTTGCCGCGGCGATCCCGTCCTTCGTGCGCTCGGCGATCAGGCGCCGCTCGAAATGGGCAATGGCGCCAAAGACGTGGAACACCAGTTCGCCGGCGGCCGATGAGGTGTCGATCTTCTCCTCCAGGCTGAGCAGCGCCACCCCGCGCTCCTTCAACCGCTCCACGATAGAGAGGAGCTCGGTGAGCGAGCGACCCAGCCGATCCAGACGCACGACCGCCAGGGTGTCGCCTTTGCGCGAAAACGCGAGGAGCTCGGCCAAGCCTGGCCGATCCATAGACTTGCCCGACTTCACGTCGGTGAACACCCGGATTGCTCCGGCCTGCTCAAGCCGGATCGTCTGGCCAGCGACATCCTGGTCACCAGTGCTGACCCGGGCATAGCCGAGCACGTCGCCCATCGAGGCGTCCCCCAAACGTTCGTTCTCTGGACGAAGACGCGCTTGTCGCTGACAAGCCCGGATTCCCGTCCACAAAATACGTCCCTTTACGTCGGACTGTCCATGATCCTCAATAGGGTTCTGTGGACGGTCGGAGGCGGCCATGGGGCGGAGAGACCTGCTGAGCGCCGAGGAGCGGCGTAACCTGTTTGGAGTTCCGGTCGAGTGTGACGCGCTGGCGCGCCTATACACCTTCGATCGAAGGGACCTCAGCCTCATCGAGGTCCGGCGGGAAGAGCGCAATCGTTTAGGGTTTGCGGTGCAGCTCGCGCTGATCCGCCATCCTGGACTGACATTGGCGCAATGCGCCGCCTATCCAGGTGCAAACCTGGAACCCCTCGTCGACTTCATCGCGAGGCAGTTGGATCTGCCATCGACCGTGCTGGCCGACTACGCGGCGCGCGAGCAGACCATGACAGACCATGCTCGCGAGATTGGTGCCGCCCTTGGGCTCCGTCCGGCTGTACGGACAGACCTCGGCATGATGATCGAGGCGGCGGCTTCTGCTGCCTGGTCGACAGACAGGGGCGCGGCGATCGTGGGCGCCGTGGTGGCCGCGCTTCGCGAGAAGGCGATCATGCTCCCGGCCCCGGCGACCATTGAGCGTGCCGGCATCGCTGGGCGGGCCGCAGCGCGCAAGCGCGTCCATGAGGCCCTCCTCACCGGCCTTGGCCCCGAGCAGCTGGCGGCGCTGGACGAACTGCTGATGCTTGATCCAGAGACCGGCTTCACGCGCCTGACCCAGTTGCGGACGATCCCAAGCGGACCCAAGCCCGACCACGTGCGCGAGATCATCGACAAGCTCGGCGTTGTGCGCGCCTTTGGCATAGCACAGGGCGCCGGGGATCGGGTCCATCCAGATCGGCTTCGCCGCCTGGCGCGCGAGGGGCGGCTTTCGCCGAGCTATCTCATCGACCGCTACACCTCGGCGCGCCGCCGAGCGACCGTGGTCGCTCTTCTGATCGACCTTGAGGCGCGCTTGACCGACGCCGCCATCGACATGGCGGACCGTCTGATCGGGGCGGCCTTCAGTCGGGGCAAGAACGCCCAGGCGCGTCAGTACAGCGCGACCGCCAGGGATGTCGCCCGGCTCATGCGTATGTTCCTCGGCACAATCGACGCCCTTGCAGCGGCCGCCGAAACCGAGGCGGACCCGTTCGAGACGCTCGATGAGGCCGTTGGTTGGAACAAGCTGCTGCGGGTGCGGAAGGAAGTGGCTGAGATCGCCGAAACGGCAGACGTCGACCCGCTCGTCCGCGCCGCGGATCGATACGCGAGCCTCAGAAAGTTCGCTCCGGCTCTATTGCAGGCGCTGGAGTTCAAGGCCGCGCGCGGCAGCGAGAAGACAATCGCGACGATTAACGTTCTGCGAGAGATGCACAACTCGACCCGCCGCAGCGTCCCGACCAACGCGGCCATGCCCTTCAAGAAGGAGTGGCGAGCGCTGATGGTCGATAACCAGGGCCGCATCGACCGCCGCCTCTATGAAACGGCGAGCCTTGCCCACCTTCGCAATAAGCTGCGCTCGGGCGATGTCTGGGTCGAGCGGTCAACGGCCTATCGTCAATTCGACACCTACATGCTGCCTCAGGCGGAATCCGAGCCGATCACCACCCGGCTAGGACTGCCCACCAGCGCCGAGGTCTGGCTCGAAAGCCGCAGCCGGGAATTGGATTGGCGGCTGAAACGCTTTTCCCATCAACTGCAGCGGGGGCGGCTCGAAGGCGTGGAACTTCGCGACGACCGCCTGCACATCACGCCGGTCAAGCTCTCCACGCCTCCGGAAGCCGATGCGCTCGCTGATCGGATCAACACTATGTTGCCGAGGATCCGGGTAACTGAGCTGCTGCATGAGGTCGCCCGCGACACCGGCTTCCTCGGCGCCTTCACCAACCTGCGCACCGGCGAGCCCTGTCCAAACGAAAATGCGCTTCTGGCGGCCATTCTGGCCGATGCGACAAACTTGGGACTCGCGCGGATGGCCCAGGCCAGCCAGGGCGTGACTCGCGATCAATTGGTCTGGACGGCTGACGCCTTCATC
>JAGXQZ010000055.1 GCA_018336015.1 Algoriphagus sp. | reverse complement strand
AGGATTTTATCTCCGGATGAGATTGCCGCTGCGAGTATTTTCTGGCTTTCTGACGAAAGCGGACCCGTATCGGGACAGGTGCTTACCTTGGAGCAGCATCCGATGATCGGGAGAAACTTACCTAAAGACAACAAGACCTTTAAATAATTACCAATGCCCAAATTAGCCGCCTTTCCCAAGGCCTTTATGCAGCAACTCTGCAAGGATGGGACTATGAAAATCGCCGATTGGGTGAAACTTGCCGCGCCGCTTCAGCTTGATGGGTTGGAGTGGTATGCTGGATTTTTGGAAATGGCCGATGAAAAAAACTGGCCTAAATTCCGCCGAATGGTCGAAAACGAGGGCATGGTCATCCCCATGATGTGTTGCTCGCCGGATTTTACCCATCGGGACAAGGCTTTCCGGGAAAAGGAAATCCAAAAGCAAAAGCGCTGGATCGAGATGACGGATGCTTTGGGAGGAAAATACTGCCGGGTCCTTTCCGGTCAATATCGCCCCGAACTCTCGGTGGAGGAGGGAATCCAACTCGCCAAAGATTGCATTGAAGCCTGCCTTCCTTATGCAAAAAGCCTGGGAATTACCCTAATCATCGAGAATCACTACAAGGACGATTTCTGGGAATATCCGGAGTTTGCCCAGAAGCGAGCGATCTTCACCAAGCTGGTCAACTCCATCCATCATCCCAACTTTGGGGTGAATTACGATCCGAGCAATACGTTTTTAGCTGGGGAAGATCCGCTGGATTTACTGTATGACGTGTCCGAGCGGGTGGTGACCATGCATGCGAGCGATCGCTTTTTGAAATACGGGACGATTGAGGATCTTCGAAAAGTAGAAGGTGGAGCCGTAGGTTATGCGAAAATGCTCAGTCACGGGGAAATCGGTAAAGGCATGAATGATTATGATGCGATCTTCACCGAACTCAAGCGCGTCGGTTTTGATAACTGGATCAGCATCGAAGACGGCGTGGACGGCATGGATCAGCTGGAGCGCAGCGTGGCGTTTTTGAAGAAGAAGATTGGGCAATACTGGCATAAATGATTTACGAGTTACGAATGACGATTTACGAGATCTAAACTAGAGTTTACCCTCTTTCTAGATATTGGAGTTTTTCTAATCTTACAATTTTTCAATCCAACCTACATGAAAAGTATTCAAATGAAATCTATCCCGAGCCAGTGCTTTTTGGGCGAAGGCCCGCTGTGGATTGCGCGGCTCGGCTGTTTCTTCTGGGTGGATATCGAAAAGGGAAACCTGCATCGCTATCATTTAGCAACCGAACAACTCGAAATCCGGCATTTCCCACATCGATTGGCCGTGGTCTTGGAAGGACAAATTGGAAAGCTTATTCTGGGTTTGGATCGGAAGCTGGTGCGTTACGATTGGGAAACTGAGGAGATTGAAGAGCTATGTGAAGTTGAATCAGATCTGATTTTGAATCGCTTCAATGATGGAAAGGTTGATCCCAAAGGCCGAATTTGGATTGGAACGCTAAGTACGCTTTTCACAGAAGGTGCTGGTTCGCTGTACCGAATCGGGCCCGATTTACAGCCAAAAGTGCAGCTGACAAACCTTACCATTTCCAACGGAATGGCCTGGACTGCCGATCAGCAGACTTTTTACTTTATCGACACCCCAACCAAGAAAATCCAGGAATTTGCCTTTGATCCGAAAACTGGAGCCATTGAATTTCGACGAATAGCAGTCGAGATTCCGGAGGGATTGGGCTTTCCGGACGGGATGTGCATCGATCTGGAAGGGATGCTTTGGGTGGCGCATTATGCGGGTTCGGGCGTGTATCGTTGGGATCCGAGCACGGGCCAACTCTTAGACAAAATCGAACTGCCCGTACCTCATGTCACTTCCTGTTGCTTTGGTGGGGAAAATCTGGATCTGATGCTGATTACCACGGCACAGGAAAATCTGACAGCGGATGATTTGAAAAAGTTTCCGCAGAGCGGAGATGTGTTTTTGGTAAAAGTGGAGGTCGGGGGAATTGAGTCCTTTCAAGCAGAGATTTAATTTCCCGCTGATCAAAGCAGAAAAAGTCGGAGATGAGCGCTGATTTGTCCACCTATATTTCCCACAGATTTTCACTGATTTATTTCACAGATTCCCACAGATTTTAAAATCAAGAAAAAAGATCTGTGATGATCTGTGTTTCTTAATCCGTGCAAATCTGTGGGAAATAAAAAAAGGCCAATCTCTCGATCAGCCTTCCCTTGTTCTATAGCATCGGCCTAAACTGCCGCAGGAACCCCACGAATGCAGGTTTAGAGAAAACAATGTAATTTCAAAGTGATTTTTAGGCTATAAATCTTTTGCCAATTTGTCCAGTTCTTCTTTGGAAATGGATTCCCGATCAGTTTTTGAATAAATCGTGATTAGAAAGACTTCTTGGTTGACCACTTTCACCAAGGTGATCACTCTTGCTCCTCCTGATTTCCCTTTTCCAGTGGATGTGATAGCAAGACGGATTTTGAAGAGATTGTTTCCAAGTGGTGTTCCTTGGCTTGGGTTAATTTCCAAGGAATCAATCAATTTGAGTAAGTCAGATTTGAGAGAAGAATGCTTCTTGGCTAGTTGCTTGAAGTTTTTCTGAAAAGTATCTGATAAAAGTATTTTAAAGTTCATCCAAAAATGCTCTTGCCTCTTTTAGTTTAATTTTTCCCTTCTGATGTTCTTTCACTTCTTTCAATCCTGATTCGATGCTTTGAAGGATTTCTTCTTTGGTAGGCTCTTCAAAATCCTCTTGGACTTTGATTTTGATAAAATCAAGACTCCTAATGAAGTTGAGAAATGCTGAAGCCTTGTCTTTATCTATTTCTAGTGTGATTTTCATGCAGTTAATTTAAGCCATTTTTATGAATTCCGCCTTTTATAATGAACGATCAAACAGGCTTGTTAGTAAATGTTTCCTGCTGATCAGCGCAGAAAAAGTTGGAGATGATCGCTGATTTTTCCCACAGATCACCACAGATAAAAATCACAGATTCCCACTGATTTTAATTCAGTCTCTGTGTAAATCTGTGGGAAATAGACTTTTCGATAATCTGCGCCTATCAGCGAAAAGAATCCGCGAAAATCTGCGGGGAAATCAAAAAAAGCCAATCTCTCGATCAGCCTTCCTTTGTTCTACAACATCGGCCTAAACTGCCTTAGGAATCGCACGTCATTTTCGGTAAACAAGCGCAGGTCTCGGATCTGATACTTCAGCATCGCGATTCGCTCGATACCCATCCCGAAGGCAAATCCGGTGTATTTCTTGGAGTCGATTCCGCAGTTTTCCAGCACATTCGGATCGACCATTCCCGATCCACCGATCTCTACCCAACCGCTGTGCTTACACACGTTGCAGCCTTTACCACCGCAGATCAGGCAGGAAATATCGATCTCCGCGCTCGGTTCGGTGAAGGGGAAAAAAGAAGGTCTGAACCTCACCTTGGTCTCCTTGCCAAACATCTCCTTGGCGAAGTGGTAGAGCGTATTTTTCAAATCCGCGAAACCCACATTTTCATCTACATAGAGTCCCTCTACCTGATGGAAGATGCAATGTGCACGGGCGGATATCGCTTCGTTTCGGTAAACCCGACCCGGAGAAAGGGTTCGGATGGGTGGTTTTTGATTTTCCATCACGCGCACCTGCACGGAGGAAGTATGGGTTCTTAGTGCGATATCAGGATTCTTCTCGATGAAAAAGGTATCCTGCATTTCGCGAGCAGGGTGATTCTCAGGGAAGTTTAGGGCGGTAAAGTTATGCCAGTCGTCCTCGATCTCCGGACCTTCGGAAAGATTGAAACCGATGCGCTCAAAGATCTCGATGATCCGCTGACGGGTTGCTGTTAGTGGATGGATACCACCCAAGGCCACATTGGAAGGAGGAAGTGTCAAATCGATATCTGCCGATTTTGACTTTTTATTCGTGGCATTGACTTTCTCGATCAGTTCCTGGAATTTTTCCTCGGCCAATTGCTTTACGCCATTGACGAGCTGTCCATAGGCGCGTTTTTCCTCATTTGGAATTTGGCCCATCGCTGCGAAAAGTTCACCCACCACACTTTTCTTGGAGATAAACTCCATTCGATAGGCTTCGAGTTGGTCGGGTGTTTGGGCGTCTGCAGCGGCAATGGCAGCTTTGATGGCTTCGATTTTCTCCTGGTACATGAGTTGCGATTTATTCCGGTCACAAAGCTACCATTTTTAGGCTTTTTTGGGTAAAAGTCTCCGAGTAACTCAGCGCTTCTGATTTTTTTCTTGAAAAATTTTCAACTGGTCTAAATCCAGTTCTCTTTTTCCCCTCGTAAGTGCTTCCAAATTCAACAAACACAATCAAAACCATGAAAAATTTCTTAAAAATGACTTTGGCAGCCTTCGCATTTCTATCCGCACATGCTGCATTTGCACAGATGGAAAAGACTGTAGAAGTCGGTGGTGCACCCATGTATCCCTCCAAAAACATCGTGGAAAATGCAGTCAACTCTGCAGACCACACGACGCTAGTAGCTGCGGTTAAAGCAGCAGGTTTGGTAGAGACGCTTCAGACTGCAGGGCCATTCACGGTATTTGCGCCGGATAACGCTGCATTTCTCAAGCTTCCTACCGGAACAGTGGAAACGCTACTCAAGCCTGAAAACAAAGGCAAACTCACCGCGGTGCTGACTTACCATGTGGTGGCTGGGAAAATAGGCTCCAAGGACATCGCTGACGCGATCAAAAAAGGAAATGGCAAAGCTGTCCTGACGACGGTACAAGGTGGAAAATTGACTGCATGGATGAAGGGTAAAGATCTCTACATCACGGATGAAAACGGAGGCCAGTCCAAAGTAACTATTTCAGACGTATGGCAGTCCAATGGGGTGATCCACTCCGTAGATACGGTGGTACTTCCGAAGATGTAATTGCAAAGTGAAAAAGAAAAAGCCGCTTGAAAGTGATTTCAAGCGGCTTTTTTCATTTGTCCAGTAGTTCTTTCGGGATCTCAAAGACTGCTATTCCGGGGTCTTCATCGGTAGTAATTCCATATATTTTCCCTAAGGATTCATCTACAGAAATACTTCTGACAGATCGATCTAAGTCAAGTTTAGCGACCATCTCACCTTTAGCTGTAAGGACAAAAATAGTCTTTGCTACCTCATTTGTTTGTCTAATCTGCATTTCATTATATCCCCCATAAAGATCATAAATATAAGAGTCTCCAAAGGCGACATCTCGATGGCCATAGGGTTCATTAGGATTAAAAATCAATGCAGAATTTGCACCTGAGCCTGAAATCTCAAATTTGGGGAGTTCCAATCTTGGTCCGTCAACTGTTATAAATTCTTTGGTTTGATAGTCAAAGATCTCAATCCGGTCCCGAAAAATACTTGCTTTCACAAAAATGGTTTTTTCATCATTTGCACGAAACCATCCTTTATTTAATTCTCCAAGTAAGTAATCGTCTAAATCCGACCTTTCGGGGATTTTTTCCCACGTACCATATCCATTAATCCATTTTCCTTTGGAATCTACTTCAATCAATTTATGCGGATCATTGGCGGAAATTCCTATAAAGGTGGTATCCTTTGTATAGAACATGTTATAAATCATATACATGTCTTCAGGCTGCCTGAATTCTGAAATAGATAATCTATTTGTGTCTTGCAATGAAAATTCAGCCATTCTTTTACTTCTTGAACTATAAATCCAGAAGGTGTTTTCGTCAAAACCCGGATCAAATAGTTCAGCGTTTGCTATTTCATTTGGTCCAAAACCTGTCACTCCTTTTGCTGAATAGTAACTAAGGTCATTTTTCTTTATCAAATGGATAAGAGGCTTCTCCGGTGGAATCCTATAAATTTCCATTAAAACTAAAAAATCCCCTTTTTGCTTAATGTGCATTGGATTAATTACCTCTTGGAAATATTGCTTCTCGCTTTTTAGTTTGAATTCTGGGAGATTATTTGCTGGAAAATCAAACAGAGATTTTGGTTTTTCTGATGTACAACTGAGATAAAGTAAAAATAAATATAGAATGGATAGGTGACTTAATTTTTTCACAGGATTAGGTTTAAATGGCTGTAGGATATTTCCTACATCCAAATTTGATTTTTACAAAGATTCACCAATTGTACAGGTGGTGCCCACCCTTCTTTCATCAGTATCCCATCTGTCACCTAACCGATCCGTACAGCCTGAGGAATTAGCGGCACAACAAATCCAATCTCCCGGCAATGGGCCGGCTCCTTGAGCTAAGCTGGCAGAGCTGTAAAACATAGCGACTGATCCGAGAATCATGGCTCCCGTGATCCATAATTTTTTAAAAGTAAGCATAGAAATAAAATTTAATGGTTTAAAACTTAGTTAAGTTAATCCATGTAATAATTAATAATATATCGTATTAGATAGGCGGTTTTTTTTTATATAAATGGCCTGATTGTGAGTTTTATTGAAAAAAAGCCGCTTGAAAATTACTTTCAAGCGGCTTTTTAGTTTTCTGACTTCAACTTTCTAATTTTTTACCATGTCCTTCTTCCACATATCCTTACCAATTTGTATTTGGTTTTTTTACCATATCAACTTACAAAGTTGTTTAGATATAAAGGTGTATATGCAATCCGCACCTAATCATAACCTTAATTCAATTACGCCCAGAGCGGGTGATTCACTCCGTAGATACTTTGGTGCTTCCAAAGATGTGATAAAAATTTCTGATACCGTCAGAAGGCTAATGTGTTACCTTTGTTTAACATTTTTTAACATTTTTTTTTTAACCGAATGAAAAATGATTTTCTTCGTTTTCACTAAAAAAAAATCTTATGAAAAAATTAGTATTCGGTGGAGTGTTATTACTCACTTTTTCTTTTATTCCAAATTTTGGAAAAGCACAAGATGGTTCACCCGGTGAGAATGGAGGCAGTAATCAATGGGGAGGACTTTGCTGTCAGTTTATTCCATCTAGTTGTTATCATCCCATAGGCCTAAACTTTCCTGAATCTTATTGGAGAACTATTTATCCTACCTGTTCTTAAAGTTATGATTCGGAAAATTTTTGAAGATTGGAATAGAGGGATTTTGCCAATCGCAATTTCTTTTTTAGTAGGTTGTTCGTCGGGTAAAACTGAGGAAAGCATTTATTTTAAAGAATCTGATTTACCAATTGAGGTTTTGCTGAAAGCAGAAAAACTGAAACTGAATGGGCTTCAAAATCCAAGGCAGATTCATGTAAATGAGCAATTTATCGTTGTGTCTCAACCTAATCAGGATTTGATGCTCAACGTATATGACAAAAAAGGGCATCTTCTTATCAATCAACTGGGTAAGAATGGCGTTGGTCCTGGTGAAATTTCTTACGTCAGAACAATTGAGAGTTTGGACGATCCATATGACATATGGGTATATGATTCCCAATACAAGTCTTATCACGTATATGATCTCAGAGATACTACTACAGCTATCTCAAAGAAATCCTTCAACAGAAATGAATCTTTTTTCTATATCGGAGAAATGGCTCTTTTGTCGGATAGTTCAGTTTGGGCGATTATGATGGATAAAGAAACACAGTATTTTATCCTTGGATTTGAGAATGATACCCTTGCTTCATTTGGGAATTGGCTTACCTATGATTCCAGAAAAGATATTCCTGCAAGCACTATTTCCAGTATGCATCAGGGAAGAATGGGAGTGAACAGAAAGGGGAGGTACGGAGTACGTGCAGGTTTGTTTAGAGATTACATAGACATCGTTGATTTGTCTGAAGGAAAAGTCACCACATTGTTTGGTCCTTCTAATCATATGACTCCTTATACTGTAGAATACAGCCAGGGATACCCTATGCCTAAAATTGATGAGAAGGAGGCCAGAGCACATTACTATAATGTATTCGCCGGTGAAAAATCGATGTTTTTACTTTACTATGGTGGAGCCATCAATGAGTTGGGTAACTCAGATCGAAAGATGAGAATCTTTGAAATTGACTACTCAGGAAAAATATTGTCAAATTTTGTTTTGGATCAAAACATTCAATCTTTTTCAATTGATGAAAGTGAAAAGAAAATCTATGGAGTGTCCATGGATTCAGAACCAAATATTATCACATTTAACTATTAACTATAAAAAGTGGATTATTGCCTTCTTGTTTTTGTCTGGCCTGTTTGAAAGTGACAGCTTAACCGCTCAAGTGGTAAGTGATGCGGGGAAGTGTTGCCAGTTTTATGAATTCAGCTGTTATCATCCTATTGGATTGAATTTTGCGGATTCAATTTGGATAAATGGAACTGTATGTTTGCCGATTATAAATCCGATTGGTGGATAAAACCGGGATATGGATTAGTATTCCTTTTCCTAGGTTAAAATAATCCAAAATCAATCGCTTTGCTACATTCAACTCATTCAACATAGCGATGCTATGGCTCATTAGTCAAATAGTTGATTTTCTTGCATTTTGAACTGTCACTTCGAATCCTTATGCAAAATCCGGGGTAAATTCATAAAAGATTAGGTTAGTTTTTATGATTACAAAAAAGCCGCTTGAAAATTACTTTCAAGCGGCTTTTTAGTTTTCTGACTTCAACTTTCTAATTTTTTTACCAAGTTCTTCCTCCACTTCCCGGAGGTCTTCCCATCATCCAAGGCTGCTGCGGCTCGGCTGCAGGCTGCTTGAAGTTGCCGATGATGTAGGTAAAGGTGATCATGCCATAGCGGGTCAGCACGTTGGTAAAGACGTCCGTCACTGCCACATCGGAGATGGTTCGGCTGATGCTGTTGTTTTGGTTGAGCAGGTCAAATACAACGGCTTTGATCTCTGCCTTGTTGTTTTTGGCAAATCGGAAACCGCCTTCAATGTTCCAAAGCCAGAAGCTCTGGTTAAATCCTTCGGATAGTCCGGTGTAGAGGGAGTGCGCCACGTTGTTGCCCATGAAGAACTTTCCATTCTGTGAAGAGAAATATAGGCGAATGTTCGACTCCTGCTGGTAGAAGTTATTGTCCAGATTCTGCTGCAGGGAAGAATTCACGATGTTGTATGAACCGGTGGTGTTGATGGAGAAGTCCACATTTTGGCTGATGTTGGAGCTGAAGGTCAGCCCTTGGCTCAAGGTCAGGTTATCGTTGAGGTTAGCTACTCCATTGATCAAACCCGGGATTCGGTTGAAGCTCACCCGTGAGTTGGTGTTAAACTGGGTTTTCATTTTCTTGATCGGAGCACCATAGGTCATGAAGAAGCTTGCTCTAAAGTTTCCATCCAAATTTACCGGCTTTGTGATCTGTCCACCCGGTCTGAGTAGAATCTCATTGTTGATCAAGGTATCTTGAGTAGTGAGGAAGGTGCTGCTACCGATGTAATTTTGAGTAGCACTATAGTTCAAAAACATGAAGAGCGTTCTTGATTTCTCCAGATTCACCTTGCTGATGTTTGCAAAGATGTTGTGGTTAAAGCTCTGTCCAAGCGAAGGATTACCCACACGGAGATTGAGCGGATTTTGGTTGTTAACCACATTTTGAAGTTCTGTCACAGATGGCTCATTGGTATTGGTGCCGTAGCGCATTCTCCAGCTGAAGCCCGTTTCTCGGTTTCGATAGTTCAAGTTGGCGCTTGGTAGAATGTTATTGAAGCTTCTTTTGAATACGCCCACTTCAGGGAAAAAGGCCTGATTGTCCAATCGGGCATTTTGATAATCGAGGTTCACATTGACACTCCAAGCCTGATTGTTGTAGGCATATCCTGATCGTAGACGTTGGGTCAGGAACACGTTGTCAAATTCGTTTGACAAGGCAGTATCCAGCTCAAATCGGTTTTCCGGATTCAAAACTCTGGTCTTTTGATCTGCGCGGGTTTTATTATTTCCTACCTGATAGCCAAAGGTTGCCAAGGCTTTTTCGGTGATAGGTTCGGTCCAAGTGGTGTTGATTCGGTAGTTGAACCCATTGTTCAAGGCATCCGTTTCTTGCTCGGTGGTGTCGATCAAATTTCTGCGGTAGTCTCTGTTCGCTGCCAATAGGTCGGAGAACTGATCTCTCTTATTCCAAGCCGTGAAGATTTCGGAAGAAAGGGTTCTGCCCTTTTTGTCGAATTTGTATCGATAAGTCAGGTTATTGGAGATGTTGAATGCAATGGTCTCTGCATTGGAAATGGAGCGAAGGGCTGAAAGTGAGTCTCCTGCGCTAGTTCTTGTCAATGCATCCCGATCACTAAAGGTGTTATTGTTTTGGAAGGAAATGTTAGGGGTCAAGATGATCGTGTTTTTCGGATTGAGATCCGCCTCGATTCGCGCATTTGCCCGGTGGTTATTATTCTCTACCGTATTGATCAGATTTTCCTGATAAAACTGACGCAGACTTTCATTCACTACCGTTTCTCGATTAGTGATTTGGCGTAGGGAGTTGGTGGTATTGTTGAAGAAGTAGCTTCCTGTGAAGTTCACTTTTTTGCCCCACTTGTCGGAGTAGTTTAATCCAAGTGCATTGGTGCTGGTGATACCGCCTTGGTTCCCCACGAAGAAGTTGTTATTTCCTCCTCCGCCCCATTGGCCACCGCCTCCTCCTGGACGTCCGCCGCCTCCGCCGCCCATCATACCGCCACGCATGCCACCACCTCCCGCGGAGGAATTGGCTGTGACACCTGCAAGGTCTTGGCTGGAGAAGTTTTGCTGGTTGACGTTATTGAACAATCCTAAAATAGAGAATCGCTGATCACCCTTGAACATGTTGATACTTCCTCCTGCTGCATAGCGATCATCTGTACCATAGCCGCCATAGGCACGGCCAAAGGAACCATTCTTTTTGTCAGAGCGGAGGATAATGTTGATCGTCTTGGTGTAGTTACCGTCGTCAAAACCCGTCAATCTGCTTTGATCGGATCGCTGATCGAGCACTTCTACCCTGTCAATAGCGTCAGCGGGAAGGTTTCTGAGGGCAATATTTGGGTCATTCCCAAAAAACTCACGCCCATCAACGAGGATTCGCTGCACGTTTTCTCCTTGTGCCTGTATTTGACCACCTTGCATGGTGATACCCGGCATCTTTCGGATCAGATCTTCTGCTTGGGCGTTAGTTTGGGTTTTAAATGCATTGGCATTGAAAGAGGTAGTATCGCCTCGTTGCTCACCGACCACGTTTACCCCTTCGATGACGACTTCACCCAAGACTTTGGTGTCTTCCAAAAGGATCAACTCGCCGAGTTCCATTGGCTCCCGCATGCTGTGGATCTTGGAAATGGTCTTATACCCCAGGAAAGTGATTTCCAATTTAACTTGAGGAATAAAAGGCCGGGCGATTTCGAAAGTCCCGTCAGCTCCAGTCACGGTACCTCTTAAAAGTGAATCCGTAACGGTTTTCACCAAGACGTTGGCTCCGATCATTGGAGTTTTGGTGACGCCGTCCATTACCTTCCCGGTAAACTTCCTTTCTTCCTGTGGAGGACCGGAAGGGCGTTGGCCAAAAGCTGAAATACTCAGCAAAAGGCTAAAAATCAGGATACTAATTGAATAAATTTTTTTCATAATGAGACAAAGTTCACCTTCTTTGACTGATCATGAAAGAAAAAGGTTTAAGTGCCTTTTGATGAAAAATTAGAGTGGGAAATCGGCAGGATAAGTGGTCTATTTTCCTTTTGGGAGTTAAAAAAAGCTAAATCTTTTCCATGATCACCGGATAGGAAATCGAAAAGTGGCTTTCATCGTAGACTGCCTTGCCTTCTTTGATCAAAAGCACCTGTGGAGACTCATGAGGTACCTTAAAAATTTCTTCAATTTGATCAGAGATCGAACGGTAGGAGATAAGGTCTAGGAAAAAGGGAGTTACCTTTTCGGAGTCCTCCGCCTTCCAATTGCGAAGTAAGCGGTCAAGGGACATACTGCTGATGGAGCATCTTGAGCTGTGTTTGAAAATCAAAACGGGTTTGGAGTGACTCAAGGCCTTGATTTCTTCGAGCTGTGTAGAGGTGGTGAGTTTATTCCAGTTCATAGACACTTTTCCTTACTTTTGAGGGCCACAGATTGGGATTGAAAATAGCTTCCTTCTGGCCAATTCAATTATGAAATTCAGACAAAACTTACCTAAAAATAGTTTCAATTTTCTAGCTCTTTGTGCAGGCATTCTCTTCTTTTTTTTCTCCTGTAAAAGTCTGGATCCTACGGCTTCCCTTCCTTTGTCCCAGGTGCCTGCTGCTTCTTCGTATGTGAATGTGCCGGTAGAAATCCCTTCGGCCACCTTGACCAACCTTGTCAATCAGGTAGTGCCTCCGACCCTTTTCAATGAAAAGGGAATGGACTTGGGTAATGGAATTGTAGGGGATCTTGGATTTGTGAGAAATGGAATGATTCAGCTCACGCCGCTCGACAGTCAGCGGCTACAGGTAACTCTTCCCATCAGAATCCGTGGGGAAGTCGGCCTCAAACCCGGTGGACTACGCAACTTATTCCAGTCAAAAATCCCCCTCGATCAGACCCTATCTCCTGTTTTGGTGATCAATCCCCAGCTTAATCCCAACTGGACTCTAGGCATCAGCGAGTTTGAATTGATGGATCTAGGGGGTAAAATAGGACTTTCAGCCTTGGGCATGGAGATTGACCTGAGCTCGATGGTGAGGAATGAAATCCGTGAATTTGCCAGACAAAATCTCACCTCCAAACCCGATCTGATCAACCTCAAACCTGTGGTCGAATCTATTTGGAATCAAGTTGGGCGGCCGGTGACTGTGGATTTGGAAGGGAAAAAAATGGCTTTTTCCATCCGTCCGGATTCTGTCAAAATCAGGGAGTATCTCGTTCCTTCCAAAGGGTTTCACTTCGACCTAGGCATGTCCGGCAAAGTGCAGACCCATCCTGCATCGGCAGCTCCTTCACGACCTTTGCCGTTACCGAAAATCACCCCCAACCTAGATCCATCCAACCGACTGGAGATCAATATTCCACTTCATCTGACTTATGGGGAATTGGACCAGATGATTCAGCAAGCGGTTGCTGGACAAGTCATTCGGATTAATAAAAAGTACCTGTTTCAGCCTTCCAATTTCAGAAGTAGCGCATATGGGGATCGTTTGGGGATCTTGATGGACTTTAGGGCGACCGCCGAAAATGGTGAGCAGATTGCGGGTGAGTTTTTTTTGGTAGGAAAACCTGTTTTTGATCCGAGTTCAAGTGTCCTTGCTTTCGAAAAAGTTGACTTTGCCCTCAGCTCAGACAGCAACAAAGCCAAACTCGGTGCTCAACTCAAGCGAGGCAAAATCAGCAATCAGCTCAATCAAAAATTAAGGTTTTCGCTACAAGAAGTGCTTCAGGGGAGTTTGGATGGGGTTAAGGAAAGACTTGCCTTGCAAACCCCCTATGGAAATCTCCAACTTGATAATTTGAATGTGTCTCCTGATGGATTTTATCCCACAGCGACCGGGATGGACATTCGGATCAAGGCTACAGGCCAGGTTAATATCCTGTGGAAGTGATTAGGAAAGAAGACTCTGAAAAGTGGTAATGCCTTTGGATTGGGCCTTTGCCAACAGCTTCAAAAAAAGTTGTGCGGTCAAAAAAGCATCTCCTGCTGCGGTATGCCGATCATCGGGACTGAGTTGGTAGCGCCTGCAAAGCGCATCAAGGCTGTAATCGTCATGTTTAACGTTGCTCATGTTCTGCATTGGCCCTTGTTCCAGCCGGATAGCCAAATGGTAGGTGTCGATCACGGGATTTTTGAGTTGGGTGATCCCGAAGGGCTTCAAAAGGGTTTTCAAAATCTCCAGATCAAATCCGATATGATGTCCCACAATGATGCTGTTGCCGATGTAGTCTAGAAAATTCTTGGCAAAATCCTCTTTCGACAGGGTGTTTGGGACTGTTACCAATCCATGGATGGCAGCAGTTTTTTTACCTGAATCGGTTGCTATTGGATACCATTCCACCGCCTGATTCACCAAAATTTTGGATTGGGTGATTTTCACCCCTCCAAAAGACAGGATGGAATCTTTTGCCGGATCCAAACCACTGGTCTCCGTGTCCAACACGGTGAAATTCAGCTGATCTACTTTTCGGATTCCCAGGATGCGATCGGTAGTTGCATCCAGATAGGCTTGGACAAATTCTGTCTTGGGAGCCGCTGCTTTCCAAAATTCCCACCAACTCATCGTCTAAAGTAGTCAAGTTGAAATCGGATGTGGATCATCTCCTGTAGCTCTGTGATAGGCGTAAAGGTGTTTTTGAGCAGTTGCCGCTGGATTTTTCCAAGCGATTTTGGATCTAGGTATCGGCCGTTGTTTGCGTTGGAGATCCCCTCCAAAGCCCTCATTCGCATCAGGATTTCGTAGGCTTTTCCCGCCTGTTGAAAAAGTTCAGTATAGGTATGCTCAATCTCTGCGAGCTTTTCAAAGCGCTTGAAGGTATTGTTGATTCCGACTACTTCATGACTCAGAATCAGTAGTCTGGCCAAGTCAGTCAAGGGAAGCATTGCTCGCCCTTTGAGGTCAAAGCGATCCTTGTGCTCTCCGGACTTTTCCACGATAAAGTCTTTGAAGAAACCCAATGGAGGCGGATTTTGCATGGCATTCTGGCCCATGAAGCTGAGAAAGGCCTTCTTTTTTCGGATTTCTTCATAGATGTGAAGCGTAAGTTCCTCGGCAAGTGAGGGGTTTCCTTTGACTGGTCGGAAATCAAAAAAGATGGAGGATTTTAGTAAGGCTTCCGGTGTAGGCCGCATGATCCAGTCGCTAAAATTATTTTTCCAGACCGAAAGTGGCTGAACCCATTCCGGGTTATTGGCCATCATTTTGGCTGGACAGGCATCAAATCCACAGGCGAGCAACACTTCGATCACCTGCTCTCCAAGCCGTAGAAAATACTCTTTGGCTGTCTCGGATTGTCCTTCGGGCACATCTTGGTAAAGAATGGCATTGTCAAGGTCAGTTCGTAAAAGCTGTTCTTCTCGTCCTTCGCTGCCAAGAGAAAGGAAGCAGAAGGGAACCTCATCCATATCCGGAAAAGCTGAAGCCAGGTTTTTCCTACCGATCTCCAAGGCCTGACTGATGATCACATCGTTGATCTCAGTCATTACAGATGCCACAAAGTCCATGGCAACTTCATTTTCCAAGTAATAACGAAGCATTTGCTCGGCCCTGTCTCTGATTTTCCTCATTTCGGCCACATCCTGCGTATTCATCAATGCATGGATCAATACCGCCGGGCTGTTGCCCATGGAAAGGAAAATGTCGTGATCGGAAATTAATCCACAGATGGGGCTTTGGGAAGTTCCGTCCTCCGTGAGCACTAGATGGTGCAGCCGATGACGGATCATTGCCAGATAGAGGGTGGAAAAGTTGTCTGATTTTCTGCAGGTAATTACCGGCGAGGTCATTACTTGAGCAACCGGTAAGGTTGGCGCAATGCCTGCTGCCAAAACGCGGTTGCGAAGGTCTTTGTCCGTAAGAATTCCCACCGGAAATCCGGATTCACCAGAGATGATGATACTGCTTACTTGTGCATTCGCCATCAATTTTGCAGCAGCTTGAATCGGAGTTTCCGGTGTACAGGTCAAGACTTTTTCAGAAACCTTGACCTCCGACTGATCAGAAAAGATCAGAAGAGAATTGTCTCCGCTTGGCTTTTTGAATTCGCTTCGGGCTTTTTGACCTTGGGAGAGGTCTTGTCTGACGACCACTTGCCCCGCAGCAAATCCTGCTGCAAAAAACAAGGCTACCTGACTGTTTTTCTCCAGAACTTTTTCAAAAACAGCTACAGGAATCGCATAGACTAAGCTGTTTTCGATGATTTTGGAGGTAAGCAAATAGGGCCTTTTCCCCAATAGGGCCAAGACACCAAAGACATCGCCTTCGTCGCAGATTTCTCGGATCTCTTCGCTAGTTGAGGTCTTTTCCACCAAATGAATGGTTCCCTCTTTCAGGACAAAAAAGTTAGGCCGAGCCGGTTCTCCTTGAGTAAAAAGTATTTCACCTTTTTCCAAATACTGAATCTCTACCTGTTGCGCTACGTTGACCAGATCCTCTTTTTCCAGAAAAGAAAAAGGGGGAAACCTATACAGAAATTCGGCAACCCGGTTGACAATGACATTCATGGTAGATGCAAGAGGCTAGTAGCAAGAAGCAAGACATAAGTAGTAAGACAAAAGACATTAATTAAATGCAAGATTAAAGTGTCATGTCCATTTTTTACTCAGCACTTTTGTCTTTTTCATTCAATCTTTTTGAGCAAAACAGAAATTTGTTGTTTGAGCTTTTCCAAAGTTTTGAACTTTGGAAAAGCTTTAGTCTGAAGTGCTTTCAAGGCCTAACGTCTTGTGTCTTGCGTCTAACATCTTGTCTCTAAAATCTATCTTTATTTTCGCCCTTCAATAATTTTCTCCACTACCTCAGGATCGAGTAGCGTAGAGGTGTCACCCATACTGTCGGTACTGCCCTCGGCTACTTTTCTCAGGATGCGACGCATGATTTTACCTGAGCGTGTCTTTGGAAGTCCTGGAACGATCTGGATTTTATCCGGTTTGGCAATAGGGCCGATGATCTTGGAAACCATGTCTTTGATTTCATTGATCAGGTTGTCCTCGGTACGGTTGGTCATGTCGCAGATCACATAGGCATAGATGCCTTGACCTTTGACCTCATGCGGATAGCCCACCACAGCGGACTCGATCACTTTTGGATGTTCGTTGATCGCGTTTTCCACTTCGGCTGTGCCCATTCGGTGTCCGGATACATTGATCACATCATCTACTCTGCCGAGAATTCGGTAATAGCCGTCGTGGTCACGCTTTACTCCATCACCGGTGAAATACATGTTTTTATATGTGGAAAAGTACGTCTGCTTACATCGCTCATGGTCTCCATAAGTTGTTCGGATCATGGATGGCCAAGGGAATTTGATGCAAAGATTACCTTCGACAGAATTTCCCGTGAGTTCATTTCCTTCGGCATCTACGATGCAAAGCTGGATTCCAGGCAAAGGTAAGGTAGCATAGGCAGGCTTGGTCGGGGTAATTCCCGCAAGAGGAGAGACCAAGATGCCTCCCGTTTCCGTTTGCCACCACGTATCCACGATTGGGCAATGCCCTTTTCCGATATGGGTGTGGTACCAATGCCAAGCTTCTTCGTTGATCGGTTCGCCAACTGAGCCAAGTACTTTCAGCGAGCTCAGGTCGTAACCTTCTATTGGTTCGGTGCCAAATGCTTGTAGTGCTCGGATAGCGGTAGGAGCGGTGTAGAATACGTTGACTTTGTGTTTTTCGATCACCTGCCAGAATCGGCTGGGATTGGGGTAGGTTGGCACACCTTCAAACATCAGCGTGGTGGCACCGGCCAAGAGCGGACCGTAAACTATGTAGGAGTGGCCGGTGATCCAGCCGATATCAGCTGTACACCAATACACATCTCCCGGGGAATATTGAAAGACGTTTTCAAAGGAATACTTTGTGTATACCATGTATCCTCCAGTAGTGTGGACAACGCCTTTTGGCTTGCCGGTTGACCCGGAGGTGTAAAGGATAAAAAGCATGTCCTCGCTGTCCATCTCTTCCGGTGCATTTTCCTCAGACTGACCTTCAAGAACTTCATCCCACCAATAGTCCCTGCCAGAGACCATATTGGTTTCTTGTCCTGTTCGTCTGTAGACGATTACAGTTTCTACGGAAGATTTTTCCAAGGCTTCATCCACCACACCTTTGACGGTGATTTTTTTATTTCCCCGATAGTTTCCGTCGGAAGTTAGGACGGCTTTGGCTTGGCAGTCATTGATTCGATCAGCGAGAGAAGTGCTGGAGAATCCAGCGAAGACCACCGAGTGAATCGCCCCGATCCGGGCACAAGCCAGCATGGCTATGGCTGCCTCGGGTACCATGGGCATGTAGATGATCACTCGATCACCTTTTCCGATTCCTTTTGCTTTGAGCGCATTGGCAAATTTGCAAACCTCATGAAAAAGCTGTCGGTAGGTGAGGGTTCGGGTAGGCTCATCCGGCTCATTGGGTTCCCAAATAATTGCAGGGCGGTCACCGATGGTGTACAGTTGCTTTTCAAAAATATTCTCGGTGATATTCAGTGTTGCACCGTCGAACCATTTCACCTCAGGACCTTCAAAATTCCACTTGAGCACTTTGTTCCATCGCTTTCTCCAATGAAAAGAATCAGCAATTCTAGCCCAGAATTCTTCCGGTTGGGCCACGCTTTTTTGGTATTCGTAGAGGTATCCGCTGAGGGTATGCAGTCTGTCACTCATGATAAAAGGGTAGTTTGAGCTTATGTAAAATGTTGAAATTTAATGATTGTGAGCCTCTCCTGCTCCTTTTGGGATTCGGATCTCCTGAATCAAATCCTGTACTTCCTGAGGTGGAGGAGGTGTGACTAGGGATACGGCATAGCACACGAGGATGTTGAGAAACATTCCCACCGAACCAATCCCTTCGGGAGATATACCCCACCACCAATGCGCTGCTGAGTTCAATTCAGGATTGATAAACTTAAAGTAGGAAATGTAAGCCAAGGTGAATACCAGGCCCGTGACCATTCCCGCAATGGCACCTTCCCGATTGACGCGGGTGGAAAAGATTCCCAAAATGATGACGGGGAAAAAGGATGCCGCCGCCAAGCCAAATGCAAAAGCAACCACCTCCGCCACAAATCCCGGAGGATTCACACCAAAATAACCAGCAAACACCACGGCTCCACCTGCTGCCAATCGGGCGATTTGGAGTTCTTTTTTCTCCGAAATTTCCGGCTTGAAGGTCTTCACCAAATCTCTGGATACAGAGGTGGAAATGACCAAAAGTAAACCCGCTGCCGTGGATAGCGCCGCAGCCATCGCACCTGCCGCTACAAGCCCTACCACCCAATTGGGGAGTTCTGCGATTTCAGGACTGGCCAAGACCATAATGTCCTTGTCTATTGTGAGTTCGTTGACACTTGGGTCTGCCAGATACTGGATTTTCCCATCAGCATTTTTATCATCTATTTTTATAAGATTGGTCTTTTCCCAGTTTTGAACCCAGGAAGGTAAAGCGCTGATTTCCTTCTCAGAGGTAGATTGGATTGCATTGTAGATCCCAAATGCTGCTACAGCAGGGGCAGTAGTGTAGAGGATGGCGATAAACACCAAGGCATAGCCTGCCGAGAGTCGGGCATCCTTTACTTTTGGCACCGTGAAAAATCGCACAATCACATGCGGTAAACCAGCTGTACCTACCATCAAAGCTAGGGTGATCATGAACATATCGGCCATTCCTTTCCTCCCAGAGGTATAAGCAGCAAAGCCCAAGTCTGTGAGCACCCCATCCAATTTTTCAAGTAAAGAAACCCCTCCCTCTACTGTGCCACCAAGCCCAAGTTGGGGAATAGGGTTGCCTGTCAACTGCATGGAAATAAAAATTGCAGGCACAATGTAGGCAAAGATCAGCACACAATACTGCGCCACTTGGGTGTAGGTGATGCCTTTCATTCCGCCCAAGACAGCATAGAAAAACACGATGCACATCCCGATGACCACGCCCCATTCGATGGGGATTTCAAGGTATCGGGAAAAGACAATTCCCACACCTCGCATTTGTCCGGCGACATAAGTGAAGGAAATAAATAGGGCACAAATCACCGCGACGACACGGGCTTTATTGGAATAGTAGCGGTCGCCGACAAAATCAGGAACAGTGAATTTTCCGAATTTTCTGAGGTAGGGAGCGAGAAGTAAAGCCAATAACACATATCCCCCTGTCCAACCCATGAGGTAGACCGAACCGTCATATCCGGCAAATGAAATCAGACCGGCCATGGAAATAAAGGAGGCAGCAGACATCCAATCCGCCGCTGTTGCCATTCCGTTGGCCAAAGGGGATACTCCTCCACCTGCCACATAAAATTCTTGGGTAGATCCGGCTCGTGTCCAAATAGCGATACCGATGTACAAAGCAAAGCTTAAGCCTACAAGTAGGTAGGTCCAGGTAAGAATGTCCATGTCAGTCTTCGTTTACGTCAAACTCCCGATCCAGCTTGTTCATCCGAGCCACGTAGACAAAAATCAAAATAACGAAGGCATAGATCGAACCCTGCTGCGCAAACCAAAATCCGAGCTTGAATCCCCCCAGTTGAATGGAGTTGAGTGGCTCGACCAAGAGGATGCCAAAACCAAAGGAGACGACAAACCAGAGCACTAAAAGAATCAGCAAAGTCCGAAGGTTTTTCCTCCAGTACTTTTTCATTTTCTCAGATACTTGAGACATGGATTTTGGGTTTTTAGGTAGAATCATCCTCGAACCAATTCTGGCATAAAGCCAAAGAATATTCTCGGGTATTTCATTTTATTAATCAAAAATGAAATACTTGAATCTTAGCACAGAATCCAAACTGTTCATTGAAAAGTTGATAAAAATCTGCCTTTTGAGCTATTTTTATCAAATCAGGTACTCGGAGGCCATCGCAAGGGCAGCTGCAATAAAAGTTACCAGCAGTTTATTCAGTTGAAATTTGTGGTGGGGGCTGCTTTCGAAAAAGATCGTAGTAGAAATGTGCAAAAAACCTCCAGTTACCAATCCATACAAAATGCCAATTCCTTGCTTTGACAACAGACCGTTTTCGATAAAAAGTGAACTTGAAAACATCCCTAAAGGAGAGGCTAAAGCAAAAATGGTGAGTAAGATGATTGTCCATTTTTTGCTCAGAGAGGCTGAAAGAACTGCCGTAAGGGCAAAGGCTGCGGGGCCCTTGTGCATGATGATCCCCAGTAAAACGGTTTTGTTGCTGTGTACGTGATCGATGGCCTCACTTCCGCTAGCGATAGTATCCCCGTGTGATAAGAGTGTTCCCTCCAAAAAGGCATGGATAAATAGCCCAGTCATCAGGGTGACTACTCCTTTGGAAGTTTCGGACTGATGCTTGTGGATGTGACCGTGCTCAATACCGGAAGACCAAAATTCCAAAAGCTGCTGTAGTAAAAAGCCAAATAGAATGTATAATCCCATTTCTCCAGTTCCAAAATCACTGGAAAAAAGCTCAGGAATGATGTGGAGTATGGTAATCGAAAAAAGGTAAGAACCAGCAAATACCAGGACTAGCTTGAAATATTTCTCACGAAAAACGGGAGCAAAGAATACCAAAAGGCCCGCAAACATTGCGGTGAGAAAGAGTAATAGAAAATTTATCCCCATGAATTTTTTCCAATCCTCCCGATTTCAAAGGAGCAATTGAGTGGTTAACTGCCACAAAGGTATAAAAATTCAATAATGTTGCATTTATGTTTTTATTGGACTGGAAAAGAGAGGAATTTTCGGAGTTCAGGACTGGCGTACAGCTTGATTCCTGATCCTTTTTCATGGTAAATCAAAATCATTTCCACCTCGGCATTTGCGGAATCCAGAGCCATTGCTTCCCTCCACCCTTGTACCATCAACGATTCGGAAAGGACTCCGGCTTTTCGGGTGCTGGATGTCAAAACACTCACTGCAAGTAGCCCGTGATTCACCGGATAGCCAGTTCGGGGATCCAATTGAAAGGCTTTTTTCACAGAATCTTGAGTGTAATAGGTGTTAAAATCACCTGCTGAGGCATAAGCCTTGTCATGGAGGGCTAGAATACCTTCTTTTCTCAAACCCAAAGAATCACCGGGATAGGAGAGTTTGGACTTCCAGAGTTCTTGCTTTTCGTTCACGCCTTTTGCCAACCTATATCGTCCCAATTGAAGGAAGTAATTTGAGATTCCACTCTTTTCAAAATATGCTGACACCTGATCCAACGCTAAGCCTTGAGCATAGTCTGTGAAGTCGATGGAAAGGTTCGAGGTTGTTTTTCGAATAAGACTGTCAGTAAGAATGATTTTGGAAAGTCCCACTTTGCTCAGCACTTGGCCTACATCCACACTGTCTTGAAGTCTTGCTCCCGATGCCGAGAAACTCCAAACCGCATGAACTGGCCCAAGGCTCGGATCCCAAGCTTTGTTTGACTGGTCATGATCCTGCTGGGCATTTTTGATGAATTGAATCCATTCTGGGGATGGATTTAGAATGGTGTCATTTTGATTTAGCCGATAGAGGTCGGAAGTAGGTGAGGTGAGCGCTGTTTTTTGAGAAATAACTGACAAAAGCGAGTCGATGGAAGACTTTTCCACTTTTTGGGCTCCATGATAAAGTATCAGATAAGGTTGACCCAAGAAATCCCCACTGAGATTGACTAATCCATTTGCATCCGTAAAATTGGAAGTATCAGCAGGTGTACTATTCAGCGATCTGAAAAAGTAAACGACCAAAACAAGCAAGAAGAGGACTATGGAGTATATGAGGTTTTTGCGGGCGTTTTGATTCATTTCGGATAGAATTGCGTTTTCAAATTTAGGTCAATTTTTTTGACCCATGGATTAAAACTCCAAAGTCCTCCGCATGGGCTTTTGTTTATATTTGTGCGTATCCGTACCGACATGAGAGAAGATTACCTGAAAGGAGATGAGGAAAATTTAAGTCCCAAAGACCGGGAATTTGAGCGGGCATTGCGTCCGCTGAGCTTTGATGATTTTACAGGTCAGGCCAAAATCCTCGAAAACCTGCGGGTCTTTGTTCACGCTGCCAAAAAGCGTAAAGAGCCTCTTGACCACGTTTTGCTTCACGGACCTCCCGGTCTCGGCAAGACTACGTTGAGCAATATCATCGCCAACGAGCTTCAGGCAGGGATCAAAATTACCTCGGGACCCGTTTTGGATAAGCCTTCGGATTTGGCGGGTTTGCTGACGAATTTGGAGGAAGGCGACGTGCTTTTCATCGATGAAATTCACCGCCTCAATCCCATTGTGGAGGAATACCTTTATTCTGCCATGGAGGATTTTCGGATTGACATCATGCTGGATTCGGGACCCAATGCCCGTTCGGTACAGATTTCCCTCAGCCCGTTTACCCTGATTGGCGCCACTACCCGTTCGGGCTTGTTGACTTCTCCGCTTCGTGCCCGATTCGGGATCAATTCAAGATTGGAATATTACGATGCCAAATTGCTCACCGATATTGTGACCCGGTCTGCAGGGATTTTGCAAACTCCAATCGATGAAGTAGCTGCCTTTGAAATTGCCCGTCGTAGCCGTGGGACACCACGTATAGCCAACATGCTGCTTCGCCGAACCCGCGACTTTGCCGAAGTCAAAGGAAACGGAACCATCACGCTGGAAATCGCCAAAATCGCTCTTAATGCCCTCGATGTGGATGAAAATGGTCTGGACGAAATGGACAACCGCATTCTCCTGACGATCATCGAAAAATTCAAAGGTGGACCTGTTGGACTAAGTACCATCGCCACTGCTTGTGGGGAAGAAGCAGAGACGATCGAGGAAGTGTATGAACCTTTCCTCATCCAGGAAGGCTACATGAAGCGAACTTCCCGAGGTCGTATGGCTACTGAGTTAGCCTACAAACACCTTAAAATCAAGCCAACCGGTGCGAGTGGGACGTTGTTTGATTTGTGAAAAGTAAATTCAGACAAGGTGATTTGGGTAAGCTTAAAATCCGTTGAAATCTGAGTCCATTTCTGTGAAAACTGTAGGAGAAAAAACAAAAAAAGCGGCTATTACACCGCTTTTGCTGTTTCCATCTGGTTGATGATATCCTCGTAGTCGAGGGTATTCCAGTTTTCAGTGATCAGCGGATCGGCCATCACCCTATCCATGATTTCTTCCTGCAGCTTGCCAAGCGCATAGGCTTCGGCATAGCTCATATCCGAGAATGTCACCATGGTGTAAAGCGGAATCCACTCTTTGGGATACAGGTCATGAAGCTTAGCCTCAATTTTTTTGCGTAGCTGAAACTTCGGATCGGCCACACTATCCCGCATTTCAATGAAGTTTTCCATGGCCAACTGGCAGATGGCATCGGTATCCGGCTTTCGCTTTTTCTGGAATTTTTCAAAAATCAAATCCCAAGAATTTGTGCCCAGTTTTTCGATCATCTGGTTGAGGATGTAGCAGTCCTCAAAGCCGCAGTTCATCCCTTGTCCGTAAAAAGGCACCATGGCATGAGAGGCATCTCCGATCAGCAGGGAATTTCCCTGAACCCAAGGATAGCATTCCACATTGATCAGTGCCGAGGTTGGGTTTTTGAAAAACTCGGTTTTCAAATCCGGCATCAACTGATAAGCATCGTCGAAATAGGCCCTAAAGACAGTTTCCAAGTCCTTTTCATCCTTGATCTTTTCAAAGCAGATCTTTGAACCTTCAAAGGGAAGAAAAAGGGTACAGGTGAATGATTTATCTGGATTTGGAAGTGCAATCAACATAAATTTTCCCCTCGGCCAAATGTGAAGTGCGTTGGGATCCATAGCAAACTCTCCCTCAGAAGTGGCCGGGATGGTCAATTCCTTATAGCCATGGGAAATGTATTCCTGCCTATAATTAAACCGGATCTGCTTTTGCATGGACATCCGCAGGGCAGAATAGGCTCCGTCTGCTCCGATGATGACCTGTGGCTGAAGTTTTTCCAGTCCCTGGGGAGTTTCAAAGGTTATTTCCTGTTTCCTGAAATCCACCTCCTGACATTTATACTCAAAGTGAATTTCTGCACCCAGTCGGTCGGCTTCCTCAGTCAGCAGTTGGTTAAACTTGCCTCTGGAAATGGAATAGATGGCCTGATTTGCTTTTCCGTAAGGGATAAAGGTGGTGCTACCATGTTCATCATGGATCTTCCGTCCATACATTGGAATTGCAAGGGGAAGAACTTTGTCCTTCAGTCCAACCTGCTCGAGACTTTTCCAGCCTCGATGGCTTAGGGCCATATTGATAGAGCGGCCTTCTTCTGAATAGCTTGCTTTTCGCTTATCAGGTCTTTTGTCAAAGATGTGTACATCCAGACCCTGACGTCTCAAGTATATGGCCATCAAGCTGCCGATCAGTCCGGCGCCCAAGATGGTGATGGAATTGGTTTTCATTGGCTAGTTTTCGCGGTAGGTATTAAGCGAATTTATCCAAGGATTGTTCCAGAATTTTTGCGAAGCGAAACACATCCAAGAAGCTGTTATACAAAGGGGTAGGGGCCAATCGAATCACGTTTGGATTCCTCCAGTCACCCACTACGCCATGTTTATAAAACTCATCGAAGACGGCTTTTCCGCCTCGATGGATAAGCAAAGATAGCTGACACCCCCTTTCAGCTGGATTTTTTGGGGTGATAATTTCCAAAACTCCTGATTTTCCGCTGATTTCCTCGATCAGGAACTCAAGGTAAGCGGTCAGTTTTTCGCTTTTTGCCCGGAGATTTTCTATTCCTGCTTCCTGAAAAATATCCAAAGAAGCCTGATGTGCCGCCAAAGCCAAGACATTAGAATTGGCTAATTGCCAGCCGTCAGCGCCGTACATGGGGACAAACCCTTTTTCCATTCGGAAGCGCTCGCCTTCGTCATGTCCCCACCAACCCGCAAAGCGTGGCAGATCGGGTCGCTCAGCATAGCGTTCATGGACGAAAATCCCAGATACGTTTCCCGGTCCTGAATTCAAATACTTGTAGCTGCACCAGGTCGCAAAATCCACATCCCAATCGTGAAGCTTCAAGAGGGCATTTCCAGCGGCATGAGCCAGATCGAAGCCTGCCACTGCACCTACTTCATGGGCAGCCTGGGTGATGGCTTGCATATTAAAAAGCTGTCCGGTGTAATATTGGATTCCGGCCATATTCACCATTGCTAGGGAGTTCCCTTGCTTGCGGATTTCGGTTAATATATCCTTCGTTCGAAGGGTCTTTTCTCCCGGTCTTGGACTGAGTTCGACCAAGGTATCTGACGGATCGAGCCCATGGAATTTGATTTGGGTCTCCAGCATGTATTGATCTGATGGGAAAGCTCCCGCTTCGACGATAATTTTGTATCGCTCTTTGGTCGGTTGGTAAAAAGAAACCATCAGCAGGTGCAAATTGACTGAAAGGTTGTTCATCGCTACCACCTCATGCTCGTGGGCGCCAAGGATTTCGGCCAAAGCAGGTTTTGATTTTTTACGGATATGATACCAGGCATCCTCGCCATGAAAATGCCCATCCACCGCCAACTCCGCCCAGTTGTTCAATTCCTTTTCGAGTTGATCTTTGACGGTTTTAGGCTGAAGACCGAGTGAGTTGCCGCAGAAGTAAATGGCTTCCTGACCGTTTACTTTGGGAAAGTGAAATCGGGATCTGAAATACGCTAGCGAATCTTTGGCGTCCATTTCACGGGCAAAAGACTCGGAGTACTGGAATGTAGTTGGGTTCATGGTTGATTTCTCAATTTTGCTCACATGAAATTTTGAGGAGTGAGGTTCCAATTTAATATTGGGTCGGAAGACCGAAGACGGAAGACCGAAGAATTGAAACAGATTCTAAACTTTGGACTAATCGGGAACGGAGTTAGGTTTTTGATTTCTAATTTCCGAGAACTGATCACTGCGACTCCTAACTGAAAACTATTTCTCCATCACTGTCCCACAACTCTTGCAGGTTCTCAGGTCCAAATTAGACCAGAATCGTTCCATGATGGGTGGTAGTTGGGTGACGATATCGGTGAGCTCGACGTATTCTTCGTGAAGTTTTTCTCCGCAGTTTTCACAGTGCCAAAGGAAGCCGTCTTTTTCCCCCGGTCTGCGGTAGCGTTCCATCACCAGACCGATGGTATTGGCAGGTCGACGGGGAGAATGAGGCACTTTTGCAGGTAGAAGGAAGATTTCCCCTTCCTTGATTTCGATGTCTTTGGGTTTGCCGTCCTCGATGATTTTCAGGACGATATCGCCCTCGAGTTGGTAGAAAAATTCCTCTCCTTCGTCATAGTGGTAATCCTTTCGGGAGTTTGGACCGCCAACGACCATCACGATAAAATCATCATTTCCCTTGTACACCTGCTGATTGCCGACAGGTGGCTTGAGCAAGTGGCGGTTGTCATCGATCCATTTTTTGAAGTTGAAAGGTTTTGCTACAGCCATTTTTTGGATGGGTTTGATCTGGGATAAATTCAAAGATAGCTATTGAAGATAAATGCAGCGGTACTATGATTTGCATAAAAGCTCCTCCGTTTGAAAAAGTTTAACTTTGGCAACTCTTGTTAAGGTTCTCTAAAGCCCCGTAAATCGTAATTCAAAAATCGTACATTTCCCAGATTCCAAACTCAAAGCCCATGAGTACCTCTATCGCCGATATGCACTGTGACCTCCTGTCTTTTTTGGCGGTAGTTCCCAGTGCAGACCCATTCGACAAAAACCAAATTGCCTGCGCTTTTCCATGGTTGAAAGAGGGAGGTGTCAAGATGCAGGTCATGGCGATTTATACTACGGTCGATTCGGGAAGTAGGGCCTTGGCCACCAAGCAGGCAGCTATTTTTGAGGAGTTGCTTCGCAAAGAAAAAGAAACGGTTTGCCGATTTGATGGAGATTTTTTCCGAAATCAATCTGAAAAAGGCCCAATCGGAATCATCGCTTCGGTGGAAAATGCGGCGGGTTTTGGCACGGAAAATTCCACCTGGCCTGAAATTTATCAGCAGTTTGATTCGATTGTGGAAAAAGTCGGGACACTGGCTTACATCAGCCTGACGCACCACACCGAAAACCGATTTGGCGGCGGAAATTATACAGAAGGAATAGGCCTGAAGGAAGACGGTAAGCGCTTGCTCGATTACATGGCAGGAAAGCGGATTCCCATCGACCTTTCACATACTTCTGACTTACTCGCCGAAGGGATTCTCAAACACATTGACCGACATCATTTGCCGATTCCGGTGATTGCCAGCCATTCCAATTTCCGCTCCATCTGGAATCATAAGCGCAACCTCAGCGATGAATTTGCCCAAGAGATCATCCATCGAGGAGGCATCATCGGGGTGAATTTTCTCAGAGCATTCTTGGACAATGAAGTTCCGGAAAGGCTGTTTGAGCACTTGCTTCACGGAGTTAAGCTAGGTGAAAATGCCATCTGTTTCGGCGCTGACTTTTTCTATACCAAGGATTTTCCTGACCCAAGTCGTCATCCTTTTTACTTTCCCCTGGCGGATAATGCCGGAAAGTACCCTTCCATTTTGGAGCAGCTCAGCAAGCAGCTTTCGGAAGTTCAGCTTCGCAAAATGGCTTTTGAAAATGTGTTCAATTTCTACCAAAAACTCTGGGCCTGATGTCTAGCCACCATTTTGTCAAGGAGCAGCAGGAGCCTGCAGTGTTGATTTTGGAAACCAATGGGATATCATTTGATGAGGTATCGCCCTTGCTGGAGTGGGTTCCGACGGTACTCGTCTGGCAGGATTGCGTGGAAGTGGTGCAGAGTTGGGGGATCAAAGTGGATGTGATTTTGGCCACTCAAGAGTTTCAACAAGCTAATTATTACCTCCTAGAAGAGCAGTATCCTGTTCGGTTTTTGACAGTTTCGGGTTCCCAACCTTTGGAAGAAGGTTTACACTATTTGCTGGCTTCCCAGCATAAGGGAGTGCATTTGGTGGGATTTGATCATGCCAAATTGGAGGATTTGGCATCCAAGATTGATCTTCTGGATTTGACTGCCTTGGATGGAGATTGGAAGTATTATCCCGTCAAAGAGGGGAAGTTCAAAAAGTGGTTTGCAGCTTCTGAAATTCGGATTTTGGCTAAAGAAAATCAGCCGCTGGAACTTTCCAATTCCAACGGCCAATTGCTTTTTCCTATTCAGTATTTGACTCAAATCGAGGTGCCCGAAGGCATTTCTGAGTTTTCCAGCCCGGACATTTTATGGATTGGGGAAAAAGTAATTTCCTAAGCACCCACCACCATATACAAGCCTGCTGCCAATAAGGCTCCAAGAATGGGTCCGACGATTGGAACCCAAGAATAACCCCAATCTGAGCTCCCTTTTCCCTTAATCGGTAAAACCTGATGCATGATTCTAGGTCCCAGGTCACGAGCTGGGTTGATGGCATACCCAGTGGTGCCGCCCAATGCCAACCCAATCACCCAAACCAAGAATGCCACAGGCAGCGCACCGACCGATCCCAATCCGATGGGTGTGCCCTCAGTATTCTCTAGCTTTGCTCCGCTAATGTAGAGGATGACAAAAATGAGGACAAAGGTGCCAAGCGTTTCGGAAATCACACTGGTGGGGAAGTTTCTCACCGTCGGATCGGTACAAAATGGTGCCCGCTTTAATCCGGCATCTTCTGCCAAATCAAAATGGTGACGATACATCAGCCAAGCCAAGCCCGAACCGAGCATTGCGCCGCCTAATTGAGCGATGATGTACCCTGGAGCCATTGCCCAATCAAATTTGCCTACAGTTGCCAAACCGATGGTCACAGCTGGATTGAGGTGAGCACCACTGTAAGGACCCGCCACGACCACTCCGCAAAAAACCGCCAAAGCCCAAGCTGTAGTAATGGCGATCAAACCACCTCCGTTTCCCTTCGTTCCGGGTAATACCACATTGGCAACCACACCAGCACCGAGCAGGATAAGGATACTTGTTCCGATAAATTCTGCTACGATTGGATTCATCTGGTTATGTTTTTATTGGTTAGACATGCTTTTCCGGTAGCAAGGTGGTTTATTTCCATTTTAGTGATGATTGATGTTAGAGTGATGCTCGATTTCATTCTACCCAGTTTTTAGAGCGTTCGACGGCTTTGTGCCAAAAGTGGATCAACTGATCACGCTTTTCAGCTTCCATGTTAGGTTCGAAACTTTGGTCAGCTTCCCATAATTCTTGCAATTCTTCCTGATTTTTCCAAAAGCCCACAGCCAAGCCGGCTAAAAATGCAGCTCCGATGGCAGTGGTTTCGATGATTTTCGGGCGTTTGATTTCGCAGCCGAGCAAATCTGCCTGGAATTGCATCAGGAAGTTGTTTGCCGTGGCTCCACCATCCACTCGGAGTTCCTGAGTGGGTTTACCACTGTCTTTTTCCATGGCTTTGAGCACATCATAAACTTGATAAGCAATCGCCTCCAAAGCTGCCCGGGTCATGTGGGCGATGGTCGTGCCACGAGTGATTCCAAAGAAAGCACCCCGAGCATCCTGATCCCAGTGAGGTGCTCCAAGTCCGGCTAGAGCAGGTACAAAGTACACGCCGTCGTTATCATCTAGGCTGGTAGCCAATTTTTCGGTTTCCTTCGCATGGCTAAAGAGCTCGATGCCATCTCTCAGCCATTGGATAGCTGCTCCGCCGATAAAAACTGAGCCCTCGAGGGCATAGTTGATCTCGTTGCCAATTTTCCAAGCCACCGTGGTGAGCAATTGATTTTGGGAGCGAACGGCCTCTTTACCAGTATTCATCACCAAGAAGCATCCTGTTCCGTAGGTGGTTTTGGCCATTCCGGGTTGGGTGCAAAGTTGACCAAAAAGTGCCGCCTGCTGATCTCCGGCCACTCCCGCAATCGGAATTTTGGTATTGAGCACATCGCCGGCGGTCTCGGTGAATACCTCGCTGCAACTTTTCACCTCAGGAAGCATGGAGGCAGGAATGCCGAATAATTCCAACAATTCCTTGTCCCATTCCTGCGTATGAATGTTGAAAATCATCGTGCGACTGGCATTCGTGATGTCGGTCAGGTGACTCTTGCCAGCTGTCAATTTCCAAATCAGCCAAGAATCCACCGTGCCAAATGCCAATTCTCCAGCTTCCGCTTTTTGCCTGGCTCCTTCTACATTTTCCAAGATCCATCGGATTTTGGTAGCGGAAAAATAGGCGTCGATGATCAAGCCGGTCTTCGCTGCGATTTGCTCCGCATGGCCTTTTTCCTTGAGCTCATTGCAGTAGGAGGCAGTTCGTCGGTCTTGCCAAACGATGGCATTGTGGAGGGGTTTTCCGGTCTTTCGATCCCAGACAATGGTCGTTTCCCGCTGATTGGTGATTCCGATGGCAGCGATTTGGTCGGCGCGTATGCTTTTGTTAACCAAGGCCTCAATCATGACCGCCGATTGGCTGGACCAGATTTCATCCGGATCATGCTCTACCCAGCCTTGCTTGGGAAAGTGCTGCTTGAATTCCTTTTGGGCGACGGAGACGATCTGCCCTTTTTGGTCAAAAATAATGGCTCTTGAGCTGGTCGTGCCTTGATCCAAAGCCAAAATGTAGGGTTTGTTTTGGGACATTTTTGGGTTTAAAGGTTAAAGGTAATGGGTTGGATTTATGTGCTTTTGATGAGGTACTTTTCACCTGTTTTATTGAAATCAGCCAGTTCGGAATCGATCCAAGCTTGGTCTTTTTGAAGTGCTACAGCCATGGTTTGGGCTACTTTTTCGGCCGAATCCAAAGCTGCTTGCGCATCGAGAATCAACATACGAATTCTTCTGGAAAGTACATCCTCTACTTTGATTGCCATTTCATTTTGGCAGGACCAGACGACTTCTGCCAGGATATTTGGGAATGCCGGATGGATGGGCTGACTCCACTCTGATTTCTCTTTGGCCAGTTGCTGGATTTTTGTGGCATCCGAACCGTAAATACTCCAATGACCCGAAGGAATTTCGGTTGTGAATCCGTGGATTTTCTGGTTAAGGGATTTACTTGGGTTGAGTGTCTGTCCGGTGATTTGGGTGAAATAGTCCACGGTGTCTTCGCCCATTTTCCGATAGGTGGTCCATTTGCCTCCGGTGAGTGTCACCAAGCCGCTTTCGGACACGATAACCTTGTGGGAGCGGGAGATTTCTTTGGTTTTGGTGCTGCCTTCTTTGGGTCGGGCAAGCGGTCTGAGGCCGGCAAAAACAGCCTTTACATCGGATCTGGTGGGTTTTTTAGTTAAATAACCACTGGCTGTTTCTAACACAAAATCAATTTCCTTTTGCAAAGCTTCGGGTTCGAGTTTGGCTTTTTCCCGAAGGGTATCGGTTGTGCCTACGACGAGTTTTCCATGCCAGGGCACAGCAAAAAGCACTCGTCCGTCCCGGGTTTTGGGAATCATCAGGGCGTCTTTTCCACCCAAAAAATCTAAATCCATCACCAAATGAATGCCTTGGCTGGGCTGAATGGTTTTGGGTGCTTCTGGATTATCCATTTGCAGGATTTTATCTGCAAAAACGCCTGTCGCATTGACCACCATTTTGGCTTGGATTTCCAGTTTTTCTTTGGATTGCTCGTCGATGACTTTCAGACCTGAGATTTTACCGGAGTCATTTTTCACAAGCCCAGAAACCTTCATGTAATTCAAGATACAGGCGCCAAGTTCATCGGCTGTTTGGGCAATGTTGAGTGCAAGCCGGGCATCGTCAAATTGGCCGTCGTGGTATACAACTCCACCTTTTAGACCTTTTTGCAGGACAGCAGGGAGGCGCTTGATGGTTTCCGATTTGGAGATAAATCTGGACTTCCCGAGACGGAGTTTGCCTGCCATCCAGTCGTAGATTTTCAGACCTGCGCTGTATTGGATACGGTCCCACCACGTATAGATTGGAATGATGAAGGGTTGGTTTTGGGTGAGGTGGGGCGCATTTTTGAGGAGCATTCCTCGTTCTTTGAGGGCTTCCAAAACCAAGGCGATATCGCCTTGGGCCAGGTAGCGGACTCCCCCATGTACCAATTTGGTGCTTCGACTTGAGGTTCCTTTGGCAAAATCAGCCTTTTCCAACAAGACTACTGAAAGCCCTCTGGAAACCGCATCCAAAGCTACTCCAAGCCCGGACGACCCGCCGCCGATCACGGCAATATCCCAGATTTTACTTTTATCTCTAAGCTGATTTAAGTTTTCTTCTCGGTTCATTTTCTTTCCCTTCTGGGCTAAAAGTAGTATAAAAGGAAATAAAAAGAAATTAAACGAAAGTAAAATTCATAAAATAGTTTCTATTTGCTTTCTTTTAATTACTTTCGAAACTAAAATTGGAAGCCATGACCATAGCAGAGCGCCACAAGCATATTTTGGATGAACTCGCAAAAAGCGGATTTGTCAGTGTGTCGGATCTTGCCAAATCACTTCAAGTGACGGTCGTGACGATTCGAAAGGATCTAAAAATTTTGGAGGACAAAGGCTTGCTCTATCGCTCTCACGGGAGTGCCACCTCGGTATCTCCCTATGTGTCTGACCGCTCGGTTCAGGTCAAAAAACTTGAGCAGGTAGAGGAAAAGAGCAAAATCGCCCAGAAAGCTGTGGAGTTTCTAGAGCCAAAAGATGCCATTATCATCGGTTCGGGAACGACTGTAGGCGCTTTTGCGCAAGCGATTCCAAGGAATTATCCCTTGACGGTGTTGACTTCTGCCATGAATGTGGCGATGGCCTTGATCGATACCACGGAGATCGAACTGGTGCAGCTTGGGGGAGTTGTAAGGAAAAGCAGCAGTTCCGCGGTTGGACATTTTGCTGAGGAGATGCTCAAAAGTTTTGCCTGCAGCAAATTGTTTCTCAGCGTGGATGGCATCAGTCTGGACCACGGGCTCACCACATCCAATATGATGGAAGCCCACCTCAATGCTCAAATGATCCGATCCGTTCAAAAGACCATCGTGTTGGTCGATAGCCGGAAGTTTGGTCGAAAAGGATTTGGCAAAATCGGTGAACTCGAAGACGTGGATGTGATCATCACCGACTCGGGGATTCCGGAGATTTTCAAAGAAAAGCTGGAAGAAAAGGGAATCGAAGTGGTGGTGGTTTAAAAGTCTTTGTACACCTTTCGCTCGACCTTGGATCCATTTTTCTCCAAGGTCACCACATAGATATAGTCGTATTCCAAGTCTGTCAGGTCGGCGAATTTTTCTCCATCACCCACAAAATAGTTAGCCAATTGACTGACGGTGTTGCTGTGACCGACGACTAAGATGTTTCCCTCTCTTTTACGAAGCTCCTCTACCAAGGCGTCATGATTTTTAGGGTCATAGATTTCAATCTCTATTTCCGCTTGGTTAGCAGTAGGTTTTGCAGTATTTCTGGTGCGGATATAATCGGTGGAAAATACATGCTTGATATCCTCTTTTTCCAGAATCTGAGAAAGTTTCAACGCCCTCACACCCCCTACATACGCTAATTCAGGATCATTGCCCTCCAATTGCTTTTCGGCATGACGCACGATGTAAATGGTTTTGGGAGAGTTTTGGGAAGTACAGGCTCCTAGGAGTAGAAGCAGGCTGAACAAAAGGAGGAGGTTTTTCATCTTTTAAGGAAATATGCTTTGCGAAATACAATAGAAATATGTCCCAAAAATCGGGACGAAATAGGAGGATGTTCTATTTCAGCACGTCAGTGCTTTATCTCAAAGGTATTTCTATGGTATTATTTTATCCCGAAAAGGTATTATCCAAATGCTGATCCTTGGCTTTGACTTCTTCAAATTCCAGGAATTGCTCCCAGAAATCGATCTCAGGAAGTGCTGCTCTGAGGAAGATTTTTTCTTTTTTAATCGGATGGACAAACACCAAATGAAACGCGTGGAGGTTGATGCTGCCGTCAGGATTCGCTTTGGAAAATCCGTATTTCACATCGCCTCGGATTGGACAACCCATCGATGCCAGCTGCACTCGAATTTGATGTGGCCGGCCTGAAATCGGTCTTACTTCCAGTAGCCAGTGATCATTCAGCGTACCTAATACTTTATAGTTGAGTTCTGCTTTTTGGGACCCAGGGACTTCTCTTTCGTGTGCGGTCACCACATTTTTCACTTCATCCTTGGTCAGCCAATGGGTCAGTTTGCCTTGTTCCTCCTTTGGGCGACGCTTTACGATGGCCCAATACACTTTATGAATGTCTCTTTTGCGGAAAAGTTCCATCATTCGCTCCAGGCCCTTGGAGGTGCGCGCAAATGCCACCAAGCCACTAACCGGACGATCCAAACGATGGATTGGGTGAAGAAAAACCGCTCCTGGCTTTTCGTATTTGTTGGAAATGTAGTCTTTGCAGTAGTCCGTCAGTGTCTTGTCTCCGGTTTTGTCCCCTTGTACCAAGACCCCTGCCGCCTTGTTGACGACGAGGAGGTGGTTGTCTTCATAGACAACAGAAAATGGTTTTGTTCTCATAATGAATCACAAAGGTAGGTTTTATTTTGGGACCGAAGACCGAAGATGTAAGACCGAAGCACTTCTTCCGTCTTCGGTCTCCTGTCTTCCTACTCAAGAGAGCATTTTCCGAATCTCATAATCCTGCAAATGAGCATTCAGCCAGCCGGCTTCAAGGTAAGCTCCGTATTTTTTATAGAAATTGATTGCGGGCTCGTTCCAGTCCAGGACCTGCCACATCATCCCAGTGCAGCCGTCTTCCATGCATTTGGCCATTACCCGATCGAAAAGTAGTTTACCGGCTCCATTTCCCCGCTCGGACTCGGTGACGACAATGTCTTCCAAGTAAAGTCTTTTCCCTTTCCAGGTAGAATAGCGGTAATAATAAATCGCAATCCCAATGATCTCGCGCGTTGTGTCTTTCTCACACACATACAGTCCGTAAACTGGATTGGGACCAAAACCGTCCTTTTCCATCATCTCCAGAGTATTGGTGACTTGTTCTGGTGCTTTTTCATAGAGTGCGAGTTCTTTGATGAGTTCAAGCACTCTAGGGAGATCTTCTATTTTACCTTCACGGAGGGAATACATAGGCCTTTTGTGGGAATGTGATTTGCTATTTTGTTAACTATGCGCCTAAATTAGTCAAAACCTGAGAAACGAATGTTTTTAGCCATCGATGCCGGCAATTCCAATGTAGTTTTTGCACTTTTTGACTCCAAAAGCGGGAAGTGGACGAATCAGTTTCGCCTTGAGACTAAGACGCCTAAGTTGATTTCTCAGCTGAGTAAAAAGGTCCCGCTCTATTTTCTCGAGCATGATATCCATGTTTCCCAGATTGAAAAGATTGGATTTAGCTCCGTGGTGCCTGAAATCAACGGGATCATAGAGCAGTTTTGTGAAAGCTTTTTTGGTCAGACTCCCTATTTAATCCAGCCTGAGAGTTTTTTAGTATTGCCTGTAAAAGCCCTTCGCCCCAATGAAATCGGAAGTGACCTGATGTGCAATGTGATGGCAGCATTTTCCAGATTCCAAGGGCCTGTGATCATCGTGGATTTTGGGACGGCATTGACCTTTACGGCGGTTGGTTCGACGGGTGAAATCATGGGTGTGAATATCGTTCCCGGACTTCAGACGGCAATTAAAGCACTCTTTATGAACACCTCTAAATTACCTGAAGTAGAGCTAAAACTGCCCGAATCTGCTCTGGGAAAAAACACCATTCATGCCATTCAAGCCGGTGTGCTATACGGATATACCGGATTGGTCAAGGGAATGTTGGAGGCAATTAGGAAAGAGACGGGATTGAGTTTTACGGTCGTTGCCACAGGAGGACTTTCTTCGATTCTGACCAGTTTGGAAGGAGAATTTGACGAGGTAGATCGAAACTTGACTTTGGAAGGCCTTCGCCTGATTACCGAAGCTAACTCCTGATTCAGCGATTTACCTCAAAGCTGACATCCCATTCTTCAACCACCCTGATTTTATCTTTGAATTCTCTGTGAAGTGGATTGATGAGGAGATTATGTTCCAGTGAAAAACTGCCTAAAGGGATTCGGCAAGAAGGGATTTTTAGAAAAGGCGAAAGCATACTCTTGGCCCATGCCGAGCCAAACTCTTGAGTGGATTTTGGATAAGGGCGGTTTTTCCAGTTTTCCGGAAGATCTGAAATGTCGAGCTCTGGAATTTTTCCCTCAACTTCAAAAATGACCAGCTTCCACTTGCTTTGTGTGACGACTGGACCTTTGATGCTGAGCATTTCCAGAAAGTTGAGCGAACTCACCGAGCAGGCATAGATCATCGGAGTCCCATAGAGGTTCCAGCGACCTGGACCTATGCCATAGCCGAGGGAATCCCGCCCAGGAAGATGCTCAATCAGTCGGAAGTAGCGCATCAGAGAATATTGCCCCAGGAAATCGCCTCCAAAGCCTGATCTACCAAGGATATCTGATAAGGATTCTTGAGAAGATCAACGGGTTTTTGGGAGGAAAGGGCGGCATTAGGCGTGTGAAGCCACTCGGACATCAGCTTCTCTGAGCCGAATATCCGGATGCCTTTGGCAATGATCTGATCCATTTCGAGTAGATTTTTGGTGATGGCCTTGCTAAGCTTGCGATCGTCCTTTTTCCAGCGGAAAAGCGTGCTTGGATCCACTTCCAGAAGGTCGGCTACATCCTGAGAAGTAAAATCCAAGTAATCGAAAAAAGGACTCGTCTCATGAAAATCCAGCACAGCCTCACCATACTGCTCCCGCTGCTCTGCCACGATAGAAGGAGACTGGGTGAAGAAGTGATAGGCCCTAGGTCCAGACTCAAGCACCTCTGTGCGCTGATCATCAAAGCGGATTTTCCAAGTCGTGCTCATAGCTAGTTCATTTATATCCAGAAAGTTATAAATAAAAATTGTATTTGCAATAATCTTAACTCTTTTTTGCAAGTATGTCTTTTACGATAGCTTCGGCATGTGAGATGCTGTTTTCGATGAAAAATTCTCTGGTGTTCAATCCTCCGCACACGACACCTGCTAGATATACTCCGGGGACGTTGGACTCTTGGTTGGTTTGATCGTAGCAGGGTTGGCGCTTCTCATCTAGGCTTAATTTTACGCCGAGTTGATCGAGGAGGGCAAAGTTGGGTTTGTAGCCGGTCATGGCAAGTACCCAGTCATTTGGAATGGTTACCTCTCCATCTTGAGTAGAAATGACAACTTCCTGAGGTCTAATCTCTTGGACTTTGGATCGGGTGAAGGCTTTGATTGAGCCTTCTTTGATTCGGTTCATGATGTCCGGACGAACCCAATATTTGACGTTTTCGTCCACTTCATCGCCAAGGAGGACCATGCTGACTTCTGCACCTTTTCTCCAGCATTCCAAAGCTGCATCTACCGCAGAGTTGGCACCACCTACCACCATAACTTTCTGTCCGATAAATGGCCAAGGCTCTTTGTAGTAGTGAAGGACTTTCGGCAAATCTTCACCGGGTACATTCATGAGGTTGGGTAGATCATAAAACCCGGTAGCCAGGACGATTTTTCTGCATTGATAGCTTCCTTTTGAGGTTTTGACATAAAAAAGATCTCCCTCATTTTTCAGAGATTGTACTCCTTCATACAGGTTGACCCTCAGTTTGAAAAGAAAATAGATCCGTCGGTAATATTCCAAAGCTTCTGTTCGGGTCGGCTTGGTACCTACAGACATGAAGGGGATTCCTCCCATTTCCAGCCGATCAGAGGTAGAGAAAAAAGTCATGTTTACCGGATAGTTGTAGATCGAGTTGCAAAGCGCTCCTTTTTCTAAAATGAGGTAGTTTAAACCAGCTTTTCCTGCTTCGATGCCACAGGCAAGGCCTATCGGCCCACCTCCGATGATGATCAGGTCATGAATAGGTTGCATAGGCTATGGTTGAAAATTGATGTTTTGATCTTTGAAAGAACGATAATCCCAGTCAAAGGTGCGTTCGGTGAGTTGGGTAAAACCACTTCCACTTCGCAGGACCGCTGTGGATGAGACTGTTCCATAATCGGGCTGAATTCGGATAAATTGGGCAGAAAGCCCAACCTCCAGTGGAAGTGGAGCACCCGTTTTGGGAAGGGTTTCAGGGGGGAAAGTAGCAGTAGATTTCAGGGTTTGCAAAAGCTGTTCCTGGTTGGGCCTTTCTGACATCAATTCCGAGAGCTGATTTTTTGCCAACTCTGTTTTGGGCCAAGGATCGTTGAGGAGGCCGTTGCTGAGACCATGTATTCCTTGAGGTACTTCCATAGGGGAATCCCCGTAGTTGCTTGCGTAATAGAGTTTATCTCCGTCTGAGACTAAAAGGTTGAATCCGTCAAATTCAGACCTTTTTTTCCATATTTTGTCAAGGTAATTTTCAGGGGTAAGGTCAGATTCGAGAAAATCCAGGACGAGTTTTCCACGGGATATTTTTGGATTTCTTTTTTGAGTAAAGTCCCGATAATTGGTCAGTAAAGCCCATTTTCCATCGGGATGAAAGCCTATCCAAGTGCCGCCTCCCTGTAAATCTTTACCTGCAAAAATCCCCGAATCCCACCGGTGGAGTGGACTTGTAGGCCGGTGAAAAACTTCATCTCTGTTTGCCGAAATGAGTAAGGGAAAGTCAGGATGGGCTTTCCAGGAGATAGCTACTAAACACATATTACTAAAGGTAAAAAAAAGAGGCTGCACTCAGGCAACCTCTTTTTGGGGTGATTAACCAACTTTTTCCTCTTTCAAGCTTGGGTAGTCCGTGAAGCCCTTCTCACCGGGGGTGTAAAAGGTGCTTTGATCCCAATCTGCCAGTGGAGCGTTTTCTGCAAAGCGTTCTACTAAATCGGGATTTGAAATAAATGGCTTGCCAAATGCTACCGCATCAGCCAAACCTTCCGCGAGGATTTTGTTTCCTTTTTCCTGATCGAAAGCACTGTTGATCACCAAAGTGCCTTTGTATACCGGTCGATATCTTTTGGCAATATTCGGTTCAGCAAAAGGAATTTCGCTCACATCAGTGAATGGCTCCGAAAGGTGAAGGTAAGCCAAGTTGTAGTCATTGAGCTTTTTAACGATGTAATCGAAAGTCGGAATCGTTTCCTCATCCATAGTCATTCCGAATACCCCATGCAAGGATGGATTGAGTCGGACACCGATTCGGTTTTCTGGCATGACTTCCTTGATGGCATCTATGACTTCAAAGAGAATTCTCGCTCTGTTTTCAATATTTCCCCCATATTCATCACTGCGGTGATTGGAAGTAGCATTGAAGAATTGATGAAGTAAGTAGCCATTGGAAGAATGGATTTCTACCCCATCAAAACCCGCTTCCATCGCATTTTTTGCTCCGTTTTTGAAGTCAGCAATAGTTTGCTTGATTTCTTCCAAAGACATTTCCTTGGCTGTCACCGTGTCTTTGAATCCTTGAGGAGTAAATGACTTGGAGTTGGGATTGGTAGCAGAAGCAGAAAGTGGTAGTTCTCCACCGTGGAAATCCGGATGAGACATACGGCCTACATGCCAAAGCTGGATAAAGATATGCCCGCCAGCCGCATGGACAGCCTGTGTTACTTGTTTCCAAGCTTGGGTTTGAGCTTCAGAATAAATCCCAGGGGTATTGATATATCCGACTGCTCTTGGTGAAATTTGAGATCCTTCGGAAATAATCAAACCTGCAGAAGCTCGCTGTGCATAGTACTTTGCATGAATATCAAAGACCTTATTTTCTGGATTGTTCGCTCGACTTCGAGTCATCGGTGCCATCCATACTCTGTTTTTTAGTTGTATGTCTCCGGTTTGGATAGGTTGTAATAAAGGTTGTGATCCGTTCATGAATGAGTTGTTAGAAATTCAATGTATATACAACTAATGTCTAGAATTGAGAGTTCCTCCTGAGTAGAAGTTTTTTTAACTTACCCCGAAAACCACTCTATTATCAATGGATCCTACCCTTATTGTGATCACCGGTGCTGCAAGTGGCATTGGACTTCATCTGGCTCAGCACTTTAAAAATGAGCGTGTGCCTCTGGTACTTATTGATTTGCAATGGGGATCTTGGGGAGAATCGTCATCGATTTCACCGCTTTGCCATTTTATCGAGGGAGATGTTTCTCAACCATCGACATGGGAAAAAGTGCTGCAAAGAGCTAAAGACATCCATTTGCCAATCTCACATCTGATCAATTGCGCCGGAGTGATTCGCCCTGGATTTTTAATCGATTATGCCATTTCTGATATTGATTATCATCTCGATATCAATACCAAAGGAACTATCCTCGGCACCACGATCATCGGTCGGGAGATGAAGTTTCAGGAGTTTGGACACATCATCAATGTCTCTTCCCTGGCTGGCTTGGCCCCTGTCTCGGGTCTAAGCCTTTATGTAGCATCTAAGTTTGCCGTGAGAGGGTTTTCCCTATCGGTTGCAGCCGAATTGAGGCATTTTGGAGTAGATGTCAGTGTGATTTGCCCGGATTTGGTCAATACTCCAATGCTGGATCTCCAGCTTAATTATCCGGAAGAAGCCAAGCTAACATTCAGCGGACCTTCAACAGTCCTGCAGCCCGAAGATATCGTGAGAGAAATCCTTCAGCTCATGCAAAAACCCAAACTTCAAGTGAGTGTACCCACCTCCCGTGGATTGCTTGCCAAAATCGCCGGAGCCTGGCCTGCTTTCGCAGAAATATTTAGAAGTTCCTTAGAAAAAAAGGGAAGGAAAAACCTTAAAAGTCTTCGTAAGTAACAGGATTTGAGTGATTAACATTTTTTAATACGAAAATTGTCGTATTTATTTTGAAATTACGATTGCCTTCGTATAACTTTGGTACGAAGCTAATCGTAATTACTCCCATGAACAAACCAACTGAAGCCGAACTGGAGATTTTATCCATTCTCTGGAAACTCAAAGAAGCCAGTGTCCGCCAAGTCCACGAGCGACTTGCCGAGACCAAAGACACAGGCTACACCACTACGCTCAAGATCATGCAGATCATGCATGCCAAAGGTATGCTGGCCAGAGACGAAGAGAGTCGCACACACATTTACCGCCCGCTGGTCAAGCAGGGAGATACCCAGAAATCCCTGTTGAAAAATTTGCTAACCACTGCTTTTGGTAATTCTTCCAAATCCTTGGTAATCCAGGCTTTGGGACAGGAAAAGCCTTCTAAGGAAGAAATGGATGAAATCAGAGCTTTTTTGGATAACCTAGAAAATGATAACCGATGAAACTTTTAAATGATTGGATCCCTGCTGAACTGCTGAAAGCTTTGGGCTGGACGCTGGTTCATTCTATTTGGCAGCTCATTTTAGCCGCAACCCTGCTTTGGTTGGTTTTAAAACTCATAAAAAATAAAACTCCAGCCCTTAAATATGGGATGGCGGTAGGTTTGTTGATCCTTTCGTTTGGAGGTGTCATCGGAACTTTCATTTATCAATTGTCCCAAACAGGAGTAAGCTCAGAATTTGAAGGTGCTTTTGGAGAAATTATCTGGGTTTATCAGGGTCAGGCAAATCAACAGTTGACTTGGGAAAGCATCCTGGCGAAAGGTACTTTTTGGATTGAAAGTAACTTGTTGATTTTGGTCAATTTCTGGTTTTTTGGGGCACTAATGTTTCTTTTTAAGTTGCTAAATAGTCTCTCGGAGATCCGAAACCTTCGAAAAAACGCCTCTTTGTTAGAGGATTTCGAGGTAATCAAAATGGCGCATCGTCTTGTGGGTAAGCTAGGCGTCAGGAAGGAAGTCGAATTCCGAACCAGCACTTTAATTCAATCTCCCTTGACTTTCGGTACTATCAAGCCTGTGATATTGCTTCCTACGGCTTTGATTTTTCAATTAAGCACTGCGCAGTTAGAGGCGATTATAGCCCATGAACTCGCCCACGTCAAGCGAAATGATTACCTCAGCAACTTGCTTCTTTCCGGTTTGGAGATCCTGTTTTTCTTTCATCCGTGCTATTGGTGGATGAGTCAGACGGTGAAAGAGCTCCGGGAAAATGCAGCTGATGATTTGGCACTCAAGGCTGGTATTCAGCCCAAAGTATTGGCCACCAGCCTGGCAGAAGTGCTCAATTTTGCGAAGCAAAATCCACCTGATCTTGCACTTGCGGCCTCCAAAAAAAGAAATCCAACCCTGCTTCGAATCAAGCGGATGCTGGGCTACGAAACTGAAAACTATCCACAAACCTCTATTATTTCTATCCCCATGCTACTTACCTTATTTCTCAGTGCCGGCCTGATGGCAAGTGCACAACAAGACGCACCAAAGTCAGAATTCAAAAATGAAAAAAGCGCAGCGATTCAATCAAGGCTTGAAATTGCGCCTGCCTGGGATACCATTCCGACTTCAAACCTGCGAAATTCCAAAATCGAGAATCATCGAATATCAATCACGACTGAGGATGGCAAAACCTATCACATCATCGGAGATAAAATGATCTCAGGTAAGGATACCTTAGCGATTAGCAATAAAGTAAGACTAGAATTGGAGAAGTTGATGCAATTTGATGCGGAAAACATGCCAGAGCTGATTATCCCTGATGCTCCGGAGTTTGACCATGAATGGATTGCTCCTGCTCCTGATTATGATCTGGATATTCCTTTGCCTCCGGATCCAATCGAGCCACCTTTTGAAAGTTTTGAATTCGAGAATTTTTCTACGTGGAATTTTAGTTTCGGAGACACCTCAAAAATGAGTAAAGAAGAGCGGGAGAGATGGAGAAAAGAAATCGAGTTAATGGCCAAGGAAGGAGCAAACCATGCCGAAAAGATGTCTAAAGAGTGGGAGAAAAAATGGCGAGAAAATGAATCTTCTCGTCGTGAAAAAATGGCAGAATGGGAAGCGAAATTTCAACAAGAATTCCAGCCGAAATTGAAAGAGTTCGAACAAAAAATGAAGGCATGGCAAGAAGCAAATGAGCCAAAAATCAAGGAGTTCGAATCAAAAATGAAAGCATGGCAAGAAGCTCAAGAGCCGAAAATGAGGGAATTTGAACTCAAAATGAAAGAATGGGAAGCAGCCCATAAACCCAAGATGGAGGAATTCCAACGAAAAATGGAAGCTTGGCAAAAAGAACATCAGGTGAAAATGGAAGAACTCCAAAAGCTACTTAAAGAGGAGTTCCAAAAAGAAAAAGATAAAAATTAATTGTGTGTTGATACCTCATAAAAGACCTGTCCCTTAGGGCAGGTTTTTTAATTTTTAGCTATTCGAAATGGACAAGAGATAGGTTTTTCATGGGATTTTCTCCCACATTTTTTCAGTTCGTATCCAAGTGGGTAGCATGAGTTAAGAGATTTAGATTCAAAAACCTCAAATATGGCCTAATTAGGCCTATTTTTTTGCTCTTTACTCCTGCTGCTAAACCTTTGAGAATCAATAAAATTTTCTTGGGTTTTTTCTAAAAAATATTGGGTTGGAACATTCTTTTGGCTACTTTTAAAACAAAGTGGGAAAAAGTGGGGGAAAGTGGTAGAATGTGTACGCCATTTTCTTACTTTTGTTTTTACAGAAAACTCTACCGAATAGAAGTAAGCCAATGTTCAACAGTCAATACGATAGCAAGCTAGATCCCAAAGGGCGTCTGGTGTTGCCTGCCAAGATCAAGGCGGCAATTCCTGAGGCTAATGGGCCTTCGCTCATGCTCCGCATGGCTGAAGACAAATGCCTTGCACTTTATCCCATGGTAGAGTATAAGAAGCTCGAGAGTCAGATCAAGTCCCTGAATATCAACAATCCAGAGCAGCGTATGCTGCAAAGGTCTTTTTTCAATTCCATCGTCGAGGTGGAATTGGATGCTGCGGGGAGATTGCTGATTCCCAAGCTTTATCAAACCTATGCCAGCCTGGACAAGGACGTCGTGGTCGTGGGCATGGGAACTCGTATCGAACTCTGGAATCCTGACAATTACCTCAAAAACATCATTGTAGATCCGGCGGACTTGTCCGGCCTGATGGAAAAGTATCTCTCCTAAGCGCTATGACTGAGTCTGTGTACCATATCCCAGTGATGCTCTCCCAATGCACTGAAGGCTTGGCTATTGATCCCAACGGGATCTATGTCGATGTCACTTTTGGGGGTGGAGGTCATTCCAAGGAAATATTAAAACACCTGGATAAAGGCCATCTCTATGGATTTGATCAGGATAGCGATGCGCTGGCAAATGCTCCTGAAGATCCTCGATTCACATTCGTACAGGCCAATTTCCGGGATATCAAGCGGTACCTGAGGCTGTATGGTGTGAAGCAAGTGGATGGGATCTTGGCTGATTTGGGGATTTCCTCGCATCAGATTGATGAGCCGAGTAGGGGTTTTTCGACCCGGTTTAGCGGCAACCTGGACATGAGGATGAATCAGTCGGCAGAAATATCTGCCAAAGATGTCCTGAATACCTATGAGGAAGGAAAGCTTCATAAGATTCTCGGGATCTATGGGGAAGTCAAAAATGCCAAAACGCTGGCTCAAGCAATTGTAGCAGAGCGTGCGGCAAAGCCATTTGAGACGACAGAAGGCTTTACGGCATTCTTGAAAAAGTTTGCACCGAGAGGAAAGGAATACAAATACTTCGCTCAGGTCTTTCAGGCATTGAGAATTGAAGTAAACGATGAAATGGGAGCATTGGAAGAAATGCTCCTGAGTGCAGTGGAATTGCTCAAGCCCGAAGGGCGACTGGTAGTCATGAGCTACCATAGTCTAGAGGACCGTCTGGTGAAAAACCTGATGGCAAAGGGCAAATTCCAGGGTGAGGTGGAAAAGGATTTTTACGGAAATCTGATCCGTCCTCTGGAGCCAGTGACTAGAGGTGCTGTGGTGGCCGATGAGCAAGAGCTCGTGACTAATCCTCGGTCTCGAAGTGCCAAGTTGAGAGTAGCTAAGAAAGTAGGAAAATGAGTCAAAACACCTTTAAGCGCAAACTGAAGGCCGGGAACACACCGAAAGGAGGTCCCCAAAAGACCATTTTTACCTGGATGGAAGAGAAACTGGATGTGACAGGAATTTTGGGAGAAGGAGTACCGGTGCAATTGGTACCCCCTGTCGGATTTCTGGTACTGCTCGCTTTAATCTACATCTACAGCAATCACCGTGCAGAGAGCATGGTCCGAAAAATTGAAAAAGTCCAACAAGAAGTGGAAGATCTGCGAGCAGATGTCACCACCCTTGAGGCAGAATACATGCAAAGCAGCATGCAGTCAGAAGTGGCCAAGCGTGCAGCCCAGCTTGAAATCTATGAATTGAACCAGCCACCGATCAAAATCGAGGTAAGCAAGTGAACATCAAACGCTCCATAGTGCTCCGAGTAAGGGTGATTTTCATCCTGGTGGCTTTGGCTGCGTGTGCCATTCCTTATAAGATCGCCGTGGTTCAGCTGAAAGAGGGCGAGAAATGGAAGGCAAAAGCCGAGCAGGTCAACTTCCAGTACCGAGAAGTGCCCGCTACCCGGGGAAATATCTATGCGGCTGATGGCAGTTTATTGGCTACCAGTCTTCCTTTTTACCGAGTGGCTATCGATCCTACTGTGGTCAAAGATGTCAAGTTCAAAAATGGGATAGATTCCCTATCAAGATTGCTCTCCTCATTTTATAAAGACAAGTCTGCGACAGCCTACCGCCGCATGATTCAGGATGCGAGGACCGAGAAAAAGCGCTTTCTGGTTCTTAATAGGACTCAAATCGGGTTTCAGGAAATGCAGCTCATGTCTAAGTGGCCGATTTTTAGAGAAGGCCGAGCTGGCGGTGGAGTTATTTTTGAAAAAGTAGAAAAGCGATACCGCCCGTTCAACTCCTTGGCTAGCCGTACGGTTGGTTTTTTGAATGAAGATGAAAACGGAGCCGGAATCGAATATTCCTTCAACAATTACCTCAAAGGTACCGATGGAAAGGCTTTGTTTCAGCGGCTTTCCGGCAATGTATGGAAGCCCATGTTTGATGCAGATGACATCAAGCCGGAGAATGGATATGATGTATTCACCACCTTGGATGTAAATATCCAAGACATCGCAGAGACAGCTTTGAGAAGACAGTTGACCGATCGGGATGCTGCATTCGGTTCAGTGATTGTCATGGAGGTCAAGACAGGGCACGTCAAAGCCATTTCCAATCTTCAAAAAAATAAAAGTGGAGTAGGCTACTCTGAAAGCTACAACTACGCAGTGGGCGACATCGGAAGCGTTGAGCCAGGATCTACATTCAAACTAGTGTCGATGTTAGCCCTATTGGAGGAAAATAAAGTGACTCCCAATGAGCTGATCGAGACAGGAAATGGTGCACATCGCTTCTACAATCAAACCATGTACGATGCCAAGTACGGGGGGTATGGTACAATTACCATAAGAGAGGCATTTGAAAAATCATCCAACGTAGCGATTTCCAAATTGGTGGACATGCATTTTGGCTCCAGTCCTTCCAAGTTTATGGGGTATGTGGAAAAGGTTGGTTTGGCCGAACCTATGAATCTCCAGATTTCCGGAGAAGGTAAACCGTTTTTCAAAAAACCGGGAGCAAAAAACTGGTATGGGACCTCTCTTCCCTGGATTTCGATTGGGTATGAGTCCAAAGTCAATCCAATTCACACCCTAGCGCTCTACAATGCGGTAGCAAACAACGGCGTAATGATGAAGCCGCTTTTTGTCAAAGCGGTTGGAAGCGGTAATCAGATGGTAGAGACCTTCGAACCGACCGTATATCGCAAACAAATCGCATCCGAAAAAACAATTAAGCAGCTTCAGGCACTCCTCTTGGGAGTGGTAGAAAACGGGACTGCCAAGAATATCAAAAACGACAACTACAAAATCGCTGGAAAAACCGGAACTGCTCAAAAGCTTGTCAACGGTAAATACACCGAAACCTACTACACCAGCTTTGCAGGGTACTTTCCCGCTGATCGTCCAAAGTACAGCATGATTGTGGTGATTGATAGCCCAACAGGTCTTGCAGCATACGGTGGAGATGTCTCTGCACCGGTTTTCAAGGAAATAGCTGATCGAATCTATGCGCTGGATATGGAGCTAAATCCGGTAGATCAGACCAAGATTTTCACTGCTGAAAATCTTACTTCCAAACTCCCTGAGGTGGGTACAGGAAAAGGAGAGGAGCTGCAGGGAATCTTTGAGCAATTGGGAATTTCTGCCAAGACTCCTTCTGCTGAGGATTGGATTTCTGTGGCAGTCACTGACGATAAAATCAATTTAAAAATCAACGACACAGAAAAGCCTGTGGTGCCTGATGTGTCTGGAATGCCTTTGAGAGATGCCCTTTTCATTTTGGAAAACAAAGGCATTAAAGTGAATTACAACGGAAGGGGTAGGGTCATTGAGCAGTCCATTATGCCAGGTACCCAGCTGACTCCCAATACCACCATTAACCTAGTGCTTGGATAGATGAACGTGCTGAAGGACATATTATATAAGGTTTCACTTACCTCGACTATCGGCGACATGGAGCGTCGGGTGAGTGATATTGTATTTGATAGTAGAAAAGTGAGTGCCAATGCAGCATTTGTAGCTGTGCCCGGTACTCAAGTGGATGGTCATGATTTTATCCAGACTGCCTTGGAAATGGGTGCTTCCACCGTGGTTTGCGAGCGGCTTCCGGAGCAGTTGAAAGAAGATGTGACCTATGTGCAGGTAGTCAGTTCTGCCAAAGCATTGGGTATCATGGCTTCTAATTTTTATGGAAATCCATCAGATAAGATCAAAGTTGTAGCAGTCACCGGGACCAATGGCAAGACCACTACGGTAACGCTTTTGCACCAGCTTTTTGTCCGAATGGGCTACAGCACCGGCTTACTTTCAACAGTAGAAAATAAAATCAACGAGGAGGTAATTCCTTCGACCCATACTACGCCGGATGCGGTGAGTGTGCAGGCCTTGCTTCGCAAAATGGTAGATGCCGGATGTACGCACTGCTTTATGGAGGCGAGTTCCCATGCCATCGTACAGGAGCGAATTGCCGGTTTAAAGTTGGCTGGAGCGGTATTTACCAATATTACCCACGATCATCTTGACTATCACGGCACCTTTGACGAGTACATCAAGGCTAAGAAGAAGCTCTTTGATGAACTTCCCAAAGATGCTTTTGCCTTGGTCAATGCGGACGATAAGCGGGGGATGGTCATGGTGCAAAACTGCAAAGGCACCCATCAGACTTTTGGCTTGAAATCAGCCGCTGACTTTAAAGCGAAAATCCTATCCAATACACTGGAAGGCCTCGAGCTGGATATCAATGGCAAGTTGATCTGGTTTAGAATGATTGGCTCTTTCAATGCTTACAATCTCCTTGGAGTATTGGGAGTAGCAGTCCTTTTGGGTGAGGACGAAGAGGAAGTTCTAAGACAGCTATCCGGGATTAAAGGTGCCAAAGGGCGTTTTGACCGAATTTCAATTGGTGGTATCACTGCCATCGTGGATTATGCCCACACCCCGGATGCCTTGGACAATGTCCTCAAGACGATCAATGCTTTCCGGACCGGAAATGAGCAGCTGATCACGGTAGTGGGATGTGGAGGAAACCGAGACAAAACCAAGCGCCCAACCATGGCGAAGATTGCCGTTTCGGAGAGCACCAAGGCCATTTTCACTTCTGACAATCCGCGATTTGAAGAACCCATGGAGATCCTCCGGGATATGCAGGCTGGCGTAGGGCCTTCGGAAGTACGGAAAACCCTCACCATCGAGGACCGAAGAGAGGCCATCAAGACAGCCATTATGCTTTCCCAAAAGGGAGATATCATCCTCATTGCCGGTAAAGGCCATGAAGATTACCAAGAAATCAAAGGCGTAAAGCATCACTTTGATGATGCAGAGGTCGCGACAGAATTATTAACCCAATTGACAGGAAACTAAGATGCTTTACCCCATTTTTGATTACCTAGATCGAGTGTTGGACATCCCGGGAACGGGCGTGTTCAGATACATCTCGTTCCGTGCAGGAATGGCAGCTGTGATTTCTTTGATCATTACCATCACATTTGGCCATCACATCATTAATTGGATCCGAAACAGACAAATCGGTGAGACTGTCCGTGATTTGGGTTTGGAGGGACAAAGCCAAAAGAAAGGCACACCAACCATGGGTGGCTTGATGATGATCGCCGCGATCCTCATTCCTACTTTACTTTTTGCCAATCTGAATAATATCTACATCATCCTTCTTTTGATCACCACAGTTTGGTTGGGATTGATAGGATTCTTGGACGATTACATCAAGGTTTTTCGCAAAAACAAGGAAGGATTGAAGGGTAGATTCAAAATTGTAGGACAGATTGGAATCGGTATCATTGTGGGTGCCACACTTTATTATCATGACGATGTGGTCGTTCGTGAATTTTCCACTCCGGTATCTGTAGAGAGTGGTGTGGTGGAGACTCCGGCATTCCAAGATGTCAAAGCACTCAAGACTACCATTCCATTTTTCAAAAACAACGAACTCAACTATGAGAACCTCCTCGGTTTCATGGGTGAGTCCATGGTACCTGTACTCTACATTTTGGTTGCGATTTTCATCATCACGGCTGTATCGAATGGGGCAAACATCACCGACGGGATCGATGGATTGGCCGCAGGTACCTCTGCAATTATTGGATTGGCGATTGCCATTTTCGCTTACCTGAGTGGTAATGCCATTTTCTCCCAATACCTCAACATCATGTACATCCCCAACTCCGGGGAGCTCGTGATTTTTGCTGCAGCCTTTATCGGGGCATGTATCGGTTTCCTCTGGTACAATGCCTATCCGGCTCAAGTTTTTATGGGGGATACCGGTTCGCTGATGCTCGGTGGGGTGATCGCAGTATTGGCTTTGACCCTTCGCAAGGAGCTATTGATTCCGGTTATGTGCGGGATTTTCTTAGTCGAAAATCTCAGTGTCATGATTCAGGTCAGCTATTTCAAATACACAAAAAGAAAATATGGAGAGGGACGAAGGATTTTCTTGATGTCTCCTCTTCACCATCATTACCAGAAAAAAGGCATTCACGAAGCCAAGATCGTGACCCGATTTTGGATCGTGGGAATCCTTTTGGCAGTCATCACTTTGGCAACCCTTAAACTGAGATAAAACATCGTCATGAAACAACTAGCCATCCTTGGAGCCGGAGAAAGCGGATTGGGAGCAGCACTGCTCGCCAAGCGGGAAGGCTATGGCGTGTGGGTTTCGGATATGGGAGCCATTTCTTCATCCAGAAAAGAAGCCTTGATTGAGGCAGGGATAGGTTTTGAGGAGGGTGGTCATGATGAAGCAAAAATTCTTTCCTCAGACTTGATCATCAAAAGTCCGGGGATTCCAGACAAGGCTCCTTTGATCAAAAAGGCCCATGAGGAGGGAATTCCGGTAATCGATGAATTGGAGTTTGCCTGTCATTACTCTGCAGGTAAGGTGATTGCCATCACAGGTACCAATGGAAAAACAACCACGACCCTTCTGACCTACCATCTGCTCAAAGAGGCAGGGTTGGATGTGGGGCTTGCAGGCAATGTGGGAAAAAGCTGGGCGGGCCAATTGGTAGAAAAGGACCACGATTGGTGGGTCATTGAGACTTCCAGCTTTCAGATTGACGGTTTTATGTGCTTCAGACCCAACATTGCGGTCCTGACCAATATTACTCCGGATCACTTGGATCGATATGAGTACCAGCTGGACAACTACATCATGTCCAAGATGGGCTTGTTTAAAATGATGACTTCCAGAGACAAGGCTATTTATTACAAGGAGGATCTTCTGAGCCAAAAAGGACTTCAGATAAAGCCGGCTAAAGCCTCAGCTTTTTGGATCTCACTTGAAGAAAAGCAAGAAAAAGGAGGCTTCAGCGATGGAGAGCTGTTGATTATTAATGCCGCAGATAAGACTGCAAAAATTCCAGTCAGTGGACTTTCCATCCAAGGCAAGCATAATATTCTGAACTCGCTATTCGCTGGTACTGCTGCTCTCCTGGCAGGATTGACGGAAGAGCAGTTGATCGCAGGTTTCAAAACCTTCAAAAATGCTCCTCACCGGATGGAATTGATCCGTACGGTGGATGGTGTTCGCTTTGTCAACGATAGCAAAGGCACCAATGTGGAGTCCACCTATTATGCCTTGGGAAGCTACGCGGATCCCATGATCTGGATAGCCGGAGGTGTGGACAAAGGGAATGATTACACGGTGCTCTATGACTTGGTCAAGGATGGTAAAGTGAAAGCCCTGATCTGCTTGGGTACCGATAATGAAAAGCTCAAAAAGGCTTTTGCGGGAAGTATCTCTGAGATCAGAGAAACTCAGGATATCCGAGAAGCAGTGCTTTGGGGTCAACAATTGGCAGCTAAAGGTGAAGTAGTGTTGCTTTCACCGGCATGCGCCAGCTTCGATTTGTTCAAAAATTACGAAGACCGCGGCGAGCAGTTTCGTTCAGCGGTTTTGAATTTAAATGAAAACCAAGAGGTATGAATCACCTGAAGGCATGGATAGACGAGCATTTTAAGGGCGATCCCATGATCTGGGCGATCGTGATTTTGCTTTCTATGTTCAGCATTCTGGTGGTATACTCAGCCACCGGGACCTTGGCTTATAAGACTGCCGGAGGCAATACAGAATTGTATTTGTTCCGTCATTCCTTCTTGGTGTTCCTGTCACTTTTTGTGATGTGGCTGGCGCATAAGATGCCTTACAGGAAATATGCCCTTTATGCGAGGCTGTTCATGTACCTGTCCATTCCACTATTGGCGGTGACATTCTTCTTTGGGGACAATATCAATGAGGCCAATCGTTGGTTGACCATTCCGGTCATCAATCAGGCATTTCAGCCTTCAGATTTGGCGAAACTCTCCTTGATTGCAGCACTTGCTGCCATGCTTGCCAAGCGTCAAAACAACATCGAGGACTTGACGGGTACTTTGCTTCCCATCATTATTTCCATCGGAGCCATCTGCGCACTCATCGGCATGGCCAATATGTCCACGGCTATTTTATTATTGATGACTTGTCTGCTGATCATGTTCATTGGACGAGTTCCTGTGAAGCATTTGGCACTTGTGGTCATGGTCGGGTTATTAGGATTGTCTATTGCATTGATTGCAGGTCAGCGTTTGGAGACTTTTATTTCCCGGATTGAGTCTTTCAAGGAATCCAAAGGAGATGACACCAAAATTCCTTTTCAGGCAGAGCAATCTTACATCGCTATTGCTACGGGAGGTATTACCGGAAAAGGTCCCGGCAACAGTGATCAAAGAAATTCACTGCCTCACCCGTATTCTGATTTCATCTACTCCATCATCATCGAGGAATACGGCATGGTGGGTGGAGCTGCAGTGCTTTTCCTCTACCTCGCACTCCTCTATCGCGGGATGCGAATCGTCGCCAATTCCAACAAGGCCTTCGGAGGTTTGCTTTCCGCAGGTTTGAGTTTCGCCTTGGTCATCCAAGCCTTGGTCAATATGGCCGTGGCCGTGGGGTTGGGGCCAATTACTGGACTTCCGTTGCCGCTTTTGAGCATGGGAGGCACCTCTTTGATTTTCACAGGAACTGCCCTTGGGATTATCCTAAGTGTGAGCCGTGGAGATCATCAGGATGAGGCTGTAGCAGCCGAATCCAATAAAGTAAGTAACCGATTACGAACCGCATAAACCCAAAAAGCCATTAGCGCTCAGTCAACATATCGAATTCTCATCAGCGGTGGAGGCACCGGGGGACATATCTATCCTGCGATCGCCATTGCCAATGCCTGGAAGGAAAAACATCCTGACAGTGAGATTCTTTTTGTGGGTGCACTGGGCAAAATGGAAATGCAAAAAGTGCCCGAAGCAGGCTATCCAATCAAAGGACTCCCTGTGGCCGGACTTCAGCGCAGTTTGTCTTTGGCCAACCTGAGCTTTCCTTTCAAACTCTGGAAAAGCTTGAGAATGGCAGCGCAGATTGTAAAGGAATTCCGTCCGCATGCAGTGGTGGGAGTAGGCGGCTATGCGAGTGGTCCGGTGCTTTATGCGGCGCAAAATAAGGGAATCCCTACCCTCCTTCAGGAGCAGAATTCCTACGCAGGGCTGACCAATAAGCTATTGGCCAAAAAGGCCGATTCCATCTGCGTGGCTTATCCGGGCATGGATCAGTTTTTCCCAGCCGGAAAAATCAAGATTACCGGAAATCCTGTCCGAAAAGACATTTTGGACTTGTCAGGAAAAAAGGAAAAAGGGATCGAACATTTCGGATTGGCTACAGACCGAAAGACTATTTTGGTACTCGGAGGATCATTGGGAGCACGTACCCTCAATCAGGCTGTGCTACAGGATATGCAAAAGCTGGAAGAAGCAGGCTACCAAGTCCTGTGGCAGAGTGGAAAATTCTACTTCAAGGACATGCATGCCAAGCTGGAAGATACCGGTCTGAAGCACATTCACTTGAGGGAATTTATCCGCGAAATGGACTTGGCGTATGCTTCGGCAGATGTGATTGTGTCACGAGCTGGAGCGCTTTCGGTATCCGAACTCAGCTTGGTAGGAAAACCGGTGATTTTTATCCCTTCTCCCAATGTGGCCGAGGATCACCAGACCAAAAATGCGATGGCCTATGTCTCTCATCAGGCAGCAGTTCTGCTGAAAGATGCCGAGGCAGTTGGTCAATTGAAAACCAAAGTAGATGAGCTCCTTCAGAACACTTCTATTGCAGCGACTCTTGGAGAAAATATGAAAAAACTGGCTAAGCCGGATGCGGCAAATGCCATTATCAACGAACTCGAATTCTTAGTCAAATGACATTCAAAGGAATACATAAGGTCTTTTTCCTCGGTATCGGCGGTATCGGCATGAGTGCTTTGGCGCGTTGGTTTCGTCATGAGGGATATCCTGTGGCAGGATATGACAAGACTCCTTCGCCTTTGACTGAAGAGCTGGAGAAAGAGGGAATGCAGATCACTTTTGAGGATAAAACAGATAGTATCCCATTTGATTTCACCACTGATCCAGATGAGGTCTTGGTGGTTTGGACGCCTGCGATTCCAAAAGACAGTGTGCTTCTCAACTTTTTCCAGGCCCATTACCAACTCAAAAAACGATCTGAAGTCCTGGGTATGATTACCAAGGATTTTTATACCATCGCCGTGGCGGGAACACATGGCAAAACCAGTACCTCTTCGCTTATTGCACATTTGTTGAAGTCAGCAGGAAAGCCAGTGGCGGCTTTCTTGGGCGGTATTACTCAGAATTACAACAGCAACCTGATTCTTCCGGGTAAGTCTAAAGAGGCGACCCTCGTGGTGGTAGAGGCGGATGAATTTGACCGCTCTTTCCTCCGACTTCACCCCAATGAAGCTGTGGTCACCAGTGCAGATCCGGATCATTTGGATATCTATGGTGACGAGGCGACCATCTTGGACGGCTTCAGAGAATTTATCCGTTTGGTAGATAAAAAAGGCAAGCTCTACCTCCAGACTCATGCTTGGTATCGTCTGGGGGAACAGGTGGGTTCGGGGGCAGGAATCCGTGAATACGGACTTCGCTCCTCAGGCATTCATGCCGAGAATATCATTGCCAAGCCAGGGACTTTCCAATTCGATTACATCGGAACCAAGGCTCAAATCAAGGGTTTGGAGCTTCACATTCCAGGATTTCATAATGTGGAAAATGCTTTGGCAGCCATAGCTATTGCGGTAGATCATGGAGTCACTGAAGACCAGATTCGAGAAGGAATCAAGTCATTTCGTGGAGTAAAGAGACGTTTTGAAATTCACTCTTCTACTCCGGGTGCTATTTACATCGATGACTATGCTCATCATCCGGAGGAAATCAAAGCTTGTCTTAGCTCTGTACGGGCCATGTTTCCGACCCAAATAATGACGGTCATCTTCCAACCGCATCTCTTCACCCGTACCCGGGATTTTGCAGAGGGATTCTCAGAAAGTCTATCCTTGGCTGACGAGGTAGTGCTCTTGGATATTTATCCCGCACGAGAGCTTCCTATTCCTGGAGTGACATCAGAGATGCTTATGGGTGGAATCAAGGCTGGCAAGAAGACTTTGATTCAGAAAAATCAGGTGATGGATTACCTGAAGGAATCCCAGCCCGAGGTCTTAGTGACCATGGGTGCAGGAGATATTGACCGTTTGGTACCTGCCATCGCAGCTTGGATGAATTCAATCGCTAAATCCGGCCAATCATGAATAAGAGAAAGCTGAAAAAGGGACTTGGATTTATGACGCTCTGCTTGGTTTTGGTAGGGTTTATTGGATTTGTGGAAAAGCAAGTTCAGCTCAAAACCTACCAAGGATTGGAGATTGATCTAGAGGCAGTAAGTGGGGTGTACTTCGTCGAGGAAAAGGAAATTGAAGGGATTGTGTCTTCAGCATTTCCGGAATTGAAAGCCGGACTTCCGCTGTCAGAGGTTCCATTGAGCGCCATGGAGGAAAGGCTTCTTGGTCATCCCTTCATCAAGTCAGTGGAGGCCTCAGTCGGTCAAAAAGGAATTGTCAAAGTGAGCATCACTCAGCATGAGCCGATTGCAAGAATTGCCAGACCGGATGCTGCCGATGGCTACATCACCAAGGAAGGGTTGATCATTCCTACCTCTCCGACCTATACCAGTAGGGTATTGATTTTGGAAGGAGCCTATGCTGAAGAATTGATGAATCAGGGAAGTGTGGAGGCCATGCCCGAACTGATGCCTTTGATCCAATTCATCACCATGGACGAGTTTTGGAATGCCCAAGTGACTGAGCTGGAGATTAATAAAAAGAACGATATACGAATTCACCAGCAAGTGGGGAAGCAGGTGATCGAATTTGGGGACGCACTGGACTTTGAGAGCAAATTCAAGCGAATTGAAGTGCTGTACAAGGAAATTTTACCGAGAAAAGGCTGGAATGCTTATGAGCGCATCAGCGTGAAGTTTAAAAATCAAATTGTTTGTGAATAAAGCTTGGATATGGAAAACGACAAACTGATTGTAGGTCTGGACATTGGGACGACTAAGATCTGCGCGATCATCGGACGCAAAAATGAATTTGGCAAGCTCGAGGTACTCGGCATGGGCAAGGCTGTCTCTGACGGAGTCGATCGAGGGATAGTGACCAATATCGAAAAGACGGTCAATGCCATCCAAAAGGCTGTGGAGGAATGTGCAAACATGGCTGATGTGGATATTGCTGAGGTAATCGTCGGTATCGCTGGCCAGCATATTCAGAGCAAAATCATGCATGGCAGCATCATGCGCCAGCCAACGGAGGACGAAATCACCATTGAAGATGTACTCCGCCTCACGGCCGATATGCACAACATGGTCGTGCCTCCGGGAAATAGCATTATTCACGTAATGCCACAGGAATATACCGTCGATTACGAAGGGGGTATCAAAGATCCTGTGGGTATGTCGGGTACACGATTAGAGGCTGATTTCCATATCATCACCGCACAAAGCACCGCGATCAATAACATCAACAAATGTGTCAAACGCGCGAATCTGACTTCCAAGCAGCTGATTCTCGAGCCTTTGGCCAGTTCTCTTTCTGTTTTGAGTGATGAGGAAAAAGAAGCCGGTGTTTGCCTTGTAGACATCGGAGGGGGTACGACTGATATTGCCATTTTCTACGAAAATATCATCCGACATACTGCTGTTATTCCGTTGGGAGGCAACATTATCACCTCAGACATCAAAGAAGGCTGCATGCTCATGCAGAATCAAGCTGAGCTCCTGAAGACACGCTTTGGAAAAGCAATCGCTGAAGAAGCTAATCCAAATGAAATCGTATCCATACCCGGGCTAAAAAACAGACCTCCAAAAGAGATTTCTATCCGAACCTTAGCTTCCATTATCCAGGCCAGAATGGAGGAAATCATCGAAATCGTGCAGAATGAAATCATGCAAAGTGGCTACTATAAGAAGCTTGCTGGGGGCATTGTACTCACAGGCGGAGGATCTCAATTGCAGTTTATCTCGCAGCTTTTTGAATACATGACCGGTCTGGATACCAGAGTAGGCTATCCCAATGAGCACTTAGGCAAGTCTGCTATTGAGGAAGTAAAGAGTCCGATGTATGCCACCACAGTGGGGCTGGTATTAGCAGGGTTCAAATCACTCGATGATCGGGAAGGCGCCTATAAAAGCAGGAAAGCTAATGCAGGTTTGAAACCCTCAAAAATTATGGGTGACAGAGGGAAAATCCTGAGTGACAGTATCCTAAAAGCAATCGGAACCAAACTAAGAAACATGATCACCGATGATATCGGGGATGATAAAAATTACAACTAGGGCTTATGATTGGGGGAGATAACCCGCCTTGCAGGTTATTTCCCTTTTCTTCCCCATTCACAAAAATTACTTACAACTGAAAAATTTCACCAAACCATAAAATATGTCAGATAACATGAAAGATTACAGATTTGATCTCCCAAAGAATCAAAAGTCAATTATCAAGGTAATTGGCGTTGGTGGTGGCGGTAGCAACGCCGTAAACCACATGTACAGCCAAGGCATCAAGGATGTGGAGTTTGTGGTAGTCAATACCGACGCTCAAGCCTTGAAATCAAGCCCCGTTCCTTTAAGACTACAATTGGGAGCCAACTTGACCGAAGGTCTTGGAGCTGGCGCCAATCCTGAGCAAGGAAGAAATGCTGCCTTGGAGTCTCACGAAGAAATCAGAGAACTCCTCGCTGACAACACCAAGATGGTGTTTATCACAGCAGGTATGGGTGGAGGTACCGGGACCGGTGCAGCTCCAGTTGTAGCCAAAATTGCCAAAGAACTCAACATCCTGACGGTAGGTATCGTGACTGCACCGTTTATGTTTGAAGGCAAAAAGAAAATGGCTGTTGCTCAGGCTGGTATCGAGGCGCTTCGCGAAAATTGCGATACTGTTCTTGTGATTCTTAATGACAAGCTCAGAGAAATCTATGGCAACTTGGCTATCCGTACGGCCTTCAGTAAGGCAGATGATATCTTGACCACTGCGGCGAAATCCATCGCTGAGATCATCACGATTCATCAGGATGTCAACGTCGATTTTGAAGACGTGAAGACTGTCATGAAAGAAGCCGGTGCTGCAGTAATGGGTTCGGCTACCGAAGAAGGTGAAGGCCGTGCCATCCGTGCTGCTGCCTCTGCGATCTCTTCCCCTTTGCTCAACAATGTGGAAATCAAAGGAGCTCAAAAAATCCTTCTTTCCATCATGTCAGGCGAAGAAGAAGAACTTTCTATGGACGAACTCAGCGAAATCACCGAGTATATCCAGGAGAAGGCCGGAGACAATGCTGAGGTAATTTTTGGTCAGGGCATCGATTCCGAATTGGGCAAAGCTATCCGAGTGACAGTGATTGCTACAGGATTTGAGATGGATAGGCTATCTGACAAGAGTGCCAAAAAAGTAGAATCTGCTCCGGTATCTGCTTTTGCCACACCCATCGCCAGTACTTCGGTAGCTACTCCTGAAGTGGTAAAAACCGTGATCAACCTGGAATCAGGGAAGGCTCAGCAAGTAAAAGAAGAGCCTATCGCAGGTGGATCTACCTTTACGTTTTCCATGCCAAAAGCTCCTGTAGCAGCTCCTAGCACTCCAAAAGTGGAAGAAGAACCCATCGAGGAATTTGTTTTTTCTGTTCAGCCAATTGTAGAGGAAAAAACAGTTGAAACTAAAGTGGAGGAGGTAGAAAAAATCGTTCACAATCTCTATGAAGAGACTGAAAAGAAGAATGAAAAACTTCCTCAGGAGTCTCAGCCTACTGCTCCGCTCTATGCCAATGATTACTATGAACAAATGAAGCAAAAGGCGATTCAGAGAGCACATGAACGATTTGAGAAGCTCAAAGGCAATCGGGTCTTCAATGCTTCGCCTGAAGAAATGAAAGAGAAAATGAATGTGCCTGCCTATCAGCGCAAAAATGTGGTCCTGAATGAACCACAGCACAGCTCTGAGCCAGCCATCAGCAAGTATAACCTAAGCAACGAGAGTGAAATTCTCGGCAACAATAGATACCTGCATGACAATGTGGACTAAGTCCTAAAACTCAAGCAGCATGTCTGCCTGGGTATGTAGGAGTTCTACATACAGCCTGTTGGTGAGCAGGTTATCTGACATATTTTGCTCGATTTTGGCAAGCTTCGGCTTGAGAGCAAGAACATGCATACCCAGATAATGGAAGATGTCGGTGAGGTGGCTCAATGCGATGCCACCCCCGCCTATTCCGGAGGAGATGCCAACCAATGCACACTTTTTATTTCTGAAAGTGTTTGGATAGGTCATCCCGTCAATAAAAGTCTTCAGAATTCCCGGAAACGAACCGTTGTATTCTGCTACGATAAATACAAACTTTTTTCCTTCCTTGACGCGGTCATGAAAGGCGTTATATCCGGGATTTTTTCCGTTGTTTTCATAGAGCGCTGTGGCCGTAAAATCTGCCGGAAGGTGTTCCAGTTCTAAAATTTCAGACGCTACTCCTTTTTCTGTCAAAATGCTTTGATAGAGTTCCGCAATGGTTTTGGAAACGGAGTTCTTTCGGTTGGTACCTACGATAATCTTGATCATGAGGGTGAATTTTCTCACTCCTATACAAGCAAGTAGGGGTAAAAGTTCTAAGCCCCATCCAAAATCCTATCTTTGCTCCCAAATCAACAAACCATGGACTACCTCAATCAGATTCAAGAAGCTGTCTCATTTATTCAAAACAAGTACAACCAGCCCATTTCAGTTGGGATTATTTTAGGCACAGGCCTCGGTAGTTTGGGTAATCAGATCGAAGTCCAACTGGAGATTGATTACAAAGACATTCCGCATTTTCCGGTTTCTACAGTAGAAAGCCATTCTGGGAAACTGATTTTTGGGACTCTAGCAGGCAAAAGCGTCCTCGCCATGAAAGGCCGATTTCATTACTATGAGGGTTATTCCATGAAGGAGGTGACTTTTCCGGTAAGAGTCATGAAAAAGCTAGGAGTTTCCACGCTTTTGGTTTCTAATGCTTCCGGCGGACTCAATCCCACTCAGGAAGTGGGAGATGTAATGGTTATTTCCGACCACATCAACCTTTTCCCGGAGAACCCTCTAAGGGGTAAAAACTTCGATGAACTGGGCCCTAGATTCCCTGACATGAGCGATGCCTATTCCCGTCGACTGATCGATTTGGCCTTGGAAATTGCCAAAGAAAAAGGAATAAAACTCCACACAGGTGTCTATTGCGGCGTCGAAGGACCCAATCTTGAGACTCCTGCAGAATACAAATACCTTCGATTCATCGGAGGCGATGCAGTAGGTATGAGCACTGTACCGGAAGTATTGGTGGCAAGACACAGTGGCATGGAAGTATTTGGAATTTCGGCCATTACCGATTTGGGAGTAGAAGGTAAAATCCACCAAGTATCGCTTGAGGATGTCATAGCTGCAGCTGCAAAAGCCGAACCCTTCATGAGTCAGATCATGAGAGAGTTGGTGGGTAGAATTTAAATGTCAGATGTAGGATGTCGGATGTCCGATGAAGATTCTTAGAGTTTCTGGATTATTGTTAAGCTCAATTTTGAATAAGAAATAGCTTTAACTCACGAAAGCAAAAGACCTGTTAGGTTTATGAAACCTGACAGGTCTTTTTTATTGCTGAGGAGGAAATTCTCTCATGGTCTGAATCATTTTTTCCATAAATGGCCTGATTTCTTGAGGCCAAAGTTCAGGAATTCGACCTACTTGCCACCAAATGATCTCAGATTCACGCTCAAAAGCCAGGTAATACCCGCCTTCCTCTACACAATTGGGACAGCCGATAAACTGCAATCCCCGAGGCATTAAGTAATCTTTTGGAAATGAGTTTTCGAGTTCCTGAGCCAAACTACCATATTTGGCGTCCATCGGGGAAGTTTTATAGACAATGATAGGCGCCTCTCGGAAGCTTCTCATGTTGTCTTCGTAGAGTTTACCTCCTTCAAACTTGTAAATTTGGATGCAATTGCCTTCACATAAGAGGTTCCACTGGCCAAAGATAAAAGCTTCCTCGTCTGGCTTCTCTTCTTCTTTGCAGGCGGTCAGCAGGGGAAGCGCAAGGAATAACAGAAATAGGATCTTTTTCATTTGACATTGAATTTGTTTAGAAAAACGAAGTCTGATTGGGATTGGTTTTTACATTTTTCCTGTAAAAATTTAAAAAAAACAGGTTTCTTCGAAGTCTCATGTCAAAATTTTCCTTTCAGCTAATTCTATTCTTTTTCTTCGGAATTACGGTTGCATACGGCCAAACAGATTCTTTGACCTTTCGATTTGGAAAAGCTCAAAATCAACATCCCAATACCTACGTCCTTACAGGTAAAATTCTCACGGAAGAAACCAATGAACCACTTCAAGGAGTTGGTCTACATGTAAATGGCGCTTTTACCGGAACGGTCACTGATAAATATGGCTTCTACTACCTTACGCTAGAGCCGGGAGTCCATCGGGTGACTTTTCGGCACATTTCCTACATCCCTGTCTTTACTCAAGTAGAGCTGTATGACAATGGTGTAGTCAATTTGGAAATGACTGTTAAAAGTTTCGAATTGGATGGGGTGGTCGTTGTGTCGGAAGACCCCGATCGAAATGTTCGCAACGCGATCACCGGAGTCACCAAGCTCACTACGCGTGAGTTGCGTTCGATTCCGGCTTTTATGGGGGAGGCGGATATCTTCAAAGGCTTGCAGCTCCTTCCCGGAGTGTC
>JAGXQZ010000054.1 GCA_018336015.1 Algoriphagus sp. | reverse complement strand
ATCCTAGCCCGCCTGGACGGGGAGCTCTTTGGATTGTATGAAAAATACCACCCTGTGCACATCACCATCCTTCAAATGATTGAAAAGGGCAAACCAGGTCTAAGCGTCACGATGGTAGGCACTCCCAAAAAGATCGCCGAACCGGAAGAAAATGTGGAAGAACTCGTGGTGCCTGTGCTCGTAGGTGCAGAGGGAAGTTTTGCACTGGTTCCGGTCAAACAGGCCTATGTCATCTACGAACTTCACTCAGAATACACCCATGAAACGATCCTCATCGGGCATCCCAAGGAAACAGCAGATTTGCCTGAGAAAAAGCTGAGACTCGGCGGTATGTTGCGTGAATTGAACACCGAAATAGGAACCGAGTCAAAGAAAAAGAAGCTTTTCCTCGAAGTCCAATTTTTCCTTCTGGAGGAATAAACCTCACTTAATTCACAAAAAGAAAAAAGCTTGGATCAATTACTGATAGATCAAAACGGCTTTAGCCTATCCCAATGGGACTTTCTGGTTCGGATTGCCGTAGCCATCGGTATCGGCGCCGTGATCGGACTGGAGCGTCAGTTTAGTGCCATGAAGGAAAATTCTACCGGATTTTCTGGTGTCCGAACCTTCATCATCTTGGTGCTTTTGGGATTTACAGGAGGAATTTTTTACCATCTCTTGGCTCCTTGGGTCTACGGCGCCCTATTGCTCGGAGTGATTATCCTGAATGCCGCTTCCTATTGGATCACTGCAAAAAAGGGGGACAGTGGACTGACCACGGAGATTACCTCCCTTTTTGCTTTTATTATGGGCACCTTAGTACTCAATGGCTTGATCGAAATCTCGCTCATCGTCACCGTGATTTTGGTAGTGGTACTTTCTTCCAAGTTTCGGATCAAAGCCATCGTAGGAAAAATCACTCCTGAAGAGCTTTATGACTTTCTCCTTTTTGTCACCCTTGCCTTGCTGGTGTTACCCTTTTTGCCGGATGAAACGTATGGCTATCCACCTTATGACGTAGTCAATCCAAGAGAAATCGGTTGGGTAGTTATTTTGACTTCCGGATTAGGTCTTGCAGGACACATCCTTACCAAATTTCTCGGCGCCAATCGGGGCATCCTGTTGAGTGGAATAGTGGGCGGATTGGTTTCCAGTACCGCTGTGACTTGGATTTTTTCGAAGAAAAGCCAAGATGCTCCCTCCCTATCCGCCCAATGCGCCACAGCAATTTTGGCTGCATCTTCGATCATGTTTGTTCGGGTGCTGATTTGGACCTTCATTTTCAACCAAGCGCTATTTCTAAGACTTGCCCTGCCCATCACTTTGGTTTTTGTGAGTGCGGTAGGGGTTACTTTTTTCCTTTATCAACAAAAGAAATCCCTAGAAATCACCGATACAGATCTTCCGCTTAAAAAACCATTGGATCTAAAAAGCGCATTGGTTTTTGGAATTATTTACACCCTCATCATTCTATTGGTAACCTATGCCCATGAAAATCTGGGACAAAGTGGAACGCTGATTTCAAGCGCCATTGCCGGTATTTCGGACATTGATGCCATCACCATCTCTGCTTCCAAGTTGGCAGGATTCAAACTCGATTTGAGCACTGCTGCCATGGCGGTTTTGATCGCTTCGGTGTCCAATACACTGGTGAAGATGGGCATAGGAATCTATGCCGGCAGTCCTGCCCTGCGCCGCCACCTTTACTTGGGCTATGGAGTCATGTTTGCCACCGCCCTATTCTCCTTGATTGCCTTTCTCTAAGCCTATGAAAACCTACCTTGCAGGATGCCTGCTCCTTCTTTTTGCTTCCTGCGGAAAAGAACCCGTATCCCAAGCCCCCACCTCAGAAAAACTCATCGAATCTTACCTCTCTTGGAATGGAGATTCGCTCCCTGCCTATCCCGAGGGAAAACCTAAAATCTCGATCGTCAAAGTCACGATTCCTCCACATTCCGAACTTCCCAAGCACTACCACCCTGTCATCAATGCGGGCATTTTGCTTAAAGGTGAACTCACTGTAGTGGATGAAAAGGGAAATACCCTCCACATGAAGGCAGGCGATCCAATCATCGAGGTGGTGGATCTGATCCATTTTGGAAAAAATGAAGGGGATATTCCCGCCGAAATCGTGGTATTTTACGCAGGCACCGACGGGAAAGAAATTGTCGTGAAAGCCAAACCCTAACCTATTCTAATTCTTCTTTTATGCCTACTCACAAAACCTCTTTTCAGTTTATCAGCGAACCCGGCGATGTCAATTTCGGGGGAAAGGTTCACGGTGGCACCGTGATGAAATGGATCGATCAGGCGGCCTACACCTGCGCACGCACCTGGGCAGAAAGCTATTGCGTGACAGTCTATGTGGGTGGAATCCGATTCTACAAACCCATCGGGATCGGCGAGGTGATCAAGATTGATTCTCAGGTCATTTATACCGGCAGTTCGAGCATCCACATCATGGTGGAAGTGTATTCGAGGAATTTTGAGCAGAAGAAGTTTGAGAAAAAGACCCACTGCATCATCATTTTTGTGGCAGTGGATGAAAAGGGCAATCCCAAAAAAGTAAAGCCTTGGGTACCCAAAACCGATCAGGAAAAGAAATTGCAGGAGTACGCCCTCAAGCTGAAAACCCTACGGGAAGAGATTCACGAGGAGATGCGGCCGTTTTTTAATGAGTGATATGCCCTGCTGGGTTTTGAAAACCCGGCAGAGCTTTATTTTACAGATCGCGCCTTCAGCGCTCTGGAAACAATACTTCTGATTTTAGCCCCAAATTGAATTTGGGGCTTTTACAGAACGCACCCTTGGTGCTTTTTTATCCAAATAGCTTCTTGAAGACATTTTTGTATTAGACCAAAAATACAAGCTGGAAAAAGAAGATTGTACAAAGTTCTCCTTTGGTGCTCTATCTATTCAATTAGGAATTAATGCCGAAGGCATTTTTTGTAATAGCCCAGAACTCAATTCTGGGAACTAAGCATCAGTATTTTACAGAGTGCTGAAAGCACGATCTATATTTCAAAAGATATTTTTACAAATTTCGGTTTTAAAAAGAAAGACAAAATAAAGTGTCCAATTCAAAAAGACCTTCCAGGTTTTGATAACCTGGAAGGTCTAATCCTTACTTGATCTCCCTCTTCACCTTCTCCAAAAACAATCCCTCCACGTAAAACTGCCAATCGCTGAATTTCAGGGCTTGGTTGGCCAGGTGATGATGGTGGTCCTGGTCGAGGATATAGCCGGCAGGTTTGTTGAGCTGTCGGGTTTTGCCATAGACTTCTTCTACTTTGGACTGGATAGAGGCCCACTCGGTTTCCATTTGTTTTAACTTGGATTTGGCTACCTCTCGCTTTTCACCACTTGGTTCGTCCAGTTCGGCCAACGTGATGATGGCCCGATTGGAAAACCGCACTACTTGGGCTACCTGCTCATAGACTTCCAACTGATGAAGATTTCGCTTAGCCAGCTTTTTCACCTCTCCGATCCGCTCCAATACACTATCTACCCGAGCAAGATTGGCGGTTGCCTTTTGAATACGCTCCTGATTTGCCTGAGTCCAAGAGCCTATTGAATCTGCTTTAGGCAAAGCAAGTACTGCCTCTTCCAGGGGATTCTCGAAATTTCGAAGGCGATTTCGATCTTTCTTAGGTTTCAACAGCATTCCCTTCCAGGCCGCCACCGGGCCTTCGAGCAAGTTGATAAATTCATAAGCAGATGAATCTAAGGCAGGACCGTAAGCGCGATGGCGATAAGCCGCATGGAGGTCCTCTTCAGACCGTCTTTTGCCAGACCAGGTATACTCCGCAAATAGAGCGATTCCTCTCTGATACAATTCAAAATGTGGAGAATCATCATCCCAAAGTGTCAGGAGCAATCCGTCGGCTTTATTTCGAATCGAGATCAGGGCGAAATCCCGGATGTTATTCGTATTGCTTTGGTCTTGTGGCATGAGGTTCCAGCGGGTTTGCCCGGCAGTAGCTCCCATGACTTTCAGCCCGTTGTCTGTAAACCACTGGATGGCGCGGTTATTACCGGGAGACTCAGGCATGTCGTAGTTCCAGCGCATGTAAACGCAATTTTTCGGAAATAGGTCAATGTACTTGTTGAGGTTAGGTTCATTCGCAGTCCAGATGCTGTCCACTTGGGCTTTGGTTAGCTTGGAGTTATAGATAGAATTGTAGACTTCCGCATTTTTGAGGGGCATGTCATCCCAGAAAATCGGAGTGAGCCCTTTTTGCTCAGCATACTCACTGACCCGATTGAGCCAGATCAATTGGAGTTCGAGGGGCGATTTACCTGAATTTCTGCCCGTCGTATGCACCTCATCACCACCCACATGGAGGTAGTTGGCATGAGGAAAAGCCTTAAGCGCATCTTCGTACAAGTCAAACTGCACCTTGTACGTCTCCTCATTGAGTGGATTGAAAGCCCAATCACTTTCTGGATCGTCACGAAGGGGAATGTATTCTGGATGCTTCAGGATAAATGACGCATGACCCAAGCCTTGTACCAAAGGACTGATGCGGATATTTCTAGCCATGGCATAATCGCTGAGTTCTTTCCACTCAGAGATGGAAAAAGCATCCGCCGAACCGACTTTGGGCTGGAGTTCGTACTTCAGTTTGTCCTCGATTTCGACGATTACTGCATTGATTTTCAGCGCAGCAAATCGGTCCATGAGCTCGAAGTAGTACTCCTTTTTCTCCAAATGATGCTTCACATCCAGATGCACGGCACGGTAAGCGAGTTCGGGCTCGTCTTTAATCTTAAAAGCAAGCAATGGTCCATCTTGGTCTTTGGCATCTTCTAAAATCTGTCCCAGCGTCATGAGTCCATACCACAAGCCCGCTTTAGAAGAAGCCTGAATACTGACATATTCATTGGAAATGTCCAAAAGATAGCCTTCTTCCTTTAGTCCCAAATCGGGCATCAATGCAAACTGAATTAGGCTAAAGTCCATTGTTTCCTCGCCATTGATCAGGGAAGTTCGAGCTGATTCATAAGCGGAAGCAACCGCTTCGACTTCCAAGGAAGAAGCGCCGAGCATGAATTGTTCTTTGGGAGCTGGGAGTAGGTTAAACGTGGTGGATTTGGGCTGAAAGGAATCACAGGAACTGAAACTGAGCGTTAGTAGCAGTCCTAAAAGGAAAATTAAATTTCTCATAAGGCGGGGTTTTCGACATAAAATAGAAATAATCCCAAGATTTACCGTCCATTTTTCTCCTTATCGGTGTAAATCCATGATCGGGCTTTGGTTTTGGGCTTTTTTCTTTAATTTTTAGCTTCTTCTGACCAGATCAAAATCAGAAAAAGCAATCAAACCCAAAAGCCTATCATGTTTACCCTATTTATCATTCTGGCAGCCCTCGCCCTGATCTTGGTTGCCATCATCAAATTTGACATTCACCCCTTTTTGGCACTTTTCGTAGGCGCAATTGTCTATGGATTGATGATGGGAATGGAAACGGAGCTCATAGTCAAATCCATTTCGGAAGGTTTTGGAGGGGTAATGGGTAGCGTAGGCTTATTGATTCTGCTGGGAGTCATTTTGGGGACTTTTCTGGAAAAGACAGGCGGTGCCATGGTCATTGCCGAAAAAGTGCTGAAGTGGGTAGGAGAAAAGTCCGTAAACCTCTCTCTCATGCTCAGCAGCTGGATTTTATCCATTCCCGTGTTTGGTGACAGCACCATCATCATGATGAATCCGATTGCCAAATCCCTTTCGGCAAGGAGTACGATTTCTTATGCTGCTACCATTGTCGCGGTGTCCTTGGGTGCCATGGCTAGTCATTCCTTGGTTCCTCCTACGCCAGGACCTATAGCCACTGCGGGGATTTTGGGGGCGGATTTAGGCCAAGTCATCTTCTATGGAGGGGTGGTTTCTCTGGTTACCTTGATCCCACTGTATATTTTCGTCCAAAAGTGGGTCACCAAAATCCCTCTTCGGCCTTTTATTGTAGCAGACGAAAAGCAAATCAAAAAAGAAGATCGTCCGAGCTTTACTGCGTCCTTACTTCCTATTCTGATCCCATTGACTTTGATTATTCTGGCTTCCATCGCCAACTACCCTTCCAAACCATTAGGGGAAGGGGGATTGATCAAGCTTGTGCAGTTTTTGGGTACACCTGTGATGGCTTTACTGATTGGAGCCTTATTGTCATTTACTCTTCCTAAAAAGTTTGACCGCAAACTCCTTTCCTCCACAGGCTGGATTGGCGACTCGATTCTACTTGCCGCTCCGGTAATCCTAATCACCGGCGCAGGGGCTGTTTTTGGAAAAATGCTCCAAAACTCCGGCGTAGGTGATTTGGTCACTTCCTCCATGAGCGATGCCAACTGGGGGATTTTTCTACCCTTCCTAATTGCCTTTGGGTTGAAAACTGCCCAAGGTTCCACCACGGTAGCCATGATCACCACAGCCTCCATCATCGCTCCGATTATGGGACCACTGGGATTGGATAGCGAAGCCATGAAGGTCTTCACCACGGTAGCTATTGGCGCAGGTGCCTTGGCGATTTCTCACGCCAATGACAGCGGCTTTTGGGTCGTCACCCAACTCTCGGGCATGACCACCAAGCAAGGAAACCTGTCTCATAGTTTAGGAACCCTGATTGCAGGAATCACCGCCATATTGGTTGTCTATGTACTGAGTTTGGTGGTTGGTTAAATTCAATTAAAAAATTAGACTTGCAGATTAGAAGTTCAACTTCTAATCTGCAAGTCTTTTATCATAGGTCTATTCCAGTTTTGTTTTTGTTTCAGCTTTCTAATTTCAAACTTCTGAATTTACCTTGCTGTCCACCCGCCATCAACCGTCACCATCGAACCCACCATGTAGGTAGCCGCGTCGGAAGCCAAGAAAATCGCTGCTCCTTGGATTTCTTTCAACTCACCCCAGCGACCTAAAGCGGTAGCTCCTACCACAAACTTTTTCCCCTCCTCGGTATCGGCGATGGGCAGGTTCATCTCGGTCAAAAACGGTCCCGGACAAATTGCATTCACATTGATATTCCAAGGAGCAAATTCCAAAGCCAATGCTCGGGTCATTTGCACCACTGCACCTTTGCTAGCTGTGTAAGGTGTACGGTTGGCCAAACCCACCAAACCCAAAGTACTTGCTAAATTGATAATCGCTCCTTTTTTCTGCTCTTTCATGTAAGGGGTCACTGCCCGGCAAGCCAGCCAAGTTCCGGTTACATTGACATCCATAACTTTGGTGAAATCGGCATGAGAGAGTTCGTCAATCGCTCCACGGATGTTGATGCCTGCGGAATTGACTAGGATATCGATACTACCAAAGGCTTCATAGGCAAACTTAGCCATGGCTTCCATCCCTGCTTGATCTACGACGTCTGCGGCAAATGTCATGGCTTTCACTCCGTATTGAGCAGCGATTTCAGCGGCGGCTTCATCTCCGTCGGAGGCTTTTCGAGAGACCAAAAGCACATGGGCACCGGCTGAAGCTAGCCCGGCAGCCATCGCCAAACCGAGGCCTTTGGTGCCTCCCGTGATGATGGCGGCTTTGCCTTTGAGTGAAAAAATAGAAAGACCTGGGAGTTGGGAGAAGTCGAGGGTGGACATTTTGGTAAGAAGTTAGGGAGACCGAAGACAGAAGACAGAAGATTTAACTGGTCCGATGTCGGATGTCAGGTGTCCGATGAGATGGGAAATTAAAGATTTATAGGTTCTTTTATTGGATTATTTATTCTATGAACTTAAAGAGAAAGCTGGGTTTTAGAATAAGAAAGACACTTTACCACGTTTTCTTCTTCAAAGGCTAGCCTTCCTTCTGAATCGAGATTTTTGACGGAGGGCAAGTCTCCGGAAAAGGATCGGTCGCGAACCATTCGAAGGATTTTTGCCAGGTCTTTTGCTTTTTCATCCTCAAAAGTGACCCAATAGCTATCCTCCAAACAAGGAATCTCCAAGGGATCTCGGGTAATCATTTCCAAACTGAAGGTCACTTGGGGATTGTGTTTTTTGCAGAGGTCTACGGCTGTTTTGAGATCAACAATTCCTTTCCCCAACTCCACTTCGGAAAGCAAAAAGCCTTTTTCGTAGGCTTTCACACCCATGTCTTTCACATGTGTGGAAAAGGCAAAAGGAGCCAAAGTTCGGATCACTTCCATGGGTTCCTCGAGCAAGGAAACATTATTTCCAAAATCCAAAGTCACTCCCACCCATTCGCTGCTTAGGTTTTGGATGAGTTGAGCGAGTTCGGCGGCTTTCCAGTCTTTGTGATTTTCCACCGCCAATCGTACCTGATGTTTTCGCACAATAGGCTCAGCGAGCTGGATAGACCTGAGGGAGTTTTCTTTGAAAGTAGCCCATTCCGTCTCCGTCTTGAAGTTTTCGTAGCGCCTCCCACTCAAGCAAACTGTTCGTAGTACAGTCGCTCCTGCCTCCTTGGCTAATCGAACTTCCTTCTCAAAGCGGCTTAGGTCAGTGGAGTCTTTTGGCAAACCAATGCTTCCCTCCAGGTACATTCCGAGCTTTTCCCGCTCCGCTCGAACTTGCTTTGCAAAGTCTTCCGCCCATCCGCCAACCGTGGTCTGAATGCCTCCTGCACCGATCGAGTGACAATGCCGCATTAAATCCACCGCATTGGTAAAACCCGGATAGGTGGCACTTTCTACTTTTGATCCCCAGCGCATGCCATAGGAATGCACCACCACCCCCATCGAAACTCCCCGGAGGCTTTCAGGCAAGGCCGAAAATGGCCAAGTCAGCGCCGCAGAGGCAAGAGCAGATTTTTTGAGAAAATCCCTCCTGCTAGCAAGAGTTTTATGCGTTGAGTAAGGCGTTTTCATAGGCGGGTTTTGGGTTAGGGTTTGGGTGTAGAAGCTAGCTTTTCTAGGTGTGCATTGAGCTCCGCCGCAGACCAAGGGTAAACTCGACCTTGGTTGAGGACACGGGTAGAACCCACTGTACGGCCGGTAATGGCAGGGGCTTGATTTCCCCATTCATTTCGGATATAGGTCAAAATCGCCGCGATGCTTCGATCATCCATGGTGGAATGAGCCGGCATTACAGGCAAAATCTCAGGAGCATCGTATTTCTTTCCGGCAACTTCAATCGGTCCTTCCATCCCATGCAGCAAAATCAAGCTCAACCGTACTTCATCTCCAAGCACCCATTCAGAGCCCGCCAATGGAGGTCCCAAGCGAGTGGCCCCTTTGCCATTGTTGCCATGACAGCCCGAACAAGTCGCGAGGTATTTTTGACGGCCTTCGGCAAAAAGCTTAAGACCACTCTCGTCCAAAGAAGATCCCGAGGAGCTTGCTACCAAGGGTTGGTATCCAGGCCAGGTAAAGACCCGAAGCAGCATATTTTTGCGGGTATCATCCAGCGGCAAATCGGCGCGAGAGAAAAGAGATGGCTTCGCAGCAAAACGAATACTCCCTGCCTCTTCGATATCTCCGGCTTTGATGGCAAGTCCATTCAAGATCACTTGCTCTTTCCAAGAAAGTGTAGGCTGATCGATTTGGGTCAAAAGTTGAGAAATCTCCTCAGAATCACCTTTTTTCAGGATCGCCGCAGATAGCATTTCCAGGAAAATCTCCCGATTGACATCCTGTGTTTGCCAGCGTGCATCTGCTAAAATACCCTGTAAAAAATTCCACTCCACTTCTCCCAGACTGCTCATGACCGCATCTCGGATCAAGGCCTGTTCCCCATATTTTTCCACAATTGATTTCAATACCGCCAAACGGGCATTGCGCGAAAGGACTTCTGCACTCAACCCAATCTGAAGCGCAAGCACTTCAGAGGCTTCTGAGGCCATGCTCACCAGCTCATTTCCCAATCGTTCCTGCACTTCAGGTTGGGTAGCTGCCAATTTTTCCAGCTGACGAACAGCCGTGCTTTTGATCAAATCACTTGGATCGTTGAGGATAGAAAAAAGGAAAGAAGGATTTACTTTCCCCATCCCCTCCAAAGCCCATAGCGCATGGAACGATCCCAATTCGGAGGATTTACTTTTGACCAAATTTTCCAATAATGCCACAGCACTTTGATCCGCCTTTTCTACCAAAAGCCGCTGCGCCTGATCCCGATACCAGCCATCTGAGTGGGAAAGGTATTCTACCAGATCCTGTGTACTTGCCAAACTCAGCTTGGGGGATGATTCAAAATCAGTTCCTTTAGGCACAATCCTCCATATTCTCCCCATGTGCCCGGGAGCGTCGAGTTTTCGCTCCAAGGTTTTTTCTTTCAGGTAATCGGTCATATAAGCTCCATGCTGCACGATCCCCTGATACATATCCACAATGTAAAGACCACCATCTGGCCCCACAGCCCCATGAACAGGCCGGAATCGCTCATCGGTAGAAGCAAAAAATTCCTTGCCGGAATTTGGGTCAAAAGCTTCCAGCAGGTTGCCCTTTTCCTTCACCACATTCCGCTTGACCAGATTGCCGGCATTTTCCATCACGAAGACATTGCCATAGTATTCCTCTGGAAACAGTCTGCTTCGATAGATCGTAGGAGAGCAAGCTGAAGTAAATTCTTGCAGTCGATTGGCAGAGTCCAGTGTACCGGGAATGTATCCGCGGTTTACCGCTAGGTTAGAGCGAATCGGGAATACCCTTCGGTCGATTGTGTAGCCATGGTCTATCCCGGTTGATGGCTTGTGGTTTTTGTTTCGAGATAAATAATTGGCAGGAACCAAGTCCCCGTGAAGTTGAGACCAATTGTAGTTGTAGATCAATCGGCCTTTGTCATCTTGGGTAATGCCCCACTGCCCTCGAAATTCGGTAGAATCCCGAACCCATTGTCCATCCACATTTCGGTAGCGAAGTCGGGATTTGGCGCTGTAGTACCAGTTGTCTGCGTTGCGTACAAAACCATTGTCTGTATGCTCAGGAAGGCCATTTGCGGAATAGGTTGAATCTACGAGTGTCTTCACATCCGCTTTCCAATCTCCATCTGTATCTTCTGTCCACCAAAGGGAATTATCTTCCGCTATTAGCGCTCCGTTTTTATAAAATCCTAAGGACCGAGGCATGATCAATGAGTCCAGATACACGATCCTTTTGTCCATTTGTCCGTCTGCATCGGTATCCTCCAAAATGGCTACCGAACCGACTGGCAGCTTTTCCTCCGAACCCTCGATGTCATTCATGTAGCCCCGCATCTCCAATACCCATAGGCGTCCATCTGCATCAAATTGAATATGGACAGGTGCCTCCACGAGGGGTTCGGCAGCAACCAACTGCACTTCAAATCCTTCCTCGATTTGGAAAGTTTTCATTTCCTCCTCTGGAGTTCGGGCAGGGCTATCGAGAGTCTCAGGAAGAGGCCCCGGATCTTTACAGGAAAATAAAAGCAACACACCAACTACACCGCTCCACAACGCACTTCTGAACATATAATCAAGGTATTTTAGGTCTTTTGGGGTTTAAGAAAGGCTGATTCAATTGAATTTTCTGAAGTCACAGGAGATCGAAATAGAAGTGAATGGGATACAACAGGAATCCTAAAGAACAACCATACTAGTCGATTTTCAATTTGCTTTTAATTGACTTGAAATCCAACACGAAATCATCAAAGGCAAAAATTCAAATTGAATACGGTCAATAATCATTTCGATAAACACTTAATAGTTCGTAAAAACCCAATTAAAACCATGAAGGGAATTAAGAAAATTGAGGCATTTAAATTCCAAAAAATTAACCAGTTACAGACCTTAATTCCCTAAATGACCTTAATGGTTCATACAAAAACAGTTTCCTCGATGACTCTTTGTATTGTCTTACAGGAATTCAAATTGAAAACGAATTAATGGTTACACATTAGAAAAAAGAATCCTTTCGATTGACATTCCTACCTTTGTACAAAGTCAACCCTATGAATTTTGCAGATTTGGGCCTTGGTCCTGCCCTTCTTTCCGCCATTGAGCGGGCCAAGTACGAATCACCCTATCCGATCCAGGTAGAGGCCATCCCAGCCATACTCCATGGAAAAGACCTGCTAGGATTGGCGCCTACCGGCTCAGGCAAAACTGCAGCCTACATCTTGCCCATTCTACAACAGCTTTTGCAAAAAGAAGCTCCAAGAGATCGTTCGGTTCCTGTATTGGTGCTTGTTCCTACGCGGGAACTCGCCGTGCAGGTAGCAGAAGTAGCGGAAAATTTTGGGCGGTTTTTACCCAGAAGAATCAAGTCCTTGGCGATTTTTGGAGGAGTCTCGATCAATCCTCAAATGATGAAACTGGGCGGAACTGAGATTTTGATCGCTACTCCCGGGCGGTTGATTGATTTGATGGGGAGAAATTCGGTAAGCATCTCACGCATCCAGACTTTGGTCATCGATGAAGCCGACAAGATGCTTCAAATGGGTTTCAAAGAGGAAATAGATCACCTCTTTGAATACATCCCCAGGAAAAAACAAACCTTGCTTTTCTCCGCTACCATGGAAGGTGAGGTAGAGGAATTGATCAAAAAACTCTTGCAAAATCCTGTTCGCGTGCAGGTCGCTGCCGACGATTTTACGCCCGACTCAATCACTCAAAGTGCCTATCGGGTCAGCCCCGAAGCCAAAGGACCATTCTTGCGTCAAGTGATCCAATCGGGCGATTGGAAACAGATTTTGGTATTTGCTTCCTCTATCCGAACTGCCGACAACATAGTAGGAAAACTTATCAAAAATGGAATCGATGCGGTCGCATTTCACGGGGACAAAAGCCAAGGAGCCCGCACGGAGGCTTTGGCTAGATTTAAGTCAGGTAAAACCAGAGTCCTGGTAGCCACTGATTTGGCGGCAAGAGGAATAGACATTCAGGCCTTGCCTTTGGTGATCAATTATGAACTGCCTAGGTCTCCAAAAGATTATATCCACCGCATCGGACGCACAGGCCGTGCCGGCATGCAAGGACAAGCCATCTCTCTAATTACCCCTGAAGAGCAGCACCATTTTAAAGTAATTCAAAAGAAAATGGGCAAATGGGTGACTTTGGTAAATGCTGAGGATTTTGGAAAAGGGGAAGATCGAAGCTTCGATTCCGCTAAGTAAAAGTATTGGATTTCGGACTTTAGATTTCGGATTTCGGGTAGCTAATCAAACTTTCCTATTTGGAATTTGGCCTTTAGTTCGATCTTCCATACTTCCATTCTCCCAAACCTCCAGGCTTCTACATAAACTCCCACACGCTTCGATACGCCTCTTTTTCCTCAAAATAGCGGAGAAGCTCATCAAAAAAAGGATGCTGGGCCAAGGTGCTGCTGTCACCGATCAGGATCAGTTTCCGCTTGGCTCGAGTGATGGCCACGTTCATTCTTCGCTCATCTGCTAAAAAGCCTATTTCTCCACTTTCATTGGATCTAGTCAAAGAAATTAGCATCAAATCCCGCTCTTGACCCTGAAATCCGTCCACGGTATCGATGGTAATCAGGTCTGCAAAAGCCTTCAAGTTGGGAAACTCGTAAGTTTCAAAAATCAAATGCCGTAGGTATCTGACCTGTGCCGAATAAGGCGCAATAAGTCCAACTGTCCAACCATTTTCCTTAAACAACCCAAACCCGATTCGCTTGATCGTATCGTTCAGATGACGGCAGGCAAAGCGTGCTTCTTCAGGATTAAAAGTACTGAGGCTTTCGGCTTCTTGCTGATCGGTGTAGCCCGAACCGGCCGTATCGATCCACTCGAGTACAGGTTCATCTGGAGAAAATGCATGGCTCCGTGTATTCTCGGCAGCTTCCAGTTTCCCTTCATAGAAATGCTGATTGGAAAATCCCATGATGGATTCAGGCATTCGGTACTGCACTTGTAGCATTTGTGCCGTATGAGGCTGGCGGTGGATGATTTTTTCAAAAAGAGTAGTAGAAAGACCTTGTCTAGCCGCTTCATAGGACTTAATGGTCGGAGGAAGTTGGCAATGATCCCCTGCGAAAACCACCTTCTTTGCCTTCAAAATGGGGATCCAAGTAGCCGCTTCCAGGCCCTGAGCTGCTTCATCGATAAACACGATGTCAAATATCATCCCCTTCAGGTGATGCGAGGAAGCGCCGACCAAAGTGGACGCAAACACCTGCGTTCGCTGATAGACATCAGAACGAATGTAGTCTTCCAACTGTTCTGCTGCCTCACGGATTCGGGAAACCTCCTGATACATGAGTTTGCGTTGGGCGCGCTCCTCGGGACCAAAGTTCCGTTTGTATTGCTTCGCCAGCCGCAGGTAAGATTCGGTTTCCTTTCTTAGTTTTTTCAGATCCCGATAGCTGTCGTGAAAGGCAATTTTGGCATCCAGTGTTTGATTGAGGATTTTTTCTTCCACTCGGGCTGGATGCCCAAGACGAAGGGTAGCAATTCCCCGATCAACCAGCTTTTCCACCAAAAGATCCACTGCCGCATTGCTTGGAGCGGTGACCAATAACCGTAGATTCTGCTCTACCGCTTGCTGGATAGCAGCTATTAATGTTGTGGTTTTACCCGTGCCGGGAGGGCCATGCACGATGGCAAAGTCCTGGGCTGACTCTATTTTTTGACAGGCGAGATTTTGAGAAAAATTCAATCCCTCCAGATTCAGACTTGGCACTTCCCTGAATTTTGGATTTTCCTCTCCGTAAGCGATATCACGTAGCTCGGTGAGTCGAGGTGACTCCGACTGAATAACCTTTTTCAATGCGCCTTCCATTTCGCGGTAACTGGCCTCATCAAAGAGCAAATCCACTCCCAATCGCCCCGAATCCATCCAATCCGGCACTTCATCCGCCTGTAGCGTGACGATTAAGGTGTCTTTTTTGGCTTGATTGACCACGCCATTGACTCGAAACTCAGCCCCATGGTAGCCCTCCTGAGTAGAGTAAAACGAGACCGATTTACCTGATCCAAATGCCGAAGGATAGCTTGTATCCGTCCGCTCCACCTCAATAATCAGGCGCTCCCCCATGCCGATTTTGGTCTTCTTAAGCAGAATCGGATGCCAGGTAATCCCCTCTTTTTTCTTGTCAGCTACGGAGGTATTGAGAAACTTTTTCTTGTATTGAGCAAGGTCCTCTTGCCACTCCAGCTTGAGAAGTTTAAGTCCTTGCTTTAATTCTTCGAGGTAATTCGGCATCAATCGGTATTTTAGGGTGCAAACTAAACAAAAGTCCAAGGGTTTTCCCTTTTTACAACTCCCATGAATTTTCTAGCGCATGCGTATTTGTCTTTTGGTCAGGAGGAGATCTTGGTTGGCAACCTTGTGGCAGATTTTATTAAGGGAAAGGATCTCCAACAATTTTCTGTGGATATCCAAACAGGAATTCTGCTTCATCGAGAAATCGATTCATTTACAGATGCGCATCCCTTGGTAAAGGCAGGACAAAGCTATCTCAGACCCAAATTCAGGCACTATTCCAGCGTGATTACAGATATCTTCTTTGATTATTTTTTGGCCAAAAATTGGAATAAGTATTCCAGTACTTCCTTGGAAGAATTTGCTTCTCACGCCTATTTCATCGTGGAAAAACACCTCCCGGATCTACCTCTGCGATTTGGAGAGATGTTTTACTGGATGAAAAGCCAAAATTGGCTTTTACACTACCGGGAGCTTGAAGGAATTCAGAGGACACTCAATGGAATGACCCGGAGGGCAAAATTTGATTCCAAAATGAATGAGAGCACATCGCTTCTTCGAGAAAAAGAAGCAGAATTTGAAGTGATTTTTTTCGCATTCTTCAGGGATTTGGAGACTTTTGCCAAAGCAAAACTTCAAGAAATTCAACACCTGCATGGTCGTCATTAAGCCGAAAATCTCCACTTACATTTCCTTAAGCCTAGTAGTATTAATCCTATTGACGGGCCTTGTGCTCATCCTGAGGGACTTCAGCTATAAAGGTAGCTTTGGACTTTGGTTTTATTTGTTAGCCTCTTCCTTGATCACTCTGGTGGTATTGATGCTTTTGGTTAAAATGATGGCAGGATGGCGATTTGTTTCAGCAGGAAAAGACCATGTGGTGATCAAACTACCCTTGAGAGGAAGTACCAAAGTCTATCCTGTATCTGAAATTTTAGCATGGGAAGAGGAAACGGTAGTAGCAAATAAGCGCGAGTTTCGCCAAGTGACAATTGTCTTTCAGGACAAAAATTCAATCTCCATTTCCAACCATGAGCACGAAGCTTACACTGAATTTGTCAATTACCTTAAAAAGAAAGCGCAAAAGCACCAAATAAAAATGAAAAAAGCCTGATTTCTCAGGCTCTTGCTTTATCTGGCTGTTCGGAAATTCCGATCGTACATGGCGATACTCTCATTGATGATACGCATGGCTTCATCTTTCCCGAGAAAATCCTCCACGATTACCTCTTTGTTTTCCAGCTTCTTGTAATCCTCAAAGAAGCGATGAACTTCCTTCATCAAATGCGGGGGCAATTCCTCAATATCATTGATATAGTTCACAGATTGGTCACCGGCTGCTACCGCGATGATCTTATCATCTGCTTCACCGCCATCGATCATACGCATGACCCCAATTACTTTTGCCTTGACCAGGGTCATGGATGGGATGTCAATTTGCGAAATAATCAGGATGTCAAGAGGGTCATGGTCTTCGCAGAATGTTTGGGGGATGAAACCATAGTTTGCCGGATAATGGACCGCAGAGAATAAGACGCGATCCAAAAGAAGCATGCCTGTCTTCTTATCCAACTCGTACTTGCCTTTACTTCCTTTAGGAATTTCAATAACACCCATCACGTACTCAGGAGCTTCCTTCCCGATGTTGACGTCATGCCAAGGATTAATCATTTTTAGTATTCTTTAAGTGTGAAAAATCGGCTTTTGCCGCTGCAAAGATACATGCTGAGGTCGACTTTTATGGAAGGCATCAGCCTAATTCATACTAGGCAAGGTCACGGTGACGGTAGTGCCTTCATGAATTTGTGATTCAAGATGGATTTTCCCTCCCATTTGCTCAACCGCTTCCTTCACCATATATAGCCCCAAACCGGTACCTACATTTCGTTGGGTAGCCCTGGAAAACAAATTGAAAACATCACTTCTATGTCTTTCCTCAATTCCAATCCCATTGTCTTCCAAAGTAATTATTACCTGATTATCAAAAACATCTACTGTAAGACTGATTCGCTTTGGTCCTGGTTGACTTTTTTGGAACTGGACGGCATTGCTGAAAAGGTTGTTTAAAATCACCCGGATTTTGGAATCGTCTGAGAAAAAAGGAATTTTTTGATTGACTTGTACTTCGATATGAAAATGTGTCAGATCAAACTTTTCCCGGTAGGCAATCATTTGCTGATTTACCACATCCTGAAAGTGGATCTCAGTTACTTTGTGATCTATTTTGGTAGATCGATAAAAATCCAACATTTTGTAGATAAAGTCGTCCAGCTTTCCGGTGGCGGTATCTATCATTTCAAAATATTCCAAGACATTGGGATCCGAAACTTCCATTTTTGCCAGCTTGGACACACCCGAAATACTCATCAGTGGCCCCCTGAGTTCATGAGATAAGCTGTAGACAAACTGATTCATCTCGGAATGAAGCTTTTTCAATTTGAGATTCTTTTCTTTGAGTTCTCTCCTCATGAAATAGATATCAGCAGCATTTTTAATGGAGTTTTTAATCTGCTCAATGTTCCATGGTTTGTCAATAAATCGATAAACCTCGCCTTTATTGATCGCATCAATCACACTTGCGATATCAGAATAGCCAGTCAAAAGAATTCGGATGGGATCAGGATTGATCTGCACCATCCGCTCGAAAAATTCGGTACCCGTCATTCCAGGCATACGCTGGTCTGCAATGACCACGTGTATCTCTTCTTCTTGAGCGATTCTTAGTCCCTCTTCTCCATCGATAGCGGTAAAAATCTTAAAGTCCTTCCGAAGTGTAGCTCTAAAAGACTTGAGGTTATTGTCCTCATCATCGATGTAGAGTACGTTGATGTTATTTTCAATCATACTTTGGGGTATTTTGGTAGATAGGAAGCGAAATAATAAATGAAGTCCCCTGCCCTTCCTCTGTAACAACTTCCAGGGTACCCTTGTGATTTTCAATAATAGAATAAACTATAGAAAGCCCCAAACCGGTGCCTTTACCGACAGGCTTGGTCGTGAAAAATGGTTCAAAAATCCTTTGTCTCACGTGTTCCGGCATGCCAGGACCATTATCTTCAATTTCAATTTTTACCTGATCGGGTAAAGCCCTTGTTCTAATCGTAATTACAGGATCTGCGATTTTATCCAAGTTATCAGCCAACGCATGAACCGCATTGTTAATGATATTCATAAACACCTGATTGATTTTACCTGCAAGGCATTCCACCATAGGAAGTTCGCCATAATCTCGCACTATTCTGATTTTTCCAGGGATAGAGCTATTCAATAAAATAATCGTGCTATTGATCCCGTCATGAAGATCCACTTTTTTAATATCCTGTTCGTCAACCCTGGAGAATAACCTAAGTCCCTTCACAATCTCTACGGTTCTCTTTGCACCATCTTCCATGCCTTTGAGCAACTGTTCTACTTCATCCAGTACATAGTCCAGTTCCAAATCCTCTTCCAGTTTTTTGGCTTCTTTCTTGGTCTCAGGAGAAAATTCATTTGATGCGGATGCTCTGTAAAATTCAATCACTTCCATAATATCCTTAATATCTCTTTTGAGAGGCGCGATATTGGAACTGACAAAATTGATTGGGTTATTAATCTCGTGCGCAATACCGGCTGTAAGCTGTCCTAAGGAAGCCATTTTTTCCTGACTTACCAGCTGGCTTTGAGTATTTTGGAGGTTTCTGACCGCCTGTTCGAGCTCGTCGGTACGAATCCTTACCTTCTCTTCAAGTTTGGTATTCTGCTCTTTGATGAGGTCTTCATTTTCCCGGAGTACCCGAAGTTTTTCGATTTGCTCAGCTTCCTTCTCTTTCTTGAGGATATTTATTTTATCTGCCAATGCAAAAGAGAGCAATAAAGCTTCAAAGATTGATCCGATGGTGAAGATGTAATTCGTCAAAAAATTGTGAGGGAGAATATTCAGATCACTGAGAAGGAATATCACCATACTGCAAATCAAAAGGAACCAGGAGAAAAGGAAAAATTTCGCAGGTCTGTAGCCTTTTCTTAGGCTGTATAATGAAATTCCCAATAGGTAAAAAGGAACGATGCCTAAGAATATCTGAAGCAATCTGATCTTCAATTGACCGATTCCGAAATCGAATAGGAAGGCCAATAAAATGAAGAAATATACTCCAATAATTGTGAGTCCAACTTTAAATATGTTGGGACTCATTTTCTTGATATTCAAAAAACGAAGTGAATAATAAATACCCACAATATTTACCATCACTGTACTGAGGTAAAAACTATATTCTTTCAAATAATCATTGTCAGGAAAGAAGTAGGAATCCACATATCCTCCTAAAATCCCTTGAGTAAGACCTACAAAAAATATGTATGAAATATATAGCCCATAGATATTTTCTTTAGTAGAAACCCATAAAAACATGTTGTAAATAAACATGGCTAGGATAATACCAAAGTAGATCCCAAAAAAGACATTTCGCTCATCTAATGTCCAGTTTTCATCCGTGCTATCTACCAGATTGATAGGCACATTATTGTTACCAAAGCTATTTACTTTAACATAAAAAGTCTGTCCTACATGAGAAGGAAGTTTAAATTGATTAAAAAAAGTAGCTCTATCATTCCACTCAAAATTTATCCTCCCTAAATCTTTTAAGAGAGTGCCCTCTGAAGAGTAAATCTGAATCTCATTCAGCATAGGATTACTAAACTCCAAAATAACCTCTTCATTTGGATTAACAGGCTTACTTAAAACCAACTTAATCCAAAAGTCCTGTTCTGAATAACCTAAGGCAAGGTCACTGGAATTTGATAAATTAAACTGACTGTCATTAAAATTTAATAAATTGTTTACATCACCATTTATTTCTTCACTTGTAGTCCAACCGATAAATGAAAAATCATCTTTCTTATTTTGTGTACAGGAAGCTGCTACTATAAGTGTAAAAGTTAAAAATAAAAGAGTTTTTTTCATTGTAAATAAGATGTGTATTCAAGTTTAACTATATGACCTCTATACTCTTCATGTATCAGTAATCTTTCATTCTCTCTAATTTGAAAAATTGAATCTCTATGTTCTTGTGCGGTAAGCGGTAGATTAATTGCATCATGCAATTTCATTGCTGTTGCAATCAAATCTAATTTAGGATAATAAAAGGTACCATTGTTTCCCACCTGAGTAAGGATCTCATATCCCATCATTAATCCTAGTTTAACCGTAGTTGGGGCAAACAACGCATATAGGGAAGTGAGACCTAATTTCGGTGTCAAAGCCAAACAGGCCTTTGACATAAAAATAGCCCCAATTCCAAGACCTGAAATCTGCCTGGAATTCCAGAGGCCACATACTTCACCGGTGCCGGCATCCAAGTCTTTATTGATTACCTCCTTTATCGAACTGTCCAACTCTTCAATGGCTTCAACCATAGGAAGGGGAAACTCCTTGTTGGCTTTGTGGATCCTGGCTCCACCATAGACTTTCCCATCTTCCTCGGATTCAACTATCACCACAATGACGTCTGGATTATTGACCCAATCTTCCTTGGCTGAAGTTACTTTTTTCACACCTATGCTCTCCAAAACTTGGCGATGGCCTTCGATAAATTTGCCACAACGGATCGGATCATTTATTGCCTTAAAAGCAATCAACCTAAACATCAATCAAGGAATTTAAGGGTATCAAGCACCTCTCTACGGTACGCTCGCATCGTGGGACTATCAGCGAAATTCAACCTAAACATAAAGATTTCTTCCATTTTCTTTTCAGGATTGAAAAGAAAATCAAAAGATTCCTTCAATTGTTTGATCGACTTCTCCTCCTCTTCACTAAAACCATGCTCTTTTTCCTTCAACACTTTGTGAAAAATAAACAACGAAGCAGTTACTGGCTGAAAACTCAGGCCATTAAGATTGGCCCATATCCAAATTCGCTGAAGCACTTTACCTGCTGATAAATAAGATGTTGCATCGAATCTAAGTGCATTCAACAAAAACATGGCAGAGGAAGTGGTAATGGTTTCTCGAGAAATTTTGGTGAGCCCATAGCCCATTACAAACTTCCTGAAAAACTTAACCGTTCTGGGATCCTTCAACAATCCCATCGCGGCTCTTTCAGCTCCTGACAACTCCAACGTAGCTATATCAATACCGTCTTTAGTCTCCCTAGCTTCACGATCTGACCATCTGACTTCATTGATAAAATCCGCCAAACCCTGTTGATGAAAAAGTCTCATTCGATCCATTCCTCCAATCACCTTGGCCAACTGCTCTAGATCAGCATCTTCCTCAAGATGCTTAAGTGATAGTTGTGAATCTTCAATGAATGAAAAAACAGCCTGCATCTGTTCAGGAGACAGCCTTCTACGCTTTGCGTTTTTTCTGTTGGTACATCTTAATCCCAAACCTTCAACCAATTCTGCATGAGGGATCGGCAATGAATGTGGCAGTTTAGAGACAAATCTTATAGTCGCAATATGGGGTTCATCAAATTCTTTGATTTGAATCACCTCCTCGATCTCTATCCCCATCTTCCCCGCCTTCAATCTCAGATTTTCCAAAGCTGATCCGAATGCAATTAAAGATCCTGTACCTCTAAAATCCAATAAAGAATGACTTCTGGCTTGATCATGGATCAAGTGAAGTAATCCCTTCTTATCATAAAGCCAAATCCATGGCTGAACATTTCCTCCTGACGGGGCAAGGTTTGCAGCTTCTACCAATTGAATGACTTCCTCTTTGGTGGGCAGATAGGCTGAAGGCATTACATTATTTGGAATGGAAACTTCAGAATGGGCAGGGATAAAACTTGGAGTATCGAGTTTGAAATCCTCTACTTCTACAGGGATCAACTCATCAAAATCCACATAGTAACGTCCGGATTTCACCGCTTCTCCCAGCAATAATTTCCTACCCACGTGAGCAACTGAAGCTCCACCTAAAAACACCCCGGAAGCGAGCTGAGGCCATGAGGAAATAGATTGCCCTACCTCGAGCAATGACGCCTTCATTCGGGGAGATAGGGTTTCCAAGCCGGTAATCCTTAAACCAAAAGCAATCCGCTGAGTGATTGTCAGATTTTTAATCATGCTGAGGTCCACTTCCCCAAGCAGACCATGAAATATTTTTCTTTCTGGCTCCTGATCAAATCGCTCCACATCCAACATCCCTCTGTCTGATGTATCCATCATCACCGGGATTTGAACGGCTTTGGCTTTTTCTCTGATTAGCAGCTTGATATCAAAGCTATCGCATTCGTCAATCACCAAATCCAATTTACCTCCATCATGAAGAAATGAGTCGATATTTGCTTCCGTTATACCTTCTCTAAAAAGAGTGAGTTTGATGAATGGATCAATCTCAGAAATCTCCCTGGCAGCAATAATCAATTTTTCAACACCCAAACTGGCTACACCTGCCTTCAATCGATTCAAATTACTGAGCTCGAGTGTATCAAAATCTGCCAGCCTCATTTCCCCGCAACTTCGTTCCAAAGCCATGGTGAGCGCTATACTTTGGCCTACCGAGAGTCCAATTATTCCAATCTTTTTCTTCGAAAGCTCAAGCTGCTCTGAAGGTGTTATTTTGTAGTGATTGCGAAGTGTACGGACCTTTATAAAGTCTTCCTTGGGGAGAAGGTGGACTAAGGAATATTTCCAAGGATAAAAGACCCAACATCCATACTTATCTCCGTCACTGTTTTTTAAAAAATCCTTGGCTCTTTCAGTAAGTTCAGCCTTTGAAAGCTGCAAATCCGGATGGTTCCCTTTGATTAAATCTTCAACTTGAGATTGTATTTCATCACAAACCCGAATCTGAGGATTGGATTTCAGGTCTTCAATCACCTGCCAGTCTGATGATACTGAAGGGTTTAATAAAAGAGGTAAAAATTGATCATTCCAATCAATTTTTAAAGAAGTAATCATAAGCTTTAATAGGTGACAAGCTCAGTAAAGTTAAATTATTCGGAATTAAGTCAATTTTTTCAGTATTCAAAAAAACATCGGCTAAAAAATTAATTATCAATCTGATTTTGACCTCATTTAATTGTGCTGTTTGTGAATTAAAACCAAAATCAGTTATTTGTATGCCAATAATAGATCGAAAATGGAGACGAAATCCGAAGATAAAATCAGAATCCTCTATGTGGATGATGAGGAAAACAACCTTCAGGCATTTAAGGCCACATTCCGAAGGGATTACAAGATTTTTTTAGCCATTTCGGCCAAAGAGGGCGTTGAACTGTTGAAAAATGAAGAGGTGGACATCATCATTACAGACCAAAGAATGCCTGAGAGAACTGGGGTTGAATTTTTGGAAAGTATCATCCCCACCTACCCAAAGCCTATTCGAATCCTTTTGACTGGATATACAGACATCCAAGCGGTAATCGATGCAATAAACAAAGGCCAAGTTTACCATTACCTCACCAAGCCTTGGGAGGAAGATTATTTAAGAACAGTCATCAAAAACGCTTTTGAGATCTATTCTTTGAGAAGAGAAAATGAAAGACTCACTGATGCCCTACTAAAGGCCAATGAGCAACTTGAGTTTTTGCTCAGACAAAATCTCCTTTCTTAATCAATACCTGGCAGCCAATAATAGCTGCAATTCCTTATGATTGATGCCGAACTTTTTGGCCAGAAAGGCATTGGTCAAACTACCTCGGTAAGTGTAAACTCCACGCAAGAACCATTTGTAATTAAAAATCATTTCCTCCGCTCCACCTAGATCATTCATCTGCAATATGATCGGAGTAAAGATATTGCTCAACGAATAAGAGGCCGTTCTGGCCACTCTTGATGCGATATTGGGCACGCAATAATGGATGATGTCATGGACCTGGTAGGTAGGCTCGTCATGAGTGGTCATTCTCGATGTTTCGATACATCCCCCTTGATCAATCCCTACATCGATAATGATGCTGCCATGAATCATATTAGCCACCATCTCTTCGGTGACTACAATTTTATTTCTTCCTTTTTCAGCTCGCAGAGCTCCAATTACCACATCTGCCTCAGCCAATGCCTGAGAGAGGCTGAAGTTATCAATTGTGGAAGTGTAAATCTGCTGTCCTAGCAACTGCTTGATTCGCCGAAGCTTATAAATATGATTGTCAAAAACTTTGATACTTGCTCCCAAACCTAAGGCGGTCCTTGCAGCATATTCTGCCACAGTCCCTGCACCGATGATTACCACCTGAGTGGGCGGCACACCGGTAATTCCGCCAAGAATTAAGCCTTTCCCTTCATTGACACTTGACAGGTACTCCGCGGCAATCAGCATGACCGTACTTCCTGCAATCTCAGCCATGGCTCGCACTACAGGCATTCCTCCCACCTTATCCTCTAGGTATTCAAAAGCAACCGCCGTAATTTTCTTCTCATTCAGTGCTTTGATAAACTCAGGAGTTTGTTTTTCAAGCTGCAATGCTGAGATAAGACAAGCTCCCGGCGACATGTCTGCTATTTCATCTTCGCTGGGTGCCTCTACTTTCAAAACTACATCTGCTGCCAACACTTCTTTTCGGGAATAGACGATTTTTGCCCCGGCATCAGCGTAATCCTGATCTTTAAATTTGGCCTGAATTCCTGCACCGGACTCTACCATGACTTCAATGTCATTGTTTGCCAATAATCCTACTGATTCAGGAGTGAGCACTATGCGTTTTTCCTGAGAGGATCTTTCCTTGGGGATTCCTATTTGAAGGGACTTACCGCCTTTTTTTAAAAGCACTGGCGACTCTTTTGGAATCAACCCTACGGAGGTTAAACCAGTTAATTCAGTAGGCATTTTGGGAATGTTGAAGGGTGATTTTTCTCCTGGTACTGGATTCTGTCTCAATTGTAATCAGGAAAAAATTATCCGGCAAAAATTGGGCAATTCGTTCAGCCCATTCCAACCAGCAAATTTTTCCACTATAAAAATACTCTTCTATCCCGATTTCCAATGCTTCCATTGGATCATCAAGCCTGTAAAAGTCAAAATGATAAATCAAGTCACCAATTGCTGTACGGTACTCATTGACTATACCAAAAGTAGGACTGCTCACCGGGTCTTGTATATTCATCAAGTTGGAAAGGGTTTTTATCAGGGTGGTTTTTCCGGCACCCATTTCGCCTTTGAAAACCCAGATTTTATCCTCTCCTGCTTCTTGAATTATCCGGTAGGCAGCTTGATCGATAGATTCCAGCTCGTATGAAAATGACTCCAAAACAGTTTATCCTTTAGGTCGCAAATGTACGATCGGAACAATCATTTCCTCCAATGAAATCCCTCCATGCTGGAAAGTATCCTTGTAGTAGTTCACGTAGTAGTTATAATTATTGGGATAGGCGAAGAAATAATCCTCTACCGCAAAGACATAAGAGGTAGAAACATTCAATCGTGGCAACTTTGCCTCTTCCGGCTTTCGGATTTCAAATACTTTACCCGGCTCAAAGTTTAGATTTTTACCTTGCTTATATCTCAAGTTTGTGGTCACATTCTTATCCCCTATGATTCGGTAGGGCTTGTTTACTTTTTTCGTCCCATGGTCGGTGGTGACAATGACTTCTCCTCCAGCATGTTGGATTTTCTTCATCAGCTCAAAAAGTGAAGAATGCTCAAACCAGCTTTTGGTCAATGATCGGTAGGCAGATTCATCCGGAGCGAGCTCTCGAATCATTTTCATGTCTGTACGAGCATGGGAAACCATATCCACAAAGTTGTAAACCAACACATTAAGATCATTCTGGAGCATGGTATGAAACTGATCCAGTACGGTTTTTCCTTGCTGGGTCTGAATGATTTTATGGTAGGAAAACTTCACGGGCAACCTGTTTTTCTCTAGGTTGATTCTGATCCAATCCTCTTCAAAGTTGTTTTTACCTTCTTCTGAGTCTTCGTCTTCCCAGAATTTTGGATACAACCTAGCCATATCAGCAGGCATCATTCCTGAAAAAAGTGCATTTCTGGCAAAAGCTGTAGTGGTAGGAAGAATGCTGTAATACGTAGACTTTTCCTCCACATGGAAGTAGGGGCTGATTAATGACTCGATTTCTTCCCACTGATCTAATCTCAGGTTATCAATCACAATGAAAAAAACAGGCTTTTTTGATTTTAAAACCGGAAATATCCGCTCTTTCATCACTTGATGTGACATCAAAGGCTTATCTGGATTACTGTCTTTCATCCAATCCAAGTAATTTTCCTTAACAAATCTGGAAAATGAAGCATTGGCCTCTGCCTTTTGGGTTTCCAAAACCTCAAGCATACTTTTATTTTCTGTTGAATCGATTTCCAATTCCCAAAAGGTAAGCTTCTTGTACAGATCAGCCCAAGCTTGATGATCATTTGCATCTCCCAAAGCATAACTGATCTGCATAAATTCTTGCTGATAGTTTTGCGCAGTTTTGGAATCAACCAACTGTTTGTTTTGAAGAATTTTTTTCACTGAGAGCCAAATCTGACTTGGATTGAGTGGCTTGATGAGGTAATCGGCGATTTTGCCACCGATGGCATCGTCCATGATATGCTCCTCTTCGCTTTTGGTAATCATGACTACCGGAATCTGAGGCTTGATCTGCTTGATCTGCTGTAAGGTTTCCAATCCGGTCATCCCTGGCATCATTTCATCCAAAAAAATTACATCGAAATTTTTCTCCTCCACCTCTTCGATGGCATCGACTCCAGAATTGACCGTGGTAATTTCACATCCTTTTTCCCGAAGGAAAAGAATATGTGGTTTAAGCAGATCAATTTCATCATCTGCCCAAAGAATATGGAATTTTTGAGACATGTTTGCTCCCTTTTCTTCTAAAATTATAATTACTTTTGAGTCATTCAAATGAGTGCTGATTGAAAAGCCAGAAAATACTAAACGACCCCGTGTATGGTTTCATTACCATCCCTAGCGAGTTGATTTTTGCCATCATTGATCACCCTTACTTTCAGAGATTACGCCGGATCCGTCAGTTGGGTTTGACTGATTTTGTTTATCCGGGAGCTTTGCATACCCGGTTCCACCATGCTTTGGGAGCTATGCACCTCATGAGCATCACTTTAGATAATTTAAGGATCAAGGGTACGGAGATTTCAGATGAGGAATATGAGGCAGCCTTGATTGCCATATTGCTTCATGACATTGGGCACGGACCTTTTTCGCATGCCTTGGAATACAGCTTATTGAATGGCATTCCACACGAGGAATTATCCCTTATGACCATCGAGTTACTCAATGAGCAATTTGGAGGAAAATTGGACCTGGCTTTGACCATTTTCAAAAACCAATACGATAGAAAATTCTTAAATCAACTGGTTTCCAGTCAATTGGACATTGACCGATTGGACTACTTGCAAAGAGATTGTTTTTTCACGGGAGTATCAGAAGGGACGATTGGCGCGGATCGTATCATCAAAATGATGGCGGTAAAAGATGGACAATTGGTCATCGAGGAAAAGGGAATTTATTCCATTGAAAATTTTCTCAGTGCACGCAGGCTGATGTATTGGCAGGTGTATTTGCACAAAACCACCGTCAGTGCCGAGAAAATGCTCATCAACCTTATTCAGCGTGCAAAACACCTCGCCCAATCGGGCATGGAATTTCATGTGACAGAAGAGTTTGAATTTTTCATGAAAAACCAACTTAGCCTGGAAGATTTCAAAAGGCAGCCCCAACTGCTAGAAAACTTCCTTCAATTGGACGACTTTGATATCTGGGGAGCGATCAAACTCTGGAAAAAATCTGAAGACTATGTTTTGAGAAATATCTCACAGATGTTTTTGACCCGAAACCTTTACAAAATCAATTTGGTGAATGACCCTTTTTCACTGTCCGAACTGGAGCAATTAAAGAGTCAGACGCTTAAAAAACTAAATATCCCAAAAGAAGATATTGACTATTTCTTTTCTTCTGGTACTGTCAGCAATTACGGCTATGTAGCCAAAGATCGAATCAATATTCTGACTAAATCCGGAGATGTCGTGGACGTAGCCAGTGCCGCTGACCTACCAAACATCAAGGTAATGAGCAAGATTGTGGAGAAGCATTATGTATGCAGAGCCAAAAAACTAATTTTGCCTAATTAAACAACTCCCAAGTCCCTATGCAATTTTCACTTGGTCAAATCGCAGCCATCCTAGGAGGAACCGTAGAGGGCGACCCCAACCAGCTGGTGTATCGCTTAGACAAAATCCAGGAAGGCAAATCCGGAGGAATCAGCTTTTTAGCCAATGAAAAGTATGAACCATACCTCTACGAAACTAATTCCACTGCAGTAATCATTTCGGAAGGATTCACTCCAAATAAACCATTCAAAACGACGCTCATCCGCGTTAAAGATGCTTATTTGGGATTTACCACCTTATTGGAAGCCTATGCACAGCTAAGCAAAACTTCTCTAGTCGGAGTTGAGCAACCCAGCTACATGCACGAAAGCAGTACCATGGGAGTCAATGGGTACAGAGGTGCTCTTTCTTATATTGGAAAAAACTGCCAGCTCGAAGATGATGTCAAGGTCCATGGACAGGCCTACATTGGTGATCGGGTGAAAATTGGAAAAGGAAGTATTATTCACCCTGGTGCAAAAATCTGCTCAGATACTGTGATCGGAAACTATTGCGAGGTCCATCCGGGTGCGGTTATTGGTTCGGATGGTTTTGGTTTTGCTCCACAGGCAGACGGAACCTACAAGACAATCCCTCAAATAGGCAATGTAATCTTGGAGGATCATGTCAGTGTGGGTGCCAATGCCACGATTGATTGTGCCACGATGGGCTCCACGATTATAAAAAAGGGAGCAAAAATCGACAACCTAGTCCAAATTGCGCACAATGTGATCATCGGAGAAAACACGGTAATTGCAGCACAGACTGGAATCTCAGGATCTACCGAAATAGGAAAAAACTGTGTAATTGCAGGCAAAGCTGGTATCGCCGGCCACATCAAAGTCGCCGATAATACAACTATAGGAGGAAATACAGGAATCAGTAAATCGATCAAAACCTCAGGGCAAACACTTTTCGGTTTCATTGCAATGGACCTAAAGGAATTCCTAAAATCATATGCGGTCTTTAAAAATCTGGACCAACTGCAACAGCGAGTCCAACAACTGGAAAAAAAGGGCTAATTTTACCGCCTTTAGTTTTTGCTAGGAAAATAACACAATGAAAGTAAAGCAGCACACGATCCAGCGCCAGGTGGAACTGTCAGGAGTAGGACTTCACACTGGAGTGGTATCAAATATGACCTTTTTACCTGCGCCTCCTAACCATGGCATCAAATTTCAACGGGTAGATCTGGAAGGCAGACCAACCGTAGATGCCGATTGTGACTTGGTAGTCGATGTTTCCAGGGGTACTACTTTGGAACAAAACGGTGCAAGAGTGTACACCGTTGAGCACGTTTTGGCGGCTCTGGTAGGACTTGAAATTGACAATGTGCTCATCCAATTGGATGGGCCTGAACCTCCGATCATGGATGGCTCTTCCATCCAATTCATAGAAGTTTTGGAGGATGCTGGTTTAGAGGAGCAAAATGCACTTCGGAGATTTTTTGAGGTACAGGAAAGCATCCAATATAAAGACTCAGCCCGCGAAGTAGAGATGGTAGCCTTGCCCACCAATAATTATCGGGTGACTGTGATGGTAGATTACAATTCTCCGGTTTTGGGCAGTCAGCACGCCTCTATCACGGACATTAGCCAGTTCAAGTCAGAAATCGCTTCTTGCCGTACGTTCTGTTTTCTCCATGAATTGGAGATGCTATATAATTCCAACCTGATCAAAGGTGGCGATCTCAACAATGCCATTGTAGTTGTAGACAGAGTTGTAGAAAAGGAAGAATTGGCTCATTTGGCCAAGATGTTCAACAAGCAAACTGTCGAAGTAAAAAAAGAAGGCATCCTAAACAATGTGGATTTACGGTATAGAAATGAGCCGGCGAGACATAAATTATTGGATGTGGTAGGAGATTTAGCTTTGGTAGGGAGACCCTTGAAAGCACAGATTTTGGCAGCAAGACCTGGACATGCCGCCAATGTAGCATTCGCTAAAAAGCTGAAAAGAGCAATGGAAAAAATGGGGGCTTCACATATTCCCCATTACGACCCAAAGCTTCCTCCTGTAATGGACATTAATCAAATCAGCAATATTCTCCCACACAGGTATCCGTTTCAATTGATTGACAAGATCATTTATCTGGATGAAACCGTGGTGGCAGGCGTAAAAAATGTAACCATGAATGAGCCTTTTTTCATGGGACATTTTCCGGGAAATCCAGTAATGCCAGGCGTACTACAGGTGGAGGCAATGGCTCAGACTGGAGGCATCTTGGTTCTAAGCTCGGTAGAAGATCCTGAAAATTACTGGACCTACTTCTTGGGAATCGAAAATTGCAAATTTAGAAAGATGGTTCTCCCAGGAGACACCTTGGTATTCAAGTGTGAACTTCTCGCCCCAATCCGAAGAGGTATTGCCAAAATGAGAGGTGAAGCGTATGTAGGCAACACCTTAGTATGTGAAGCAGTAATGACCGCAAGCATCACTCGAAAAGAACTATGATCAGCCCTTTAGCATCTATACATCCTGAAGCCAAACTCGCAGAGGGAGTTCATGTGGATCCTTTTACCATGATTCATGAAGATGTGGTTATTGGTAAAAATACTTGGATCGGATCCAATGTAACCATTTACCCAGGAGCCAGAATCGGTGAAAACTGTAAGGTTTTCCCAGGAGCAGTCATTGCAGGGATTCCGCAGGATCTGAAATTTCAGGGAGAAGAGTCTACTGTGGTCATTGGTGATCATACCACTATCCGAGAGTGCGTGACTATTTCCAGAGGCACTGTAGATAAACAAACTACGGTGGTTGGCAGCCATTGCCTGTTGATGGCTTATGTGCATGTGGCGCACGATTGTGTGATAGGTAGTCATGTGATCATTGCCAACTCGGTGCAGATCGCGGGACACGTTTCCATCGACGATTGGGCAATAGTAGGTGGATCAAGCGCTATTCATCAGTTTGTGAAAATCGGAATGCACGCAATGATTTCCGGTGGTTCATTGGTAAGAAAAGATGTCCCTCCATTTACCAAAGCTGCAAGAGAACCACTTTCTTATGCAGGTGTCAATTCATTGGGATTAAGGAGGAGAGGGTTTTCCAGCGAAAGTATCGCACACATTCAAGAGGTCTATCGTTACCTTTTCCTCAATAGTCTTAACAACAGTCGAGCTTTGGAGGAAATAGAGATCAATCTTCCTGCGACCAAGGAGCGAGATGAAATCCTCAATTTCATTCGATCTTCAGAGCGTGGCGTCATGAAAGGATACATTAACTGATATGCTGAAAATCCAGGTACAAGAAGCTTCAAAGCGCTTTCAATACGAATGGATTTTCAAAAACCTGAGTTTAGAACTGAATTCGGGTGACAGTCTGGCAATCACAGGAAGCAACGGCTCCGGAAAATCCACTTTATTGAAGTGCATCTCCGGAGCTGTTCCTTTAAGTACCGGAAAACTATCCTACTTTTTGAATGAAAAACCACTAGCAGAATCCGAGTGGTATACCGCCTTGGCATTGGCCACTCCCTACATGGAATTGCCAGAAGAATTCACCCTGAGGGAAGCGATTGAATTTCATTTTAAGTTCAAGAAACCTCATCTAAACCTGAGTCCTAAAGAAATCATAGAGATTCTCTACTTGGAAACTCATCAAAACAAACCGGTTTCTCAGTTTTCATCTGGCATGAAGCAACGAGTCAAACTGGGACTGGCAGTCCTATCAGAGGTACCTCTTGTTTTACTAGACGAACCAACTTCCAATCTGGACAAAAAGGGGATTCAATGGTACCTCAGTCTCATTCAGACCTACACCAAAAATCGCCTAGTAATCGTCTGCTCCAACGAGCCCCGGGAGTACGAGTTCTGTTCACAAAAATTAGCGATGGAGGACTTCAAATAGGCTTTTCCCTTTGATCTTTAACCGATATGGTTAATTTTACTTTCCTAATATTGACGCTATGAAATCCCGCTTCTATTCTTTCTTTTTGCTTTCGCTGATTTTTTTTGGAACATCTTCTTGTGATCCCGACAAACCCACTCCTACACCACAAAAAACCCCCGAGCAAATCGCCACTGAAGCACTTGCAGGATCAGGAACACAAACATGGGCTGTAGCAGGCGGTGGTTCCGTCTCCAGAGATGGCAGGACAGTAACAGACCTATATAGCGCTTTTGAATTGGTCCTGAATACCACGAATACTTCCAAGACTTACACGACCAAAAACAATAACGACCTCTTTGATGCCAATGGAAACTGGAGTTTTGCGGGTACCAATTTCGACAAAATCCAACTCACCGGGGCAAAGCCAGTGGCTGGGAGAGAAATCTCCTTTACCCAAACAGGAAGCACTTTGAGATTGGATTTCAGTGTACCTGTGCCTGGAGCCCGAACCAATGGTCAACAGGCAGTAGCGGGAACCTATTCCTTTGTCCTTCAGAAAAAATAATCCTCATTCCACCACCAATCCTAACGAAAAAGGGAGTCAATTTGACTCCCTTTTCTATTTCAATGTAACCAAAGTGACGCCTGCACCTCCACGATCCGCATGTTCGTCCTCCATTTTGCCTACTTGAGGCATGGTTCTAAGCAGATTCCTGGTCACCTCTCTCAAAATCCCATCCCCTTTACCATGAACAATTCTAAGGTTTTTGACTCCCAGCATATACCCTTCATCTATAAAGGTCTGGATCAAGGGCAAGATCTCCTCTCCTCTTTTTCCGCGTAGGTCAAGATTGGAGGAATAATCCATCATCTTCTCATTGGTATTGTAATTCCCTCTTCGCTCTACCGCTTTGAGTTCTTTTTTGACTTCCGTCTTGGAGATTTTTTCCAATCGGGACAGCTTCACATTGGATTTAAGATCTCCAATGGAGATTTCCACATCCTTATTTTTAACAGAAATCACCTCGGCCACTGCACCGTTATCCTTTAACCGTACCCAGTCTCCTGCTTCAATCTTCCCTCCGATAACCTGAATTTCCGGATCTTTGATGACTGTTTTTTCAGGCTTAATTTCCTCCTTGAAAACCTCTAACTCTTGACGGACTTGCTTGGTCACTTCTTTCTCGGCCTTTCCTTCCTTGATCTCACGGATGACCGACTCAATTTTTTTGTTAGTCTGATCCAAGAGTGACTTTGCTTCCAGCTTGGCTTCTTGGATATATCGCTTCTTGGTTAGCTCAAGCGTTTCCTTGAGTTGATTGTATTCTTTGAGCCTGGTCTGAAGCAATTTATCCTTGTCCTTTACTTCCTTGAGGAGCCCGGCATATTGGTTCTTTTCGTTTTCCAATTGGGTCAAAAGACGATCGTAGCGCACCCGCTCTTCACCGATATGGTCTTTGGCGTAGCTGAGAATTTCTTTGGAAAGACCGATTTTGGACGCAATCTCCAAGGCAAAGGAAGATCCTGGCTTACCGATTTCCAATTGATAGATCGGCTCGAGACGCTCCACATCGTATCGCATGGCGCCATTGACCAGCCCTTGGTTTTTATTGGCAACTTGTTTCAGATTACCATAGTGGGTGGTAATGACTCCAAATGCACCAAGCTTGTTCAAAGCCAAGAGAATGGATTCGGCAATGGCGCCACCAAACTGTGGCTCAGTCCCTGTGCCAAATTCATCGATAAAGAGAATCGTCTTTTTATTGGCAAACTGAGTGAAATGCTTCATACTCAACAAGTGAGATGAATAGGTACTCAGGTCATTTTCCAAGTTTTGCTCGTCCCCGATGTCAATGAAGAAATTATCAAAAAGCGAACTCTTCGAGTCAGGATGAACAGGAATCAACAGCCCACATTGGAGCATGTATTGAAGCAAGGCGACTGTTTTCAAAGTGACAGACTTTCCTCCTGCATTTGGTCCGGAAATCACCAAAAGACGCTCATGACCTCCTAGCTTGACGTTGAGCGGCACAATGCTTTTTCCCTGCCCTTTCAAGGCCATTTCCAAAATCGGATGCCTTGCCCGAGTCCATTGAAGGGTACGCTCGCGGACCAATTCAGGCTTAGCACTTTCTGTTTTTTGAGCAAATCGAGCCTTAGCCCTGATAAAATCCATCAAGCCAAGAAAATTCGTAGCCTTGCGGAGCGCAGGAATAGATGGTCTGAGCTGATCGGTGAGCTTGGTCAAAATCCGGATGATCTCTCGTTTCTCCATGTATTCGAGGTCACGGATTTCATTGTTAATATCCAAAGCCTCCTCCGGCTCCATGAAAACCGTCTGCCCGGTAGCGGACTCATCGTGAATAAAACCACGCAGTTTGCGCTTGTTTTCTGCAGCAACTGGAATCACCATTCTACCTCCACGAATGGTCATGGCAGCATCTTCAGGCGTCAGGCCTTTGGCCCTTGCTTCTTTGAAGATCCGCTCCATCACCTTTCGCAACCTGCCTTCCTCGTAAATCAACTGACTGCGAATCAGCTGTAATTCTTTGGAAGCGTTGCTTCGGATTTTACCTTTTTCATCGATGATTTGGTCGATGGTTTTCAGGAGATTGAGATCCAGATCGAGCAATAATCCAAGCAGGGCACTGAGTGTAGGATAGCTTTCTCCCCATTTTTGAAAAAAGGAAATACAGCCTCTGAGTGTCTGTAGTGCAAGCTTAACCTCATAAAATTCCTCTTGGTCGAGGAAGGCTCCTTCCAACTTGGCTTTTTCTAAAAATGGACCCAAGTTGGTGAAATTGGAAGAAGGGAAAACCTCTCCCGAAATCAGGATCTGTCTAAATTCCTCTGTCTGATCCAATAGTCGTTGGACAAGATTATAGTCAGAAGAAAAAGAAACCTTGTCTACATAGTCCTGACCCAAAGACGAGGTGCACTCCGCTTTCAGCAGGTCTTTGACTTTTACGAAATTTATTTTTTGCTCGAGATTGGTCGGAAATAGCATCAGAATCGCTCCTCAATTCCCGGATTATTCTCACGGACCACCAACGAATCAATGACTCGGGTATATATTCTGTCCATTTTTGCAGCATCCTCCAGGTAATACAACATACTTTGAGTGAAAACAGAATCGGTCACTCCATGTTTTTCAAAAACATCTTTTTCCAATAAAGAATAAAGAACTTGGGAAGAATCGTAGGAAACCGGCAAAGCACTTACCACTCCCTCAGTGAGTTGGATATCAACGAGTACATTGACCATCTTATCCTCACTCAAAATACCCGAGGGGATACTTTCTGAGCTGCAGGAGAACAGCAAAACAGCACTGAAAATCAAAAACAGAATTCGTTTCACGGGCTAAAATTAGGTTTTTTTAACGGATAATATCCAGGCCACTCCCATAAGTCAAATTTTAAATTTCGGCTTAAGACTTTAACTTAGCCCATTCAAAATCCACTCATGGACCAGCTGTTTGGCAAACTCAGGAAGTACGAAATCATGATCAGAAAGGTGGCCAATAACCACCTCCAAGGCGAATACCAATCGCTTTTCAAGGGTTCGGGCCTGGAGTTTGACGACCTCAGACCCTATCAATACGGAGATGATGTCCGAACCATCGAGTGGAAAGTATCAGCTAAGGGGCATGGCACTTTCGTCAAAACCTTCAAAGAAGAAAAAGAACAGTCCGTCTATTTTCTTTTGGATATATCAGGAAGCCAGGACATTGGACAGCAGGGCCAAAAGAAAATCGACCAAGGAAAGTTGATTGCAGGAGTTTTAACACTAGCCGCGGTCTATGAAGGGAGTCAGGTGGGTTTGATCTCCTATTCCGATCAGCAGGAAAAGTTGATCCTGCCGGCAAAAGGAAGCAAACAGGGTGTAAAAATCATTCGAGGAATCTTTGATCATCAGAACAAAAGCCTGAAAACCAACCTGAATGGAATGTTTTCCTTTGCGCTCAATCTGATCAAAAAGCGAAGTATCATCATTGTCATCTCAGATTTTATCGATCAAGATTACGAACGGTCCTTTCGGGCATTGGCAGAAAGACACGATGTGGTAGCCATTCAGCTGACAGATCCTCGAGAATCAGCCCTTCCTGCTTTGGGAATTATCCCGATCTTCGACAAGGAAAGAGGGAAAACTACCTGGATCAATACGGCCTTCGGAAGTTTTTCAAAGAAAATCGCAGATACGTTCACCACCGAGCGTGAAAACCTGCAGGAAATCTGCAAAAAGAACCAAATCAACTACCTTGTCATCGATTCCAGACAAGACATCGTGGCCCCGTTGATAGACCTATTTAAGTACCGAAACAAACGAATGAAACGTGGGTAGATTTGGGTTTTTCCTTTTCTTCTTGGCAATGATTAACTCCTCACTTGCGCAGCAGGTGGAGATAAGTGGTTATTTTACTCAAGACTCAGCCAGACTGGGTGAGCGAGTGGGATTTGTGCTCAAGGCGAAATATCCCGAGACCAGTCAATTACTGTTTCCGGATTCGACATTTGATTTTTCTCCGTTGGTCTTTTTGGAGAAAAAAACTTTCATTTCAAATACAGTGGATGGAATCACGCAGGACAGTGCCATCTATTACCTATCCAATTTCTCCCTCGAACCATCGGTATTTTTGGCTTTGCCTGTCTACGAGCTCAATCGATATGACAGCTTAACTTACTTCACCAACGAAGCAGAATTGAAGCTGAAACTCATGCTGGACTCTATTCCAGAAGAATTGGTTTTTCAGGAAAATAACGTCTATCAGCCGCTCAAAAAATCATTCAATTGGCTACTTTTTGGACTGATCTCAGGTGCAGTGATTCTGGTTTTGGGAGTCCTGTTCACCTTATTCAAGGATCGAATCAAAGCCATCTTCAAGAAGAACAGAGAAAAAATTCGCTGGATCCAATTCGAACTCAAGTGGAAAAGACTTTCAACACTTTTGGCTCAAAATCCTAATCAGGAGCTGGCTGATGAGGTAATTGGGCTTTGGAAAGGTTATCTCGAAAGTTTGACTGCACAGCCTTATCAGGAGTGGACTTCCAGTGAAATCTCCGACGCACTCCAGGACAAGGAAGTATTCAAAGCGCTACGCTCGATCGATATGATCATCTATGCTGGCAAGGAAGGAAAGACAGAAGAGGCGACTGCCTACCTTTTTGAAATAGCAAAAACCACTTACAAGGAAAAATTAAACCAAATCAGAAATGAAAGAGCTTCTCGCTGAATTCTTTAGCTGGTCTTGGTTTTTGCCTGAGACCTTCAAATCCTATGAATGGGAAAAGCCCATCTTGCTAAACCTGCTCTGGATAATTCCTGTATTGATCCTGTTTCGAAAGTTTGTCAAATTCCTCAAGCGACCTGTTCTCGAGCTTTCCCTTCCCAAAAGAGTAGCCCGGGGCAATCCCTGGACCTACCTGAGACTGATTCCTACGGGCTTCTTTTTCCTAGCCTTAATCTTCATTGTGGTCGCTTTGGCGAGACCTCAGCGAAGCAACGAGCGGGTTGAGCAGTTCACCGAAGGGATCGATATCCTGTTGGTCATGGATATCTCTGAATCCATGGACCTGCAAGACTTCACTCCAAACAGGCTGGAAGCTGCCAAGAAGACAGCAATTGACTTTATCGAAGGCCGATTCGGAGACCGGATAGGAATGGTAGTTTTTTCAGGAGAAGCCTACTCGCTCTCACCTCTGACCAATGACTATAAGCTGCTCACTAGCTTGATTTCAGAGATCAATTTCTCCATGATCGAGGCCAAAGGCACGGCAATCGGTTCGGCTATAGCAGCCGGCACCAATCGAATGAAAGACAGCGAAACGCCTTCAAAAGTGATGATTTTGCTATCAGATGGGGAAAGCAATGCAGGAAATGTGGATCCCTTGTTCGCAGCCCAACTTGCCTCTGCTTTTGACATTAAGATCTACACGATTGCGGTGGGAAAAGACGGCATGGTCCCCTATGGAACAGATTTCTTTGGCAGACCTCAAATGGTGGAAAGCTATTTGGATGAGACAACCCTGAGGGAAATCGCCCGAATTGGAAACGGTCAGTTTTTCAGAGCCTCAGATGGCAGTGCGCTCCAGCAGATTTTCGATCAAATCAACACCTTGGAAAAAGCGGAAATACTAGAAAACAGATACAAGGAGACCCAAGATTATTATCGAATTTATCTTTTTTGGGCCATGTTGTTTTTCCTGGTCTGGTTGGGACTGAAAAGCTCTTTCCTCAATAATTTCTTATTGGACTGATTCTGCCAACTGGACTTTTTTCCATTTTTCCAACCTTGGATTCATCACTGCAAACCAAAGCGGCGGAAAACAAGCCAAAATAATCATAGCCGAATAGCCTGCGGGGAGTTGTGGACTTTGATCATGGTGATCCAACACTTGGTAGCGCTTGTAAGCATACGCATGATGGTCAGAGTGCCGTTGAAGCTGGAATAGAAGAAAATTACTTACCAACTGAGAAGCATTCCAAGAATGAATGGGAGTCACTTTTTCATAACCTCCATTGGATAGTTTTTTCCTTTCCATCCCATAATGCTCCAAGTAATTCACCAACTCTAAAAGAGTGAATGCCAAAACGCTTTGAGTAAAAAAGAACACAGGTACTTCCCAGACTAAGCGCTCCAAAAGCAGACTGAAAATCCCGAAGGAAAGTCCCGCAAAGAAAATCGGAAAGAGCTGAAACCAAATCATCTGGTTTTGGTGCGACCACTTGGAAAGTCCTTTTTTAGCTAATCTTTCGGCTTCGAGATGCCATGCACTTAGATAGCCCTCGGTCACTGATCTCCACCAAAACGCGTAGAAAGACTCATCTTTTCGGCTGGTGGCCGGATCTTCCGGCGTAGCCACCCGCACATGATGCCCTCGGTTGTGCTCAATAAAAAAGTGCATATAACATACCGTCATGAGCAGCACTTTCGCATAAAACTGTTCGATTTTTTCAGCACGATGACCCAATTCATGAGCTACGGTGATCCCAATACCTCCTGTGACCAAAGCCATTCCAGATGTGAAAGCAATCCATTCGAGGAGAGTAAACGAGTAAGTGGCCATCACATAAAATCCCCAAACCAACACAGCGAGTTGGACATAAACCCATATGAACGTAATCAAGCGATAAAACCGCTCTTTGGTCAATTCACTGACTTCCTTTGCAGGTACATTGTGCGTATCCTTTTGAATCAAATAATCCATCAGTGGAACAAGCACAAAGACAAATCCATGGATCAACCATTGGAATGCTCCTCCCAAATACACTCCCAATACCAACAAAGCCGGCAAAATCAAAGCGCTGAAGAATCCGATCTTTTTCATTACCAAGTGATTTTTGTCGGGAAAATTTAGGGAAAGGTACAGGAAATAACAATCCTCTTTCTTCTCAATTAACATCTGTTCAAATCCTGACAAAAATCAGCTTTCTGTGTATTCCTTATCACTTCCTGCCAGGAGAATAGGCACCAACTTGCCAGAAATTTGGAAATCATGGCACTATCTCCAGCACTCATCCGAAAGTACAACCAACCGGTACCGAGGTACACGTCCTATCCGACCGTCCCGCTTTGGGACAATCAGATTGACCAGACGAGTTGGGAAAAAACGGTAAAAATTGCCTTTGATCAGTTTGGAAAAGACGAAGGAATCAGCCTGTATATCCATCTTCCTTTTTGCGAAAACCTCTGCACCTATTGCGGCTGCAACAAGCGAATCACCAAAAATCACAAGGTAGAAGACCCCTATATCGAAGCTGTGCTGAGAGAATGGGAACATTACCTTGGCGTTTTGGGAGAAATGCCAAAAATATCCGGAATTCACCTTGGAGGAGGAACCCCTACTTTTTTTGCGCCCGAAAGCCTTGAGTTCATGATCTCCAAAATCCTCAAATCGGTTGAACGAACTGAAAACTTTGAATTCAGCTTTGAAGGACATCCCAACAATACCACGTTTGAGCACCTTCAGGAATTGGCACTCTTGGGATTTGACCGGGTCAGCTACGGGATTCAGGATTTTGACGAAAAGGTCCAACAAGCTATTCATCGCATTCAACCCTTTGAGAAGGTTAAGTTGGCCACCAATAATGCCAGAAAATTGGGATACACCTCAGTCAATTTTGACCTGATTTATGGGCTTCCGCATCAGACGCTCCTGACTCTTGAAAACACCTTTCAAAAGGTGGCAGAGTTGAGGCCCGAGCGAATCGCTTTTTACAGTTATGCTCACCTGCCATCTGCATTTCCAGCTCAGAAGAGCTTTGAAGAATTCCTTCCCAAGGAGGAAGAAAAGCGAGCTTTGTATGAGTTTGGAAAAGCTAAACTGATCGAAATGGGCTATGAAGAAATCGGGATGGACCATTTTGCCCTAGCCAATGATCCTCTTTGTGTAGCCAAAAAAACAGGGACTTTGCACCGCAACTTTATGGGTTACACGACACTCCCCTCCCGAATGCTTTTGGGATTGGGCGCCAGCAGTATCAGCGACGTATGGATCGGATTTGCCCAAAACGAGAAGCGGATCGAAGCTTATGAAGAGGAGCTCAAAGAGCATCACATTGCCTTGGTAAAAGGCCATCTATTGACTGAAGAAGACTTACTGGTTAGGGAATTGATCCTGGATTTGATCTGTAAGGGAAGCGCCACCATTCCTTTTAGCATTTGGGAAAATATCCCAGCAAAAAACAAAAAGGCTTTGAAGGAATTTGAAGAGGAAGGTCTACTTACCTTGACGGATTTGCAACTCACCATTCATCCGGATGGAATGGCCGTGGTGCGAAATATTTGTTCCAATTTTGACTTACGGATGATTCAAACTCAGGAGAAAAAAGCTGTCTTCAGTAAGGCAATCTGATCAGTGGCACATGGTGATTTCCACCTGCTGAGTACCATAATCAAATACTGCCAACTCCGGACTCAATCCCGGAATCCCAAGTCCCAAGCCCCTAAACACCATCAATATTCCAATCAACATTCCCAGATAAGGAATAGCTTTTTGGAATTGCTGACGCCTAACTATGGGCAAGAGATCTCTCGAGATCATCAATCCTAACAGCATCGGGATGGTACCCAAGCCAAAGAAAAACATGTAGGCAGAACCCAACCAAGGGCTTTGCATGCCCATCGCCACCACCAAGGCCATGTAAACCATGCCGCAAGGCAAAAGTCCATTGACCAATCCGGTGGAGAAAAAAGCCACTTTGCTTCCAGATTTTAGATACTGCCCAAGCTTGGATTTGATCCAGGAGACCACTCCTGAAAGCGCAGGAATACTCAAAAATTGATCGGCTCTTTTATAACTCAAAGAAAGCAAAACGACCAGAACCCCCATCCCAATCGATATGCTTTGCTGAATTCCTGCCAACGAAAGGGAAAAACCCAAGCTCCCGATCACTAGTCCAAGCATGGCATAGGTCAAACTTCGCCCCAGGTTATAAATGATTTTGTTGAATAAAAAGGTATTGCTTCCTTTTCCGCCTACTGCCAAAGCTATGGGACCACACATTCCCACGCAGTGGAATGATCCCAAAAACCCCAACACAAAAGCAGTCCAGAGCATATTAAAGGGTAATTTTCTTTTCTTCGTAAAAGTCTACGCCATTTTCAGTCCAAGTCAATTGAACTCTCCAATAGCCGGATTTCAAATCCTGTAGCGGAACCTTGGTTTTTCCTTCAGAAGTGATTTCGAGCGGAAGATTTTTGTCCAGTCTGGCATCCGAAGGTCGAAAGAGCTGAAGACTGCCTTTCGCACCAACAGGTAGATCCAGGATCATTGCCTTTTCCTGTCCGTCAAAAACCAATACTTCTCGGTCAAGCGTAGATGCCGAAACTTCACGGTCAATTTGATCCTGATACTTGATTTCCTTTTCGTAGTAATTTTCAGCCACCAGATGAATATCATCCTGTCTTACCGAAATGACCACTAGCGTCATGATAAAGCCTACAAAGGCGATAATGGTCAATAAAATTCCTTTTCCCCAATCCATAGTTTCTCGGTTTATTTGCCACCCACGGGTGCCATAAAGTTGGTTTCAATATCGTCAAATTCTACTCCTTCGGCAGAAAGCACCAAGTGGACTTTCTCCTGAGGCACCTTTACATCGGTTTGTTCTTTTACCAGAAAGAATCGCCCCTCAAACTTAGTCTGTGGTTCGATTACCCAATTGGTATCGCCCACGATTTCCACATTCATCCCATCAGCCATCGAAACGATAGTTACACTTTGCGGTTCAAAGGTCTTATTGATCAACGTGATATTATACAAGTTAGACACTTTACCATCAGGTCTGGCCTGATAGGTCATACCCGGGAAACGGGTGATGGTCCCTTCCAAATCCTCCCGAGTAGCAATCAGACTGACAAATGCGGCTACCAGTAGCATCAAAACAAAGGTGTAGCCCTTTACTCGTCCGGTGAATAATTTCTGAAAACCTTGCTTGATGCTGTTTTCGGAAGCGTACCGAATCAGACCTGTCGGACGGTCCACCTTAACCATGACCTCATCACAGGCATCGATGCAGGCAGTACAGTTCACACATTCCATTTGAGTCCCGTTTCGGATATCAATTCCTGTAGGACAAACCTGCACGCACAGTCCACAATCCACACAATCCCCTTTTGGAGCAACTTCAGTAGCCTGCTTACGGATCGGACTTCTTGGTTCGCCTCTCACATAGTCGTACATCACATTGATACTGTTGTCATCCAAAAGCACTCCTTGAAGACGACCATAGGGACACACCACAATACAAGCCTGCTCTCTAAACCAAGAGAACACAAACATGAAAATGCCCGAAAAAGCAACCAAACCAATAAATCCAGCCAAATGAGCAGTGGGAGGCTGGGTGACAATTTGAATCACTTGGTCGATCCCAATCAAATATGCCATCACCAGATGACCTATAAGCAGAGAGACCAATCCAAAAACAGAGATCTTTAGCCCTTTTTTCCAGATTTTCTCAGCTGTCCAAGGACCTTCATTGAGTGTTCGCTGTTGATTCGCATCACCCTCGATCAGGTATTCGATTTTTCGAAATACCATTTCCATAAAGAGTGTTTGAGGACAGGCCCAACCACACCAAACCCTCCCAAAAACCACCGTAAAGAGAATGACAAAAACAAAGAAAATGAGTAATAGAAAAATCAATAGGTGCGTATCCTGAGGCCAAAAGGCTGCTCCGAAAATGATGAATTTCCTCTCAAAAATATTGAAGAGCATGTAAGGCCTGCCATCTACTTTGATGAATGGCCCTGCAAAAAGAATTGCCAGCAATAACCAAGAGAGGTAAGTGCGGTAGTTATAAAAAAAGCCTTTGACCTTCTTGGGATAGACCCAATTTCGTTTTCCATCCTCACGGACAGAGGCCAATGCGTCTCGGAAAGACTCAGGATTAAGATTGGGATTGATATTTTTCTTTGCCATGGAAAGGCTGAGGTTAAAGCCGGGAGTGTATCTCCCGGCTTTTTAAATTTACTCGATCGTAGCAACTACCGCTGTGCTATCTGTCACAGGAGCAGCTTCGGCAGGTGCAGGGGTTGTGGAATACAATTCACCCTGAGGTGCTTTGGGCGTAGCAGGAGAAGTACCTTTTAGCGAAAGAATAAAGGAGGATACTTGCTGCATTTGCTCAGGACTGAGCTGATCTTGCCAAGGAATCATCCCTTTTTCTACCACACCATACTTTACAACTTTGAATACATCCTGGATAGAACCTCCATGTATCCAATATTCATCTGTTAGATTTGGCCCAACACCACCTCCTCCATCTGCTGCATGGCAAGCCGCACAGTTGGATTCGAAAATGGTCTTTCCCGATGAAAGCGATTCCGCTGCTTCGTCAAATACTACTGTGGTCTCATCAATACCTGCGAGCATTGACGCTTTTCTTCCCTCAGCTGCAACTGCCTCAAGTCGGAGCTCTTCCTGATACTCTTCTTCGCCTGTGAGTCCGGTACCCAATACCGTGTAATCCACAAAATAGATCACTGCAAAACCAATGGTTCCAATAAAAACCCACTGCAACCAGGGGGGCATGAAGTTGTCCAACTCAGTAATACCATCATAGGAGTGATCAGCCATCATTTTGGCTTTTTCTTCTTTACCGCCTACAGCATCCAGCTTTCCTGTAACGAAACGCTCCTTGAAGCTATCCCACCAAGAAGGCTCATTGGCCAAAGCAGGATTTTCCTTTTTGAATACCGCAGCCATAAAAGACATCAAGTAAACCATCAGGATAAGCAAGAGAACAATAACCACCAACACCACTCCAAGGATGATGAGCAGTGTCAGTTGGCTGGAATCCATAGCACTCAACGTGGTATACCAATTGGATTCTTCGGTTTGGGCTAAAGCTGGAATGGCCAACCCGCCCATTAGTGTGAGTATTGAAAATAACTTTTTCATGGCTTTAAAGGGGTTGATTCATTTTCATCCATTGGGAGAGTTTCCATATGGTCCACGTAGCTTTTTGGCACGCGAACTACCCAAATAAACATTCCTACAAAGAAGGTCACGAAAATCAGCAGCGAGATGATTGGATAGATCTCTATGTTTTCGATCGAACGGAGAATTTCCTTATACATGACTTCTAAGATTTATTTGGTTGAAGCTGAAGTTTTCTTGATATCGGTACCAAGTCTTTGCAGATAAGCAATCAAGGCTACGATCTCGGTATTAGGAGCTACTTCCACACCTGCATCTTTCAGGTTTGCCACCACTTTGGCCGCTTGAGCTTCATAATCTGCAGTGGCCTTCGCATCAAATCCTTCCGGATAAGGCACACCCAATTTTTGGAGTGTTCTGATTTTGGCTGGAAGATCTGTGATATCCAATTCATTGGTAGTCATCCAAGGATATGGAGGCATCAATGAGCCTGGAGACATGGAAGAAGGATCAACCATGTGATGGTAATGCCAGCTATCCGGATACTTGCCTCCTACCCGATGCAAATCTGGCCCTGTACGCTTGGATCCCCAGAGGAATGGACGATCATAGACAAACTCTCCAGCTTTGGAATACTCTCCATAGCGTTCTGTTTCGGATCTGAAAGGTCTGATCATCTGTGAGTGACAGCCCACACAGCCATTGGCAATGTACAGGTCTCTGCCTTCCAACTCCAGAGGAGTGTATGGCTGTACAGAACTGATTGTTGGAATATTGGATTTCACCAACATGGTTGGAATAATCTCCACTACCCCACCTATAGCTACTGCAATAGTTGCCAAAATGGTGAAGAAGACAGGCTTTCTTTCCCATGCTCTGTGCCAGAATTCACCCGAAGGATTATAGGCTCTAGCCAAAGCTGGAGCTTGATCTTCTTCGGTAGCTTGGAAGCTTCCTTGCTTGGCAGTCATCCACATGTTGTAAGCCATGATAACTGCACCAGTCAAGTACAGGACGCCACCTACTGCTCTCAACATGTACATCGGCACAATCTGAATCACAGTCTCCAAGAAGTTAGGATAAGCCAATCGACCTGCCTCGTTGAATTCTTTCAGCATCAAAAACTGAGTCAAACCTGACACATAAAGCGGAAGGGCATAGAAGATGATACCCAAAGTACCTAGCCAGAAGTGTGTATTGGCCAATTTGGTGGAGTAAATGCTGGTTTTGAAAAGTCTTGGCCACATCCAGTACAGGATACCGAAAGTCAAGAAACCATTCCAACCCAAACCACCAATGTGCACGTGACCCACGATCCAGTCAGTATAGTGGGCGATCGCGTTGACATTTTTCAGAGATAGCATTGGGCCTTCGAAAGTCGCCATACCATATGCGGTCACTGCCACTACCATGAATTTCAACACGGGCTCCTGACGGACTTTATCCCAAGCACCTCTCAGGGTCAAAAGACCATTCACCATACCACCCCAAGATGGAGCAATCAACATGACGGAGAAGATAGTACCCAATACTTGCGCCCACTCAGGAAGAGCGGTGTAAAGCAAGTGGTGTGGACCTGCCCACATGTAGATGAAAATCAACGACCAGAAGTGGACGATCGAAAGCTTATAAGAATAAACCGGACGATTGGCCGCTTTGGGAAGGAAATAATACATCAGACCCAAGAATGGAGTTGTGAGGAAAAATGCAACCGCATTGTGTCCATACCACCACTGTACCAAGGCATCCTGCACCCCGGCATAAGCAGAGTAGCTTTTAAAGAAAGAAACGGGAAGCTCCAATGAATTGAAAATGTGCAAGATCGCTACCGTCACAAACGATCCCAGGTAAAACCAAATCGCTACATACATGTGTCGCTCACGGCGCTTGATCAGGGTACCGATCATGTTTGCTCCAAAAGCCACCCAAACCAGCGCAATCGCAATGTCGATAGGCCACTCCAATTCCGCATATTCTTTGGAAGTGGTGATACCCAATGGCAAGGTCAAGGCAGCAGAAAGAATGATCAATTGCCAACCCCAGAAATGAAACCAGCTGAGGGCTGTGTTCCACATCGGCGTTTTGAGCAATCTAGGCATGGAGTAATAGACCCCTGCGAAAATAGCATTACCGACGAAGGCGAAAATGACCGCGTTGGTATGCAGTGGGCGAATCCTACCAAAAGTGGTATAGGGATTACCCATGTTTGCCTCAGGCCAGAATAGTTGGAGAGCGGCAATCAAGCCGACCAACATCCCGACAAGGCCCCAGATAATAGTGGCGGCTCCAAAGAACTTGACAATCTTATTGTCGTAATGGAACCTTTCCAAAGTAGCATCATTCATAGGACTTGGATTTTTTAGGTTGATCTTTAATTATTTTTTTAGGCTGGTTTTCGAATAAAATGCGGACGGAGGGCGTGTAGCTATCGTCGAATTGACCATCCTTCATTGCCCTGAAAAACAAGACCAAGAACGTGACGGCCAAAACCAAACTGACAGCAATCAAGACAAAGATGACTTCCATATTAGGCTTTATTTAAGTGAATGAGCCCCTTCCGGACACCCATGAAATTGGTAACTAGTGTGGTAAAGATGACCACTGAAATACTACTCACAGGCATCAGAATCGCGCAAAGGACAGGACTCAAAAGCCCTTGAACGGCCAATGAAAGACCCACTATATTGTAGAGGAAGCTCAGCCCGAAACTGGCTTTGATGATCTTCCGGCTGTCTCTGGCAAAAGCTAAAAAGGCTGGGATTTTGGCAAATGAATCTGCATCCAAAATGGCATCACTCGCAGGAGAAAAATGACTTACCCGATCGGTGATCGCTACACCTACCTGACTTTCTTGCAAAGCTCCCGCATCATTGAGCCCGTCTCCGATCATGAGCGAATTTTTACCCTGCTGATTCAAAGACTTGAGATAGTTCAATTTGTCTACCGGACTCTGATTGAAATGATAGGAAACTTCACCTTTCAAGGCCTTGGACAATGATTCCTCTTCATGACCGTGGTCACCAGAAAGTACATGTAAATCCAAGGTTTGACCAAGATGGCTGACAATAGCAGCAGCCCCTTCTCTCAAAGTGGATTGAATATGAAAATACCCAAGGACAATACGTTCAACAGCGAAATAGACCAAATTGCCAGTGGGCACTTCTACCCCATTTTTGGCTTGCACAAAGTCTGCAGAACCCAATTTGAATTCCTGACCTTTGTAAGTTCCCACCAAGCCTTTTCCTTTGATTTCCGCAGGATTTTCCAAGGAAATTGAAGGAGTATTTTCTAGCCAAAGGTTGATCCGATTACTCAAGGGATGCGTAGATCGCTCGACGAGTGCTTTGAGTATCTGTTTGCTTTCGGAGGAAAGATCTTCACCGAAATAATCTATTCTGGCCTTTCCCGGATCGGTCAGCGTACCTGTTTTGTCAAAAACCACCGTATCGATCAAGGCAAGTCGCTCGACCACCGCTGCATTCTTCAGATAAAATTTTCCTTTCCCAAAAATTCGAAGGGTATTGCCCAAGGTGAAAGGAGTGGACATGGAAAGTGCACAAGGACAGGCCACGATCAAAACAGTGGTGAAAGCTTTCACCGCCAAAGGCATATCTTTCCCTACCCAATAAACAAAAGCAGCTACCGCAATAGTCAAAACAGTCCAGGTAAATACCCCGCTGATTCGGTTTGCCAAGGGTTCGAGCAAGCGCTTATTTTCCTTTTCAAAAGAATCATTGTTCCAAAGGTCGGTCAGGTAACCCTGAGAAGGAGACTTCTGAACGGTAAGCAAAATCGGATCACCTTTTTGGCGTCCGCCTGCATAGATCAATTCCCCTTTTTGCTTGGGTACAGGCAATTCTTCCCCGGTCACAAAACTGTAATCGATATGTGCCCTTTCGGAGAGAAGTAGAGAATCCGCTGGAATCAGTTCCTCATCCCGCACTAAAATCACATCACCGACTTGAAGCTTGATTAGCGGAATTACCTCTTCTCGCTCTTTGACCAACTTGGTAACGGCTATCGGGAAATAAGCTTTATAATCACGATCAAACTCAAGGGTAGCGAAGGTTTTCTGCTGGTACACTTTTCCTAAAAGCAAGAAAAATAACAGGCCACCCAAACTATCCATGTAACCGGCATTGCCTTGCATGAAAATCTCCCAAAGTGAGTAAAGGAAAAAAGCAATGATTCCTAATACAATGGGCACGTCCATGTTGATTTTCTTTTGACGGACAGCGTTCCAAGCCGAAACGTAGTAATCGCTCGCCGCATAAAAAACGATAGGTAGAGAAAGGACGACATTGAGGTAATCAAAGAGTCCTTTGAATCCCTCACCAAGGAGCTTGGCCTCTGAAAAATACTCCGGCATGCTGAACAGCATCATATTGCCAAAGCAAAAACCAGCTACACCGAGTTTGGTAAGGGTTTTACGATCGATGGAATGACCTTCTTTTTTGTCAAGATCCGCGAGATTGATTTTGGGTTCGTAACCCAAAGTAGAAAGCAGACTTACCACTTCCTTTAGTGAAATCTTGGTATTCAGGTATTTGATTTGGACTTTCTTCTTAACGAAATCAACCCTACTGCCGGTAATCGCAGTGTTGATTTGAAAAAGATTCTCCAAAAGCCAAATGCAAGATGCGCAGTGGATTAAGGGTATATAAAAAGTAACATGGCTCTCGGAATCATTTTTGAAATCGAGAAGCTTATTCACTACGTCAGCATCATCCAAATAGTCAAAGCGATTTTTTATTACTGAGGCCTGTTTTTGAGATTTGCCAGGGGCAGATTCAATTGCATAGTAATTACAAAGGTCATTTTGAGAGAGAACCTCATAAACCAATTTACAACCTTGGCAACAGAAGCTTTTTTTATCAAACACCAATGAGTCATGAGTACAGTCCTCACCACAGTGGTAGCATTTCTCTTCAAGTTTGACAGGGACTCCTAAACTCATTGTGACTAACTTTTTTTAAAATTACTTGGGGTTATGTCCTAAGAACATGATCAAAATCAGTGGGAATAATGACTTACACCGAGAGGTAAAAAGAAAGCTTTTCACTCCAGATTTTACCTTTATAGAAATGGAAAAGAACTTTTGCGAGATCGGCCTGATAATTTTTCGTCGTCACCAAGAGCGTGCAATCGTGTTTGACTGCATAGGACCAAAAGTCCCCGATACGATTGAAATTAAACTTGATAAAGCTGGTCTCACGTGTAGTTGAGGAGACCAATTGAATGATTTCTTGCTCTTCTCTGATTTTTGATTTCGGAATAAAAGAAGGCGAGATTATCGTCGCTTTGCTTTGTCCAATCAGATTTTTAAAAAGGAAGATGAATCTCTTGATTAGGTCCGCAGAGTTGGGCGTACCATCATAATGAAAAAGTAAATGATGAATAGAAAACTCCGGGACGTAAAGTAAAACAGGTATGGGACAAACTTCTTTTTCCAGAGGCTTGGGATAATCATGTTGATGCAGCCACTCCAGGGTTTTGTATAGATCTATGGTAAACAAAGAAGGATTCTCCTCATCATGAAAATAAGACGGTGGAGGTAAAGACGGATCAAACGATTCTGTCAATTCCTTAGAATAAAACTCCCTTAGAACATCCTCAGGTAGTTCGTATCGTAATGCGTGGGGTGATTTGAGATCCATGACAAAATTGTATGGTTCAAAACTATCCCAAGAAAATCAGTTAGGGCCTGACCTATGCAGGCAAAGAATATGATAAAAATCAGATTTACACTTAATAAAAGAGGATGTGCATCGAAAAAGAAGATCCAACTAATAATTCCAAAAAGCATAAATGAAAAAACCCAGCTTTAGAGGCTGGGTTTTGAATAATGTGGCGGCGACCTACTCTCCCGGGAGTAACCCCAGTACCATCGGCGCTGCAGGGCTTAACTTCTCTGTTCGGGATGGGAAGAGGTGGGACCCCTGCGCTAGGCCGCCTAATTTGTAAGTATGCAGTGATCGGTGATCAGTCTGCATCTAATATCTTGTGTTCTTCGGTCTTCGGTCTTCCAACTTCAGGCCTTTTTTAACATATCTGGTAGAAACTGTAACAATCCTGTAGGTAAGCTTTCGGGCAATTAGTACTGCTCAGCTATGCCATTGCTGACTTTACACCT
>JAGXQZ010000053.1 GCA_018336015.1 Algoriphagus sp. | reverse complement strand
TAGGCGGGGATGGCTCTCAAGCCATATCCCAAGCCATGTTTGAAGCAGGTATGCCCGTGATTGGTGTGCCCAAGACGATTGACAACGACCTCTCTTCAACAGACTTCACCTTTGGTTTTCAGACCGCAGTGCAGACAGCTTCGGATTCTTTTGACCGACTGGTGACCACGGCAAGTAGTCATCATCGGGTGATGATCATGGAAGTAATGGGTCGTGATGCAGGTTGGATTTCCCTCTATACAGCGATATCGGGTGGAGCTGAGATCTGCCTCATTCCTGAGATTCCATATGACCTCTCTGTAATTGTTGAAAAGATAAAAAGTAGGTATAACAAAGGTCGGGGGTTTGTAAACATTGTCATTGCTGAAGGTGCCAAAGCAAAGGATGGAACTATCACTGCTTCTCAAGGCGAAGAGGGTAGACATGCGGTCCGACTTGGTGGGGTTTGTTATACCTTGAGTCAGCAGTTGAAGGATGCAGGCTTGGAGGCGGATATCCGTGAGACAGTCCTTGGACATACCCAACGCGGAGGTACTCCGATTGCTTTTGACCGGGTGATTGCTTCTGTTTTTGGCGTAAAAGCAATGGAATTGGTCCTTGAAGGCAAATTCGGCCATTTGGTGGTGTTGAAAAACAATGATTATGCTGCCGTTCCTATCAAAGAGGCAATTAGCTCCTATAATTTTGTGGATCCCAAGGGGACTTTGGTCCAGGCTGCAAAAGGCCTTGGAATATCCTTTGGAGATTGATTGGAAGTAATTCCAAAATCGTAACTTTTGGAATTACTACTTTCTTTATGACCCAGTTAACCTCCTCCGTGGCAAGGCGATTTTCCTTCGTCTATGTCTTTATCTTCTGTATTTCCCAAGGGCTTCTTGCTCAAATCCCAAAACAGTTCCTTGAAATTTCTGTTTCTCCTGAGAAAAAAGACTGGCTCTATCAGGTAGGGGACAACGTAAATTTTTACGTCTCTGTGACCCAATCAGGCAGACCGGTAACCGTGGAGAATGTTAGGTATTTTGTTAAAGAGGAAAAAATGCAGCCCTTTCAAGAGGGCTCTTTACAATTAAAAGAAGGGAAAGCAACTATTTCCGCTCCTGGAATGAAGACTCCCGGATTTTTACGATGTGAGGTGTTTGCTACGATTGATGGTAAAGAATACAGGGGATTGGGTACAGCTGCTTTTGAACCAGAAAAAATCCAGCCGACGGTAAAAATGCCAGATGACTTCCAGAAATTCTGGGAGTCCGCCAAGGCGGATTTGGCTAAAATTCCAATGGAACCGAAGTTGATCCATCAGCCCGATAGAAGTACCGATGCAGTGGATGTGTACCATGTGAATTTCAGGAATGTGGGCAATAGTCGGGTATATGGAGTGCTAACTGTACCGAAAGGAGGCGAGAAATTTCCGGCTATTTTGCAGGTACCGGGGGCAGGAATAAGGCCTTATGCAGGAGATTTGGCTAAAGCCGCTCGTGGGGCAATTGTCCTGCAGATTGGGATTCATGGGATTCCGATTGACCTATCACCGGATGTTTATGCCAACCTAAATGCTGGAGCACTGGGTGGTTATTGGAATTTTAATATCCAGGACAAGGATATCTATTACTACAAACGCGTTTATTTGGGTTGCATCAGATCCTTGGATTTCTTGGTGTCTTTGCCTCAGTATGATGGGAAAAATCTCGCAGTACAGGGAGGAAGCCAAGGGGGAGCTTTGTCCATCGTCACTGCCGCATTGGATGAACGAGTCAAATATTTATCTGCTTTTTATCCGGCGTTGAGTGATATGACAGGTTACCTACACGGAAGAGCAGGAGGGTGGCCGCACATGTTCACTGGGAAAGGCCTGGATTATTACAATTTCCCAAAGGCTATCGAAACAATAGGTTACTATGATGTGGTCAATTTTGCGCGAATCCTAAAAACTCCCGGATTTTATTCTTGGGGATTCAATGACGATACTTGTCCGCCTACTTCTTATTATTCTGCTTACAATCAAATAAAAGCACCTAAAGAGGTTTTTGTAGTCCCTGAGACAGGGCATTGGACTTATCCTGAGCAGGGAGCGAAGTCAGATAATTGGCTTTTTGAAAAATTGAAAGGCAACTAAAATTTCCGCAAGCCTGAGCCTTACCTTATGGGAAGCCTCAGGCTTATTGCCGGATAAGTTCCTGTTTTATTAGGCAGGGGAGTCTGGAGTGCCTGAGATTGAAGACTGAGTTTGGCTGCCGTCCGACCATTGTACCCTGAAGATAAGAAAAGCGGAATGCTAGCTAAAATGGATAGATTGCCTGTCCAAGTCAGGAAATTAACTACCCTCTGGTTATTGGTCCCATTCATGTAATCATACCGATTGGGAATAGCTATAGCCGTAATAAGTAAGGCGGTGCCTCCTCCTAAAAAGGCCATGCCTCCCTTATATTGGCTTTCACTTTTCTTCACAAGGTCTTCAAGTAAAGCTTGGTTTGGCTTGGCTCCCTGACCAAACCCATAAATGCTTATTCCAAAGAATAGAATAATAAAGAATAACTTTTTCATCTGTTTCTAATTTGATTTTTAATGGTCAGATAGCCTGTCCCGATCTTTCATCGGGAGAATGCCTAGGATAATCATTACCCGGGGTGAGAAGCATGTTCTCATGGGCATTTCATGGGTTTAGCGTTGGAGATTGAGTGGGATAGAAAAATTCAAGGATGGGTAATTTTGAGAAACTATGCCGGTAGGTTGAGCCGAGGCAATGCTGGCTATTCCTAAACTCAGTTTACCTGCTTTTTTTCCTTTGGATGCAGAACTTACTAAAACAGGGATGCTCACCAATGTGGAAACTGTGCCTGCCAGCATGAGTGTTACGCCGGAACCTAACACAAAACCCGAACCCTCATTCCATCCAGCGCCAAACATAGCTGTTCCCAAAAGGCCAGCTCCAATTCCTGATCCTAGCATGATCAGGCCGGTCTTTTTCTGTTTTTCACTTTGTTTCAGGTATTCTTCAGCGAGTTGTCTTTGTGTGTCTGATTGAGCAAACAGGGAAGTGGAGCCAAGTACCAAGGCTAGAAGTAGGACAATTATTCTTGCGTTCATAGTCTTCAGTTAATGGATATAAGATAGGTCAAATAATTCTAAAAACAGTAAGCAGATCGGGACAGTGTTGGTAAGGTAAAGTAGTCTTCCTGTATGTTTTTGTGATTACTGTGAGAAACAGAAATCGAATGTATCTTTATAAATTAAGAATTCATAAAATGAGGATTTATGATTTAATTGGTTTGACTACTGAAACATGGATGCAGTTAATATTAATTTTTCATTAAAATCTGTATCTTAAAATACTTTTAAAAAAACTCAATTATGCCTGCACAACCCTTAGAGTTGATTTTGGCCAGACAGTTTGGAGACAGTATCAGTCTTCCTGTTTTTCTGGTTGATCCTGAAGGTAACCTGCTCTTTTACAATGAACCCGCTGAAGTGATTTTTGGATTAAAATTCAATGAAACAGGGGGCATGCGATTAGAAGAATGGGCTACGGTATTCAAACCCTGTGACCGTAATGGGGATCCTCTTCCTCCAGAGTCTTTGCCTTTAGTCAAAACGCTTTCCAACCAACTACCTGCAAACGGGGAGTTTTTTGTAGATAGCCTCACGGGTGATAGGAATTTTATCTCAGTGAGTACCTTTCCCATCATCAGCAGGACGAAGCGCTTCTTGGGTGCCATGGCTGTTTTTTTAAAATCCCAAGAGCAATGAAAATCAAGGTTTGGGGTTGTCGTGGATCTCTTCCCTCTCCAGATCCCGACAATTATCGATATGGTGGAAATACCTCATGTATTCAGGTAACCCATGGCGAAACCTGCATTATTTTGGATGCAGGTTCAGGCATCATGAGGTTGGGTAGATTTTTAAATCCTGCTATCAAAGAAGTACATATCCTGCTTTCTCATTTGCACATTGACCATACGATGGGCTTGGGGTTTTTTCAGCCTCTTTACAATCCACAGGTAAAGGTTCATTTGTGGGGGCCTTCTTCTGGGCAGGAACCCTTGCTTTTCCGATTGAGAAGATATTTTTCTCCGCCATTATTTCCTGTCAAGCTCAGTGAATTGCCGCGTCACCCGGAAGTACATGAGTTGGGAGATGAGGAATTTAGGATCGGAGATATCCAGGTAAAATCTGAATTTATTTGTCATCCCGGTCCCACTTTGGGATACAGATTGACAGCGGATAATAAATCCATGGCCTATCTGCCAGACCATGAAGTAATGTTGGGATCTTCGGATTTTCCCAAACAACCAGAATGGACAAGCGGATTTGATTTGGCCAATAAAGTGGATTTGCTTTTTCATGATGGTGCTTACACCTCCAAAGAGTATGTAGGAAAAATGGGCTGGGGTCACTCTTCTATCCGTGATGCTATCCTATTTGCTAAAATGTGCCAAGTGAAAAAGCTATCTGTATTCCATCATGAGCCTACCCGTACAGATGAACAGGTTTACAGGCTTTTACAAGAGGTGCTTCAGCAAGGTGATTTAAATTTTGAATTGGAAATGTGCGCAGAAGGCAATACCTATGAATTGTGAGCTCTAACCCCATTTTCTCTAAATCAAAAGAGCCGATCAGATCTTGATCGGCTCTTTTGATTGATTTTGAGAATTATTCTCCGCCTGAAGGTTTTAAAGAAGTAGAGGCTAAAATTTTATCCGCTTCGTCAAATAGATTCAAGGCTTGCTGATAAACCTCATTGATATCATTGATGACTTTGTAGAAGGCGTTGTCATCGTAGATTTGACGGCCTAAGTGTGCCTTTACCAGAATTCTGAGGTATTCTTTTGATTTGTTGAAATCTTTAGAATCAAATTCCACCTTATTCTTTTTGCCATATTCTACCAATTCCATCAGCATGGCATCGCTTACCTTGAAGCTGGTGTAATAGCTGTCCAATGACATGGAGGAGAAGTTGGCTTTATTTTTATTGACATAATCCAGGATAAATTCTCTCGAAGAGTCGGTGTTGAACAATTTGGTGACATAGACACTGTTCATGGTAGTGTCCAGAGGCACGAAATAATCCGGCATGATCCCTCCGCCTCCATAGACTACTCTGCCTTTTTTAGTTTCATATTTGAGGCTGTCATTGAATTTGATGCTGTCGGCGGAGAAAAACTCACCATGCTCGTAGCGGTTCATCCAATCTCGCTCATAAGCCTCGTAGTTGCTGTCGTAAGGCTTTTGGATGGATCGACCTGAAGGCGTAAAGTATCTTGCAATAGTCAATCTCAACTCGGCTCCGTCGGAGAGGTCAATCGGCATTTGTACCAGTCCTTTTCCAAACGATCTTCTACCCACAATCAGTCCACGGTCATTGTCCTGAACTGCTCCTGCTAAAATTTCTGAAGCTGAAGCGGAGCCTTCATTGATCAAAATGATCACAGAGCCTTCTTCAAACATCCCCGGCTTGAAAGCAAATGCTTTTTGGCTGTACTGACTCACTTTGCCTTCTTGGGATACGATCAAATCCCGATCTCCTAGTAGCTCATCAGCCATATTGATGGCAGCCCCCATGTATCCTCCTGGGTTGCCTTGCAGGTCGATGATGAGTTTCTTCATCCCTTTGGTCTGAAGATCACTTACCGCTTTCTTGAATTCTTCATAAGTAGTGGCAGCAAATCGGGTCACCTTAATATAGCCTACTTCTTTGTTGACCATGTAGGAGGCATTGATGCTGTATTGCGGGATTTTGTCTCGTGTGATCTCGTAGGTGATCAAATCGGATGAATTCTTTCGCTTGATGTCCACCAATACTTTAGAGCCGCGAGGGCCTCTCAAGTAGTCAAATACATCACGGTTGGTGATGCCAATGCCGGCCACATTTTTCCCGTCTACTCTGATGATTTGGTCACCCGATTGAATGCCCAAAGCCTCAGAAGGACCTCCGGTAAGTGGTGCTACTACATAGATCGTGTCTCTGATGATTCCAAATTCTACCCCGATCCCGTCAAACTCGCCCTCAAGTTGTGACTGCGCCAAAGAAGCGTCCTTGGCGGGGATATAGCTAGAGTGTGGATCCAGCTTTTCGAGCATTTTATTGATGCCATATTCTACCAGCTCATTGGTATTGACACTGTCCACATAGTCTCTGTTGATGTAGGTCATGATTTCCTGCAGCTTATACAGTGCTGCACGAAGGTCATTTTGGTTTCCTTTTGGCTCAGCAAAAGTCGCCCCGATCCAGATGCCGGCAGAGATGGAAAGTGCCAATAAAATGGGTAGACGGATTTGCGCCTTAGTGTTTTTGGTTTCGCTCACGGTTACTTTCTTTTTCTTCTCGAATAAACTCAAACTACAGTAAAAAGATTGATCCTTAAAATTGATTTTAGATAAAATTAACGATTCATTATACGGGCTTGTCAGATAAAGGTCAGATTTATTCCCCGCTTTTCATTCAAAAAAAATTATTTTTGTCCAATGCAATTCAATCGGGATTTTGAAAAGGCTTCGGTAGGTGATTTAGTTTCTGAAAACTATGTTTTCGCTGCCGTTCTGCATTATTTCGGAATCAGCTTTTACCAATATCCGACTGACTCACTGGAGAAAGTTTGTCTCAAGCATAAAGTCAATCCTCGTCAGCTAATCGCCCAACTCGAAAGCTGGGCGAAAGTAAAAGATCCTTCTTTAGAGGATTTGTACCTCAATCCTATTGAGCTTTTAGTCGCCTACCTCAAAAAGAAGCATTACTACTTCGTCCGACAGGAACTTCCTTTTTTATCCAACCTCATTTCAGGGATTAAACCAGATGTCGGTTACGAACAGTTGATGGCAGACTTGAGGATCATGTTCCCCCTATTTGTCGAGGACTTTATACACCATATCCATGAGGAAGAAAGCCGACTATTTAAGCGGATAGAGTTGCTCCAAGATATAGAGGAAGGGGAGTTTAGTACACGTGATGCCTTGACCATTTTGGAAAAAGACCCTGTCCACCATTTGGCGGATCAACACGAAATCCACGATGACGAGATGGAAGGGATCAGAAGGTTGACCAAGGACTATTTTTTGGCAGAAGATGCTCCGCTCACGATGAAAGTGCTCTACCATGAGCTTCAAAACTTTGAGAAAGAACTTTCCATTCATGCCAAAATCGAAGACGAACTACTCTTTCCCAAAGCTGTGGAGCTAGAAAAAGAGGCCCTAAGAAGGATACGCAAACAAATTCAGACCAACTGATGGCTAGGGTACTTGCGATCGATTTGGGAACCAAACGAACTGGGCTCGCTGTTACCGATCCGCTGAAGATTACAGCGAATCCATTGGAGACCATCGAGACGGATAAATTGCTTACCTATCTCCAAGCATACTGCGCCAAAGAAGAAGTGGAAGCCTTAGTGCTTGGTCATCCCACGCGACTCAATGGCCAAGACAATGAGATGACTCCCAAAGTCCTGAAGTTGAAAGAGGACTTGGAAAAAACATTTCCCAATAAAAAAATCGTCTTGATCGACGAGCGATTCACATCCAAGATGGCCATGCAAACCATGATTGCCATGGGCAGCAAGAAAAAAGACAGAAAAGAAAAGGCTGGGAATCTGGATAAGGTTTCCGCTGCCATTATTCTACAATCCTATTTAGAAAGACAATGATTTACCCGATAGTCGCTTACGGCAATCCAATTTTGAAGAAAGAGGCAGAAGACATTGCCGAAGGCTCTGATATTTCTCAATTGATCAAAGACATGTACGCTACGATGGACCATGCCAATGGCGTGGGTCTTGCAGCACCGCAGATCAATCAGGGAATTCGCCTTTTTGTCATCGACAGCTCGCTTATGCTTGATGAAGACGATGAGGAAAAGGGAATCCGAAGAGCATTTATCAATCCGATAATTTTGGATGAATACGGGGATAATTTCGGCTTTGAAGAAGGCTGTCTCAGCATTCCTGATGTACGTGCGGAAATCATCCGTCCTGAAAAATTGACCATTGAGTACTATGATGAAAACTGGAATTTGAAAGAAGAAGAGTTTTCAGGAATGACTGCGCGCGTCATCCAACATGAGTACGATCACCTGGAGGGAATCTTGTTTGTAGATTACCTAAAGGGTCTCAAGAAACGCCTCATCCAATCCAAACTCATCGACATCAGCAAAGGAAAAGTACCTGCTGATTATCGGATGATCTACCCGCTGAAATGATGAATAAAAGCCCGGAACTCCGCATCGCACTGGTTCAGACGGACCTGCATTGGCAAGATAAAACAGCCAATCTCGCTATGTTGGAAGAGAAAATCTGGGGTATCCAAGGTCAATGTGACTTGATCATTTTGCCGGAAATGTTTCCTACAGGATTCAGCATGGAAGCTCAAAAGCTCGCTGAACCGATGAATCTTCACATCCACAAATGGATGAAACAGCTTGCCGCTCAAACCGGCGCTGTGGTTACGGGAAGTGCGATTTTGACAGAGGGAGGAAAATTCTTTAATCGACTCCTTTGGGTAAATCCGGACGGATACACCGAGCACTACGATAAGCGCCATCTGTTCCGCATGGCCAACGAGCACGAGACCTATGCTATGGGCAAAAAGCTTCCCATATTTACGTTGAAAGGATGGAATCTTTGCCCTCAGATCTGCTACGATCTTCGGTTTCCTGTGTGGTCCCGAAATGGCTGGGAAGACGGTATCGCTGGCTACGATGTTCTTTTTTATGTGGCCTCTTGGCCTACAGCAAGGATTTCAGCTTGGGATGCACTTTTGCCAGCCCGTGCCATTGAAAATCTGGCTTACTCTATCGGAGTCAATCGAGTTGGAATAGATGGAAACGACATTGCTTACAATGGGCATTCTGCAGCTTTTGATTTCAAAGGAGAGAAGATCACGAATTTGGGCGAAACCGAGTCGATCAAGATACTTACCCTTACCGCAGAAAATCTAGAAACCTACCGATCGAAATTTCCCGCTTGGAGAGATGCGGATTCCTTTCAAATCCTCTAAAAACCGCCTTTCACTATCGGTTTCGATTCCGTAAACGGAGTTTGAAACCGTGCTAATTTTCGTATTTTAGGGCCGAAAATTTCGACCCTGTTTTACTTTTCCTCTGCTGGCAAACCTATTCTGGCCACCTTTTCAAAAGCAAAACAGAACCATTCACCTAAGCATCCTATTCACATCATGAGTAAATCTCCCAAAATTCTCTACACGCTGACTGATGAGGCACCTGCATTGGCGACCTATTCCCTTTTGCCAATCGTCCAAGCTTTTACCAACTCTGCCGGCATCCAAGTAGAAACCCGTGACATTTCACTTTCCGGACGAATCATCGCGAATTTTCCTGAGTTTTTGAAACCTGAGCAGCAAATCAATGATGACCTAGCTGAGTTGGGACAAATCGCCACGACACCAGAAGCCAACATCGTGAAGCTTCCAAATATTTCTGCTTCTGTTCCACAGTTGAAGGCTGCGATCAAGGAACTTCAGGCGCAAGGTTATGCCCTTCCTGATTATCCGGAGGAGCCAAAAACAGAAGAAGAAAAATCGATCAAAGCGAAATACGACAAAATCAAAGGTTCTGCGGTGAACCCAGTGCTTCGTGAGGGTAACTCTGACAGAAGGGCCCCATTGGCGGTGAAGAACTATGCCAAGCAGCACCCGCACTCGATGGGTAAATGGTCGGCTGATTCTAAATCCCACGTGGACAGCATGACTGGTGGCGACTTCTATGGAAGTGAAAAATCCATGACCATGCCTGCTGCAACCACGGTTTCAATCGAACTTGTTGGAAAAGACGGCAAAAAAGAAGTACTCAAGTCAGGTTTGAAATTGCAAGAAGGTGAAGTAATCGATGCTTCTACTTTGAGCATTTCTCAGCTGAAGGCGTTCTTGAAAAAAGCGAAAGAGGATGCCAAAGCCCAGGGAGTACTTTTCTCCCTACATATGAAAGCCACCATGATGAAGGTCTCTGACCCGATCATCTTTGGTCATGCGGTAAAAGTGTTTTTCGAACCGGTGTTTGCAAAGCATGCCGCTACGTTTGAATCAATCGGAGTAGATGTAAATAACGGTTTTGGTGACCTTTTGGCCAATTTGGAAAAGCTTCCTGCGGACAAGAAGGCTGAAATTCTAGCTGATATCGATTCCTGCTATGCTGATAGCCCAGACTTGGCGATGGTGAATTCTGACAAAGGCATCACCAACCTACACGTACCAAGTGATGTAATCATCGATGCTTCCATGCCTGCGATGATCCGTACTTCAGGTCAAATGTGGAACAAAGCCGGAAAGTCGCAAGATACCAAGGCGGTCATTCCAGACAGAAGCTATGCGGGTGTATACCAAGCGGTAATTGATTTCTGTAAGAAAAATGGAGCCTTCAATCCGGCTACGATGGGCTCTGTGCCAAACGTAGGTTTGATGGCTCAAAAGGCAGAGGAATACGGTTCGCATGACAAGACTTTCGAGATTCCGTTTGCGGGAACTGTAAATGTGGTGGATGCAAATGGAGCAGTCCTGATTTCCCATGAAGTGGAAGCAGGTGATATCTGGAGAATGTGTCAGACCAAAGATGCACCGATCCAGGATTGGGTGAAATTGGCGGTGACACGTGCCCGACTTTCCAATACTCCTGCGGTCTTCTGGTTGGACAAAAACAGAGCGCACGATGCCGAACTGATCAAAAAAGTCGAGAAATATTTACCTAATCACGATACTACAGGTCTTGAAATCCACGTGATGTCTCCCGTGGAGGCCACGCTTCTTTCTTGCGAAAGAATCAAGGAAGGAAAAGATACCATCTCTGTAACCGGAAACGTGCTGCGCGATTACCTCACGGATTTGTTCCCGATTCTTGAGGTAGGTACTTCAGCAAAGATGCTTTCCATCGTACCCTTGATGAACGGTGGTGGATTGTTCGAAACTGGCGCAGGTGGTTCAGCGCCTAAGCATGTGGAGCAATTCACAGAAGAAGGCCACTTGCGTTGGGATTCTTTGGGTGAGTTTTTGGCCTTGGCTGTTTCCTTGGAGCATTTGGGTCAGACCTTTGACAATCCTACAGCAATTCTCTTGGGAGAAACCTTGGATAAAGCTACCGGAAGATGGCTGGAGGAAGACAAATCTCCGGCTAGAGTAGTCGGCAAATTGGACAACCGTGGAGGACATTTCTATTTGGCTATGTATTGGGCGCAGGAAATGGCTAAGCAAACCAAGGATGCTGCTTTGGCGGCCAAGTTTGCTCCGATTGCCAAAGCGATGGCAGAAAACGAAGCTAAAATTGTGGCCGAATACAACGGTTCTCAAGGTAAACCAGTAGATATCGGAGGTTACTACAGACCGGATGAGGCAAAAACTTCTATCGCGATGAGACCAAGTCCAACCTTTAATGAGATTTTAGCTCAATTGGTATAAACAGTAAAAGCCGGGTTTAAATCCCGGCTTTTTTATTCCAACTTTTCCAAAGATTCAAACTTTGGAAAAGTTTAGCGTAAAGCTTTAGGCGAGTTGAAATTTTACTCCTTGTTGGGTCATAAACTCTTTTATCACCGACACATGTACACACTCCCCAAGATGGATAAATGCATAGTCATTCACTTTTTTCAGTTTCCCATGAGCGACGATTTCCTTTTCCTCAATATCAAATCCTAAATGCAAATGTTTGGTACGGCTTTGCATCCCAATGATCGTTCCTTCACCATCAAACATGGGCCCTCCACTTTGGCCTCGTAGCCCTGGAGTACTCATTTCAATTCCGTGGATTTTTCCATTTTTATCTCCCAAAAACCGAGTGACCATTCCTTCCAAAGGAAATCGTGGAGACCTTGCCTGTCCACCTTGAATCCATTCCAATTGGTTTTTCTCTTGGTTGAGCTGGAAGTTGCTAAACTCAGGAAAAGGAAAACCCAATCGGCAGAGCATTTGACCGGGCTGAACTGCCTGATCATCTTTTAAAAACTTGGGAAAGTTGGTGACTCCAAGTTTTTCAAATCCTTCGATTTTGACCAAGGCAAGGTCGTATTCGGGATGGTGGACAAATCGGATATTTTGGATTTTATCTACGCAATCCACAAAAGTGATTCGCATCTCAGCAGTCTTGCTTTCATCCAAGCCCAGCTTTTTTGCCACTGTTTTGGATAGTTGAGCAGACAGATTCTGACTTTCCGAGAGGTACTGGTGAAAAACCTTATTAATCGAATCCGCCTGGGCAATCCATTGAGCCACATGCTTGCAGGTGAGTGCCCAACCTTCTTCATTGACAAAAAATAGGGTAGCAGCTCCCCGTTCTGCTTTTTGACTTCCAAAGTTTCTGGAAATGGAGTGAATCGCGCGGGTGAATCCGGCTACTTCTTGAATGGCTTTGACAAACATGGGAAAAAGGAAAGTGAATTTTGAAAATAGGCAAAAGGGGGAATTTTGAACTGCCTTTTCTCTAAAAGAAAAATTTTCAAATCCGAAATCGTTTGAATTTCAAATCCATGGGCATTGCAACTTACAAGGCCCACGGATGTTTGGGCAGACCATTTATTTGTAATAACTTAGCCTGCCCTACGGGAAATTTTGGCCAAAAGAGGCCTTCAAAAATGCATTAGGAAATCAAACCTATACTCAAAATAATAACAACTTATGAGCAAGATTAAAGTAGGAATCAACGGATTCGGAAGAATTGGTCGCTTGGCTTTCCGAGTGGCTGTAGAAAGAGAAGACATCCAAGTAGTAGCGATCAACGACTTGATCGATGTAGACTACATGGCCTATATGCTTAAATATGACTCCACCCACGGACAATTCAAAGGTTCCGTAGAAGTGAAAGATGGCCACTTAGTTGTAAACGGAAATGCGATCCGTGTGACAGCTGAGAAAAGCCCTGCAAACCTTAAGTGGGGTGAAGTAGGTGCTGACTATGTGATCGAGTCTACCGGTATCTTCTTGAGCAAAGACACAGCACAAGGTCACTTGGATGCAGGTGCAAAGAAAGTAATCATGTCTGCACCTTCTAAAGACGACACGCCGATGTTCGTAATGGGTGTAAATGAGCACACCTATACTTCTGACATGAACTTCGTATCCAACGCTTCTTGTACTACCAACTGCTTGGCTCCAATTGCCAAAGTATTGAATGACAACTGGGGTATCGAAGAAGGCTTGATGACAACAGTGCACGCAACTACTGCTACTCAGAAAACTGTAGACGGACCTTCCGCCAAAGACTGGAGAGGCGGACGTGGTGCAGGACAAAACATCATTCCTTCTTCTACCGGTGCTGCAAAGGCGGTAGGAAAAGTAATCCCTGAATTGAATGGCAAATTGACCGGTATGGCGTTCCGAGTACCTACTCCAGACGTATCTGTGGTTGACTTGACCGTAAGATTAAAGAAGCCAGCAAAATATGCTGAGATCTGCGCCAAAATGAAGGAAGCTGCTGAGACTACCATGAAAGGTGTGCTTGGATATACCGAAGATGCAGTAGTTTCCAATGACTTCATCGGTGATGCTAGAACTTCCATCTTTGACGCAGAGGCAGGAATTCAGCTTTCTGATACTTTCGTGAAAGTAGTTTCTTGGTATGACAACGAGTGGGGCTACTCAAACAAAGTAGTTGACTTGTTGACTTACATTGCTAAAAAATAAGAAAGAGGCCCCGGAGAGATTCGGGGCTTTCTTTTTGCGGTTTTAAAAAAGAAAATAACTAAATGGGAGTTTCTCCTGTTTACCTCACAAAAAGCGCATGATCTATCTCCCGTTTTTTCCTTTGAAACTAGTAGCCTTCCCGGGAGAAGAGCTAAATCTGCATATTTTTGAACCTCGCTATCGACAGCTCCTTGCCGATGCTGAGCAGGATGGAGCAACTTTTGGAATTTGTACCTACATCAATCAACTCACCGGTTATGGCACAGAGGTAAGATTGGAAAAAATCTACAAGCGCTACGAGGACGGAAGATTAGACATCAAAACCCGATGTCTTTCTGCTTTTCAAATCCAGACCTTTGACAATCCCATGCCGGGAAAATTGTATGCTGGAGGAGAGATAGAATACCTAAAAAACGACCTCCGAATCAGTGCAGCACTCCACCATGAGTTTCTTTTTTACCTCAAAGAAGTACTTTACCTCTTAGATTTCAAGGCTGAATATGATCCCAAACTGGTCAATTCATTCACTTTCGCCCATAAAGTTGGTCTCAAACTCGAGGAAGAACTTGAGCTCTTAAAGATCGAATCAGAGGAAGCTCGAAGCCTGTTTTTGGTTCAACATTTCAAGCGGATGATTCCCGTCATGAAAGCCATCGAACAGGCCAAGGAGAAAATCAAGCAGAACGGTCACTTCAAGCATTTGGATCCATTGAATTTTTGATCTTTACTCGGTTTAATCCCCTCCTGACAGCCGCTGTGCTCTTTCCAATAGATCTGTTGCCTGTAGGACTTTATTCTTCAAAGCAGGATTCAAGTTGGGGTTTTCTTTCAGAAACTGATTCACCAAATCCCAAGCTTCCTTGGAAGTGTATTGGCCGATGGTATTGACTAGCCAGCCTTTTGGGAAGAAGATATCACCGGTTCTCTGGATTTCAGGGACCAAATCCAAGGCTACACCTAAATGTTTGCGTATTTCCTCTTGTCTCAACGGATGATGCAGATAGCCACATGCACTGAGCACCCAAGCTTCTTTTTCACGATTGGTTTCATTTTTAAAAGAAAGGAAAAGGGCCTCACGGGTGACTAAGTCTCTCGAAAGGGCTGGCCTTAGAAAATCAAATCTGGCCAATCGGTCGGCATTCGTGATTCGGGATCTTTCCTCATCCAAAATATTCTCGGCCACTTCATGTCCAAAAAGCGCCAAATTCATCGCCAATGAAGTGTAATTATCGGGACTCAGGAGCAATTTTGAGATGGATTCTTTTTTGGACCAAATCCCATGAAGTCGTTCCAAGCCGCGATCGTTGTAAGCCAATCCGCTGTATAGATTGAAAAGTGTCCTTTTCAAATTTGGAGTTCGGTCGGTTTGCAGGAGATTCCATAAGTCCGATTCCAATTCAGGAAGCAAATCCGATCGGTCTTTTTCCCCAAGAAATTTCCAGAAAATCTGCCCCAACTGATTGGAGATTAGCTGGGCAATGATCTCATTTTGCTCGGCTTGGATGCCTTTGCGAAGCACAGCAAAAGCCTCTTTTGGAGGCACATTTCCAATCAGCAGGTTTTCAAACTGATTGAGGTAGGCATGGGCTCGCATGACCTCATTTTCCAGATTTGGGATTTGGGAAAGTGATTCCTTTTGAAAGGGGAAGACCCCATAGCCCAGACCATTGCTATTGTAAAGGATGTAAAGAGGTTTTTTCTTTCCTCTTGCCCGGATGATTTCTAGGTGTTTTTCAAAAATGGTCACAGGAATAGTTTCCATTCTATCTTCATAGATCAAGGTGATGTTAAAAATCTGTGGCCAGACTTTTTCACTTCCATCTTCCGCTTTTTGGGAAACAATCAGAGAAGTAATGGTTCCATTGGTGTCTACTTCCAACTCCGCAGAAAAAATTGGTCTGCTAGATTGGTGGACCCAGACTTCACTCCATTTAGCTAGATCGAGCTCAGATTCATTATCTAAGATGCTGATCAGATCATTCCAGTCGGCATTGCTGTTAGCAAAAGAGGAGATATAGGTTTGGATTCCTTTTTTGAAAGTCTCTTCACCCATAGTCTGCTCCAATTGGCGCATCATGATCGGGGCCTTGTCATAGATGATGCTTCCATAAAGGGAGCCTGCATTTTTGAGATTATCTAGGTTTTGTCGGATGGGATGCGTGCCCTTGGAACGATCTTCTGCATAAGCTGAGGGATAATGAGAAGTCAGGAAAAGCAGGTCATGATTGATGTTGGGAAAGGCTGGATTGGCGATTTTACCGCCCATAAAGCCGGCAAAGACTTCCTTCATCCATACGTCGTCAAACCATTTCATGGTAACCAAATCACCAAACCACATGTGTGCCGTCTCGTGTCCTATCAGCTTGGCACGGCTCAGCAACTCGCTGTCTGTGGCGTTTGGATCCAGAAAGAGCGCTCCTTCCCGATATTGGATGGCGCCCACGTGCTCCATTCCTCCGTATTGAAAGATAGGAATCGTAGCAAAATCCAATTTTTGAAAACGAAATTTGTAGGCAGTGTAGTTTTCCAGGAAGTCAAGTGATTGCTGGTGCAGGTTGAAAATTGCGGGGATGCTGGCTTTTTTCTTTTCTTCATTTGTCTCCCGATAAATCATCGTCATGGGAAAGCCTTCCGAATTACCGACCTTCTCAAATTTGCCTGCGACAAAAGAAAAGAGGTAAGTGCTCATCAGATCCGATTTTTCAAATTCGTGTTTGATGAAATTTCCAAAGTCCACTTTTTGGTTTAATCTCCCTCCTGCCAACACTTCCCATTCCTTTGGTGCGGTGATGCTCAAGGTGTAGTGGGCCTTAAGATCGGGCTGGTCAAAGCACGGAAAAAGCGTTCTGGCACGGTCGGGCACCAAGAGCGTATATAAAAAATCATCGTTTCGATTCAGCGACAAATCACCCGCAACAAACTCTATTTCTATCCTGTTTTCCCCTTTTTTCAAATAGGAGGCGGGAATAATCAAATGTTCATTTTCATGGGTTATGGATATGACCGCTCCATTTGTTACCACCTTTTTGATTTTTTCGGAGGTATCATTGAAATCCAAAATCAGCGGATGATCCAATCTCTGAATTGATAACTCCAATATTAATCGAGCTTGAATGAGGTCGACTTTCTTTTCCGGTAGTTGAAAATCTAGGGAATAATGGATTGCAGCTAGTTGGCTAATTCTCAGTTCGGCAAGCTCCTTTGAAATCCCTGGATCATATAAGCGCCCCGTATAGAGGTTTTGACCATTAACTGAAAATTGGATTACAATGAGTAGGAGAGTGAAAATCTGTTTCATCCCGAAACATTGTGAAAAGCAATAGGAATCACAAGTGGATTTCCAGAATAAAAGAGTCCAAATAGGCTAAAAACAAAAAAGCAGACCATTTCTAGTCTGCTTTAGTGATCCCGCTGGGATTCGAACCCAGGACCCTCCCGATTAAAATCGGGATGCTCTACCGGCTGGGCTACGGACTTACTTTTCGGATGAGTCCTTCTATGTACGGTCTGGACTTCATCTTTTTGATTTTCAATTCACGTTGCTTAGCCAAAATCAAATCCTGAAACTCTTCCTTGTAAACTAACTCCCAAGGAACTCCTGTGGAGGTAAATTTGGAGT
>JAGXQZ010000052.1 GCA_018336015.1 Algoriphagus sp. | reverse complement strand
TAAGCAAGGCAATAGGAGAATAAGCTTTCCTACCCGCTTTCTTCTTACCCTTTTTGAAAAACTGATTTGGATTGGATTCAACAAACCGGCGACACATCACGTCAAGCAATCGCACAGGGTTATCTTGGGAAATCATCGAATCATAACTGAGCATCATTACCTGATGCCTATCTTGAGAGTCTTTGTAATGCATACTTCAAAATTGAACTCCCCTAAAAATAACTAAACAACTTAAAAAACTTAGTTGCTTTTTATGTTTTCACACGGTCTCTTAAACCGTGGGCCATATCAATTGAAAAATACTACTATGAGACGCTATCTACTCCTTTTTCTCCCCTTACTCTTTGCCTGCAACCCGCAGAAAGAATCATCCGATGAATCCATTTTATTGGATTCAGTATTCACCACTCCGCTCGGAAAAACCTTTGAAATTCCGGCTCCTTCCGAAAAGCTCCTGACTCAATACGAAGAAGCAAAAGCCAGTTTCGAGGCCAATCCCGAGGATGTTGAATCCTGGATTTGGTATGGTCGCCGCACGGCTTACCTCGGTCAATACCGACAGGCAATCGACATCTATTCCAAAGGATTGGAGAAATTCCCCAATGACCCCAGACTCTATCGTCATCGAGGCCATCGCTACATCAGTATTCGGGAATACAACAAGGCCATTGCTGACTTTGAAAAGGCAGCTGAATTGATCCAAGGAACACAAGATGAGATCGAACCTGATGGCATGCCCAATGCACTCAATATCCCGGTGAGTAGCCTTCATGGGAACATTTACTACCATTTGGGCTTAGCTTACTACCTAACGCACCAATACGAAAAAGCCTATCAGGCTTATTTGAAGTGTCGGGAAAGCGGAAATCATTACGACAACATCGTCTCCAGTACCCATTGGCTTTACATGATTCAACAGCGCTTAGGTAATCCGGCTAAAGCCGATTCACTTTTGGCCCCCATCCATGCGGACTCCACGGTGATCGAAAATCAGAGTTACGCCGACCTTTGCCAGCTTTACAAAGGTTGGATGAAGGTGGATAGTTTATTCCAAGAAGGCCCCGGCAGCCCCTCCAATGATGCTGTCCGCTACGGGGTGGCCAACTGGTATTTGTATCACGGAGACTCGGCCAAGGCCAAACAACTCATGAAAGAACTTACCGATAGCAAGGTATTTACCTCTTTTGGTTACTTGGCTGCAGAAAGTGATTTGATACAGATTTTCGGACTGAAATAAACCCCGGACCATTCATTCCTTTCACAACTTTTCCAAAGTTTTGAACTTTGGAAAAGTTTAAGAATCTAACTTAAACCTCTATTTGGAGCCTAAGTCAAAGAATTAAATTTTGTAGCTATGAAGCATGTAATTTTTCTTTTCTCAGGAATTCTTCTAATCCTCCTTTCCTGCAATACTTCAGAAATACCGACTCCAATCACAGATCAGGAAATGTACTTTCCTCCCATTTCCGGTAATGATTGGGAAAAAGTCGCACCTTCCCAACTCGGCTGGAATGAAAGTCAAATCCCCGCCCTTATCGACTTTTTGCGCAGCAGAAACTCCAAATCATTTCTCATCCTGGTCAACGGAAGAATAGTCATGGAGGAATACTTTGACGGACACAAAGTCTCGGATACGTGGCAATGGAACAGTGCAGGAAAAACCCTCACTACAGCTACTGTGGGGATCGCCCAGCAGGAAAAACTCCTTGATATCACTACTCGGGTGTCACAATACCTCGGAGCTGGCTGGACCAGCATGCCCTTGGCCAAAGAAGCTTTGATCACACCCAAGCATTTGCTCACTATGACCTCCGGAATCAATGATGAAAGTGAGCTCATCATTCGGCCGAACCTGACTTACCTCGCCGATGCCGGCACGAGATGGTCGTACCATAATGTCTTCCAGCGACTCATGAATGTGGTGGGAGAGGCAAGCGGTCAGTCTTTTGAAACGTACTTTAATTCCAAGCTAAAAAACAAGATAGGTATGGATGGCTTCTGGAATGAAGGACTCATTTTCACCGTTTACCATAGTAGCACCAGAAGCATAGCACGCTTTGGGCTTTTGGCTCTCAATCAGGGAAAATGGGGCAATGAGCAGATTGTCAACGAGGCATTTTTCAAAGAAAGCACTTCTACCTCCCAAAGCATCAATCCTTCCTACGGCTACCTCTGGTGGCTTAATGGAAAAAACCAATACATGCTGCCCAATACACAGACTGTTTTTCCAGGAATGCTAATTCCAAATGCTCCTTCGGACCTGTATGCCGCCATGGGGGCAGAAGATCAACGCATCTATGTGATCCCCAGTAAGAAAATGGTCATCATCCGAATGGGCAGAGCCTCCGACCCCAACAATCCCAACTTTGCGCTATCAGGTTTTGATCAATTGCTCTGGGAAAAGATCAATGCGGTGATTAAGTAGGCCGCTCAGAAATCTATTATCCCTTCAGCATCAGAAAAACCTTCCTCAACCTCTTGATTAAAAGGATTATGGGGCTTGAAAAAATCAACCAAGATAGTCTTTGATGTTAGCAACACATGACTGACAAAGCCATCGACCACCATATCTTTACTTAAAGTTTTCAACCACAGTAATTCCCCCGAATCTGTTATACTGGATGAAATAAAAAATCCTTTTATTCCTCCTTCCTCTGTTTCGACTTTGATTTTCCCTTTTTTATTGGAAATTATTCGCAAGGGGATTGGAAATCCAGCTTTTTGATGATAACTCAAATAATCGTAAATGGAGGATTTTGGAGATTCAAACAAAATTGCTTTCATCCGTTGAAGATTAGCTTTCTGAACTATCCTAAAATTCATCCAACTACCTTCCCTGTCTTCCAAAAAGCTGGGCAATTCCACGTCCCAAGGCCCAGGAATAATCTTCAACCAACACTTGTGGTTCTCAGGTTTTAAATAATAGACTGATTCAAATCCTGGTAAAATTTCACCGAGAATATTGAGATTAGACTTCATTTCCAACAGGAGTGCTTCCTTGTGACTGTTTCCTATCCACTTTAATCCATAGGCCTCTAACTCACCTTTTTTATATTCCGATGGTCTAATCAGAAAGCTCACCGTATCTCCTACAAAGGGAGTGAACATCTTTTGGATTAACCCTTCTTGCTTTTCATCCCATCTTATTTGGGAGTTTGAATAAAAGAAAAAGGAGTCACCATCTGAAGTCTTAATGAAACCAAACTTCTTTTGATGATTGTAATAAATAATTTCCCCTACTAACCTTTCTTTCTGATGATCAATCATAATTTAATAAATCAAAATTTATCCGATTTCCACACCTGAAAACTAATAAATACCTAGAAAGAACGGACTCAATTCACTAACCATTAATCACTTTTATTTAAAGTTTGAAGCAAAAATTTTCTAATTTCTTGAGATCTAAAGAAAATATCAATGATACGTTCTCTATGCACACTGGTCTTGTTTTTCATAGCTATTTCATCATATTCACAGGAGATTTTCTTTTCCGTCAACCAAGTTGGCTTTCACCCAGCAGACCCAAAAAAAGCCATCGTTTTTTCCAAGGAAAAAATCAAAAACAACATCCATCTCATCCACCTTCCCGACTCGAGTTCAGCGGCCAGAATCAAACCTGAACAGGTGGAATCGGGTGTTTGGGGAGATTATTTCTATTATTCAGTTGATTTCACACAGATTGAAGAGGAAGGAACGTACTTCCTTTGGCACTCAGCCTCGAGATCCAGTTCAGAAAAATTTGAAATCGGATCTAATTCCTATGCGGGCATTCAGGAAGACCTGTTGGAATTCATGAGGCAGCAGCGTTGCGGGTACAACCCGACGATGGATATGGTGTGTCATCAAGAGGATGGACGCAGCTTCTTTGGCCCCATGCCGGACAGCACGTTTGTGGATGCCTCAGGCGGTTGGCATGATGCCGGCGACCAACTCAAGTACCTAATCACGGGAAGTTATGCCACGGGACACCTGCTGATGGCGCATCAGCTTTTCCCGAACCGATTTGAAGATAAGGTGAATGCATTGGGCCAACCGGGAGGAAATGGAATCCCCGATGTCCTAGACGAAGCCAAATGGGGTCTGGACTGGCTACTCAAACTTCATCCCGCTCCTGACCAACTCATCCATCAAATCGCCGATGACCGGGATCACCGAGGGTTTAAAATCCCCAATCAAGACAACTCGGATTACGGTTGGGGAGAAAACAGCTATCGCCCCGCCTACTTTGCTACGGGAAAGCCCCAAGGTCTGGGCAAGTATAAAAGTGAGTCCACAGGAATGGCAAACATTGCCGGAAGATCGGCGGCCGCTTTGGCCTTGGGAGCGAGAATCTGGAAAGAAATCGATGAAGCTTTTTCCATCCAATGCCTTCGTGCAGCTAAAAGCCTCTATGCATTAGGAAGAAAATACGAAGGCTATCAGCAGGGGAATTCCTACGGGGCTCCTTATCGCTACAATGAAGAAACCTGGAATGATGACATGGAATGGGCTGGAGCAGAACTCTATAAAGCTACCGGAGAATCATCCTATCTGACTCAGGCAAAAGACTATGCTTTGAAAAGTTCGAACGCTGATTCATGGACAGTTCGGGATTCGGCCGCCCATTATCAGCTATATCCCTTTATCAATCTGGGCCACTTTTCTCTTCATGAAGTGGTAGATCAGAATTTCAAAAAGACACTGGAAAACTTCTATCAAGAAGGCATTGAATACACTTTGAAAAAAGCCCAGACCAGCCCCTTCGAAGTGGGTATTCCTTTTATCTGGTGCTCCAATAATCTGATGACCAGCCTAGCCACGCAGCTAATTCTATTTGAAAAAATGAGCGGAAACACCCAATACCAACCTTACCTGATTGCTCAGCGGGATTGGCTCTTTGGAAAAAATCCCTGGGGCACAAGCATGTTTACAGGGATTCCGCGACATGGAGATTTCCCCGTCTATGTGCATACTGCTCCTTATGTCAAGTTGGGATTGGAGATACCGGGAGGCTTGGTGGATGGACCGATTTTCCGTACGATCCACTCCAATTTGATTGGATTGACCTTGGAAAGGCCGGACGATTATATCGGAAGGCAAAACCCTTTTATTGTCTATCACGATGCGGTTGGTGATTATAGTACCAACGAACCAACCATGGACGGCACAGCGGGTTCGATTCTGATGATGGCCTATTTTTCAAGGGAATAAAAAGCCAAGTATTTAATTAAAAGGCCACAGATGCGCAGATATGATTGATCTGTGCATCTGTGGCCCTACAGTTCTGTCCTAATGAGTGTCTTCACACTCCACTACTATCTCATTCTACCAATGTAAATACCATCTGACGAAACTTCCACCCTGTCTCATCCCCATTGCCGGCACCGGAGGTTTGTTTGAAAATCAACCCAATGATTCCTGTCTCCGGATCGGCAAAATATTGGGTGTTGAAATACCCTCCCCAATCAAAGGTGCCTTTGCTGCCCATGCCGCCCATGGCCACACCCTTGTCTGTCACGACACCGAAACCTATCCCATGGTAGCGATCGGCATTCCAAAGATCCCCAACTTGATTTTGCATCATGGTGTGAATGGTATGCGGACTGAGGATACGCTTTCCGTTGTAAATCCCTCCATTCAAATACATCTGCAGGAACTTGGCATAATCTTCTGTAGTACTGGAAAGACCTGCTCCTCCTGAGAAAAAGGTCTTTGCGCCAGTTTTAGGATAGGCAGGATCATAAAATGTCACAGGATAAGAAGCCCATTTGTTATCCTTGCGCGTATGCACTGTCACCAATCTGGGGGCTTGTGCTTCGCTCAGATAAAATCGGGTATCATTCATTCCGATCGGATCAAAAATCCGTTCCTTCAAAAAGACATCAAAGGGTTTTCCAGAAATGATCTCCACCAGATATCCCAAGACATCCAATCCCTCGCTGTAGGTGTATTTGGCTCCAGGTTCGTGGTGAAGGGGAAGCTTAGCCAGTCGCTTGACACTTTGCTCAATGGATACTTTTTCTGTGGTAAAAAGGTCCACCACTCCGGCCTTGTGGTAAATCATTTTCATCCGCTCATCCCCATCGATGACGCCATAGCCTATACCTGAAGTATGGGTCAACAAATGCCTGATGGTAATTTCTCTGCTGCTAGGCTTGGTAGTATAGGTGGTATCAGCATAGCGAAAATTACTCAATACCTGAGGATTCTTAAACTCTGGAATGTATTTGGAAATCGGATCATCCAAGCGGAATTTGCCTTCTTCCCATAGGATCATGATTGCAGTGGAGGTAATTGCTTTGGTCTGAGATGCAATCCGGAAAATGGAATTTTTCTCCATCTTTTTCCCGCTTTCCACATCTGCAAAGCCTTTGGCCGAATGATAGACCACTTGACCGTTTTTCAGGACCATAGCAACCAGTCCCGGCACTTGTTCTTTTTGAATCGCTTCTTCCAGCATAGCATCGAGTTTGGTCACACGCTCTTGAGAGATGCCGGCTACGGGAGTTTTTCCTGCCTGAGAAATCACCTGAGCAGTCAGGCTGGATTGCATTCCGATCAGGCAAATCAGAATTAGAAATAGGTTTTTGGTCATAAGGTTTGGTGGGTTTATTTGATCTGAAAGTAGAAAAAAGCAGCCATAAAAAAAGCCGGCTTTCACCGGCTTTTATATGAATGGATTCTGATTAATTCAACTCTACTTCGAAGTAGTAGTCTGTTCCGTCAGGGAACATACCCAAGACTACAATCTCTTGGCCTTTGGAATCCTCCAAGAAGTCGATCATCTCCTGAGCATTGGTTACTTTCTTTCGTCCTGAATCAGAGATGACAGAAGTAATGATAAACCCATTTCTTGCGCCTGCATTTCTCCAAGCCTCATTTGCATTAGACTTGATTACTGCGCCTCCTGCGATCTTAAGTTGATCTTTAGTCTGCTGCTTCACATCTTCAAATTGCAAGCCTTCAAACGTAAAGGTTTTAGGCACTTCTTTTTTTACGATGTTGGTATCACCGGAGAAATTTTTCAGCGTAGCAGAAGTCTTAGATGTCTTACCATCACGGATGTATTCTACTTCCACTTTATCCCCAGGACGTTTTCTCGCAACCATTTCTTGTAGCATTGACACATTATTTACTGCCTTGCCATCGATGGAGATGATGATATCACCTTCTTTAAGTCCAGCTGCCTTACCTGCGGAGTTGTCATTTACCCCACCCACATAGACTCCTTGATCTACTGGGAATTTTTTATTTAAGTAATCTGCCAATTCAGGGCTCACACTCTGAATAGACACCCCGAGCAATCCTCTCTGGACTGCACCATACTTCATCAGGTCATCCATTACTTTCTTGACCAAGGTACTAGGTACCGCAAAGGAATATCCTGCAAATGTACCGGTATTGGAAGCTATGGCTGTATTGATGCCGATCAGTTCACCGGCCAAGTTTACAAGGGCTCCACCGGAGTTACCTGGATTGACCACTGCATCCGTCTGTAAGAAGGACTCTATTTGGAGGTTGTTCTCCACATTTCGAAGAATATTAATATTCCTGGCTTTTGCAGAGATGATTCCTGCAGTGACTGTAGAATTAAGATCAAAAGGATTACCTACAGCAAGTACCCATTCTCCAATTTTGGTCTGATCGGAATCCCCAAACTTTACAAATGGAAGGTTGTCTGCTTCAATTTTCAACAATGCCAAGTCTGTTGTGGGGTCCGTACCGATGATGGTAGCCTCATAACGTTTATTGTTATCCAAAGAGATATCCACTTTGGTGGCTCCCTCGATCACGTGATTATTGGTTACGATGTAACCGTCAGGAGAGATGATCACACCAGAACCAGAACTCATTGGCATAGCACCGTTGCCTCCGCCCTGTCCACGATCACCTCTAGGGTCCGGAATTCCGAAAAACTCCTGGATTGGGTCACGTTGAGATCTGGGAGTATAGGCTACTTGACTTTTCACATGGACTACAGCAGGGGTGACCAGCTGTGCTGAAGCCACAAAATTGATCCCATCGGGAATAGTGAAGTTTTCGTCCGAAAGCATATTGACAAAACTTGCCTGTTGCTTTTCATCAAAGGTGCTAGCATTTTGAGGTTGGATCAGAAAACTAACCCCAGCCAATGCCACCACTCCGCCTATCAAGGCTGCTAGAAGGATCCCTAGAAAGAACTGTCTCTTGCTCATAGTTATCGTTTTCTTAAATAAGTTTTATACTGCAAATTTTCTATCCTTTAGACTTCATTTGAAAGCTTTGGGATGTAACAAAGCCCTCAAATTAACAAGAATTAACCGCTTTCAACCCTGTTTGGAAGAATAACAAAAATAAAGAGAGCGGGTTTTCCCGCTCATCCTTTATTTCACTTCAATGATGGCTTTTGCAAGCTTCTTTTCCCTTTTGGGTAAGTTCAAAATCAAAATGCCGTTTTCATAGGAAGCTTCAATTTGATCAGTCAATACATCTTCAGGGAGAAAGAATGATCTGCTAAAACTACCGTACTGTGTTTCTAGACCGTGGTAGGTTTTCCCTTCTCTTTTTTCTTCCATTTTTCGCTCTCCGGAGACAGTGAGTTTACCATCAACCAGACTAATCTTAAAGTCTGATTTTTTCACTCCGGGAACTGCGAGATGAAGGCTATAGGACTTTTCGTCTTCTGCAATATCCACCGCAGGAGTAAATTGCTTCAGTGCAGCGCTCATGGATTCAGAAAATAATCTGTCCAGCATGCCGCTGAAGCTTGCCGGAATTTGAGGATCCAGGTGATTGTATCTTACCAGTTTCATAGTTGAGTTGGTTTTGTTTTACTTTTTGTAATAAGTAAATACCATACCACCACCTATTTTGAGTCATTTTGTCTGAAAAACAATCGTTTATTTTAAAAAAATAAGTCAAAATGACCTTAATATGCTCTCCTACCTTATTTAATATCTTAACCCATTTTTCAATTACACTAAAACATAGATATGCACTAAAACAAAAATCCCTCGAATCGCAATGTTCGAGGGATTTTCTTAGCTAAAACATTCTGCTGAATATATTAGGCCTTTTTGACGTTGATGGCGTTGGGTCCTTTTTTACCATCTTTGATGTCGTAGGTAACTTTGTCGTTTTGAGCAACTTTGTCAACTAACCCAGTGGCGTGTACGAATACGTCACCCTGAGTTTCGTCATCAACGATAAATCCGAAACCTTTGGCTTCATTGTAAAATTTTACTGTTCCGGTAAACATAATGAATTGTGATAAATTGTAATTGAAAGTGCTCTAAATGTAAAGATTTGATTAAAAAAAACAAAATAATCGTTTTTTTTCTGCCAAAATGAAGAAAATAATTTTGATCCGACATGCCAAATCTGCTTGGGATAATCCTTGGCTAAGCGACCATGATCGCCCACTTGCCGATCGAGGCCTTCAAGATGCGCCAATCATGGCCAAGAGACTAAAAAAGAGAAAGATACAAGCAGAAATCATACTATGTTCCACAGCTACCAGAGCAGTAGAAACAGCAAAAATCATCGCCAAAGAACTTGAATTTCCTGTGTCAGAAATCATCCTTGAAGAAAATCTATATCATGCCTCGCCAAATAAAATTTTGAAATACATCCATCTTCAAAAAGACTCGAAAGACATCTTGTTTATAGTAGGACATAATCCTGGCTTAAACGAACTTATCGAACACTTAGGAGGAAAACTGGACAATCTTCCAACTTCTGGGCAATTTGGATTTCTGGCAAAAATAGATCGATGGAGTGAATTTGGACCAAAAACAGCAGAAGTTTGGTTCGTTGATTTTCCAAAAAAGAGGTTTTAAAACCTCCTCACATCCTGTACCACCTCGGTAAATAAACCAGGATGCTGAATAAGATAAAAAATTTTTGCCGCTACTTCTTCGGGTGTACTCAGGAGACCTTCCGATTTGTATTCCATAAAGCGACCCAATGCCGGAAAATCATTTAGTTCCGCTTGCCTGATTTCGGATTGCATCGCTGTATCGACTATTCCTGGGGCAAGAGAAAATACTCTAAAGCCCAATTCCTTCAATTCTTCATTTGCCACCTGAGAAAACATGGCCAATCCGGCTTTGCTGGCACAATACTCTCCCCATCCTGACAGAGGCCGATGTGCCGCACCCGAACTGATGTTACAGATTACTTTTTGACCTTCGGATGGACCATAAGCTTTCACAAAAGCATCCATCAGGATCATTGGAGCAACAAGATTTAAGTTTAGCGCCCTTTGAATCCCTTTGGGATTAAGTTTTCCGACAGGTTTCACTTCCCCTATCCAGCCGGCATTATTGATCAATACATAGCGATCAAAAGCCTCTTTGGGAAATACTTTAGGTAACTGGGTTTCCAAAGCATCCAAATCACTGAGATCAAGTGGCACCTCTGTTATCCTAGGATGATTGATTTCCAGACTTCCTCTCGAAAGAGCTACGATATGAGTATCCAAAAATTCACAGAACTTTTCTAAAATGGCATGTCCCAGCCCTTTGGTATGTCCGGTGAGAATCAGGAGAGTTTTCATTGTCTAAATGGGAATTTCAACTTGCAACCCATCTCTTTATAAAATGTACTGGGACAAGTCTCGGTTTTTCACCAACGTACTCAATCGCTCTTGAACCATCTCTTTGGTCACCATGATTTTGGAATTGGGTTCGATCAAATCAGGCACTTCGAACAGAAAATCATTCAGCAAATGACTCATCACGGTATGAAGACGACGGGCGCCGATATTTTCTACCTCCTGATTGATCAGGAAAGCAAGGTTGGCAATCTCATCTATGGCCTCGTCTGTGAAGGCCAGAGACACCTCCTCAGCTTCAAAAAGGGCCTCGTACTGCTTCGTAAGTGCATTTTTCGGTTCTTTAAGGATGCGCATAAAGTCCTCTTGCGTCAAGCTTTGGAGTTCTACTCTGATCGGAAATCTTCCCTGAAGCTCCGGTATCAAGTCAGAAGGTTTACTCACGTGAAAAGCTCCCGCTGCGATGAATAGAATATGGTCTGTATTGATCACCCCATATTTGGTATTCACGCTAGAGCCCTCGACAATCGGAAGCAAATCCCGCTGAACACCCTCTCGGCTGACATCAGGACCTCCTCCATTCTTACCGGATTTGGAGGCAATTTTATCGATCTCATCGATGAAGATGATCCCGTTATTTTCCGCCAACCGAATCGCCTCTTCCTTTACTTCATCAAAATCAATCAGCTTGGACATCTCGTCTTCCAGGAGCACTTTGCGGGCTTCAGCTATAGAGAGTTTTCTTTTCTTGGTCTTTTTAGGCATCATGCCCGAGATCATATCCTGAAGTCCAGCCATGCTGGCATCATCCATCATTCCATTTCCGATCATTCCGATGCCTACAGGAGCCGATGCTTTGACATTGATTTCAATTTTCCGGTCGTCCAGTTCTCCATTTCGGAGTTTTTCTCGGAAGCGCTCACGTGTACGTTCATTCAGCTCTGAATCAGAATTAGGTTCAGAATCCAATTCCGAACTGATGGACATTGGCCTGGTAAAACCCGCACTTTTTACCGGAGGGATCAAAATATCCAAGATCACTTCCTCCACTGCTTCGGCAGCTTTGATTTTGACTTCTTCTTTTTTCACATCTCTTACCAAATGGACACTCTGCTCTACCAGATCTCTGACCATACTTTCCACATCCCGACCCACGTAGCCTACCTCCGTAAATTTCGAAGCCTCCACTTTGGTAAATGGAGCCTGAGCAATCTTAGCAAGGCGTCGGGCAATTTCAGTTTTTCCGACACCTGTGCTTCCGATCATCAGGATGTTGTTTGGCACGATGTCTTTTTGAATATCAGACTTCACCATCATCCTGCGAATCCTGTTACGAAGGGCGATAGCCACATTTCGCTTAGCATCTTTTTGACCGATAATATATTTATCTAGCTCCTCAACGATCTGTCTTGGAGTGAGGGAATGTATGGAGTTCATGTTGTAGTGGTTAGGTAGGATAAACCTGAGCTGGTCTTTGGGTGAAAGAAAAAGCGGTTTCCCCCTAATGGAGGAAACCTTGTTCAGTGAATAAATTAATCAGTAGGCTTGGTTTCAGAGGTGAAGGTAAACTTCAAAGGATCCTCCACTTTGGTTTTAGTCAAGGCGATCTCCAAAACTTCATCGACTTTGTCTACAAAATGAAATTCCATTCCTTTGATGTATTGTGCATCAATCTCCTCGATATCCCGTTGGTTTTTCTTACAAAGGATAATCTCTTTGATACCGGCTCGCTTGGCAGCAAGAATCTTTTCCTTGATCCCACCTACCGGCATAACCTTCCCGATCAGGCTGATTTCGCCGGTCATGGCCACTTTCGCCTTTACCTTTCGTTGCGTGTAGACCGAGGCCATGGCTGTAAGCATGGTAATCCCCGCTGATGGACCATCTTTAGGAACTGCACCTGCAGGTACGTGAATATGGAGGTCGTATTGATCAAATACCCGATGGTCGATACCGAGCTTTTCAGCTTTGGATTTGAGGTAAGAAAGAGCAGTCATGGCAGATTCTTTCATGACATCTCCTAGCTGACCGGAAAGGGTAAGTTTGCCCCTTCCCTTGCTCAAGCTGGATTCGATGAAGAGAATTTCTCCCCCTACACTCGTCCAAGCAAGTCCGGTAACCACACCAGCAACACTGTTGTCTTGGTAAATTTCCTTGTCAAAGATCTCTGAGCCCAAAATCTTTCGCACCGCTTCTGGAGAGATCTTATGGTCGTATTCTTCCTCCATAGCGATGGACTTGGCGATGTTTCGAATGACTTTTCCGATTGCGCGCTCCAAGCTTCTCACCCCTGACTCTCGGGTATAATCTTCAATGATCTTGATCAACGCAGCCTTATCAAAAGAGACGTCTTTGTTCTTTAAGCCATGCTCCTTTCGTTGCTTGGGCACCAAGTGCTTTTTAGCGATTTCCAGCTTTTCTTCCTGGGTATAGCCTGTCACTTCGATGATTTCCATACGGTCGCGAAGTGCAGGCTGGATGGTATCGAGTGAGTTAGCAGTAGCAATAAATAACACCTTGCTGAGGTCATACTCCACCTCAAGGTAGTTGTCCAAAAAGGTGCTGTTTTGCTCGGGGTCGAGCACCTCCAAAAATGCGGAAGAAGGATCTCCGCGGAAATCCGAAGACAGCTTATCAATCTCATCCAATACATAGACCGGATTGGAGATTTTCACCTTTTTCATGTTTTGGATGATCTTGCCTGGCATCGCACCCACATAGGTTTTACGATGGCCCCGGATTTCGGCTTCGTCATGAAGACCTCCCAAAGACATGCGGATGTATTTTCTACCCAAAGCGGAAGCAATGGATTTCCCTAGGGAAGTTTTCCCCACACCCGGAGGGCCGTAGAGGCAAAGGATAGGACCCTTTAGATCATTCTTAAGTTTTAAAACAGCAAGGTATTCGATGATTCTATCCTTTACTTTTTCCAAACCAAAATGATCTGAATCCAAAATCGACCTGGCATGCTTCAAGTCAAAGTTGTCCTGAGTAAATTCGTTCCAAGGCAACTCCACCATCGTTTCCGCATAGTTGAGTGCGATGGGATACTCTGCGGCTGAAGGATTGATACGAAGGATTTTATCCAGTTCTTTTTCAAAATGCTTCTTAACCTCGGCCGGCCAGTTTTTCTTTTCGCCTCTTGCACGCAGATCTTCCACCTCCTTCTCGGGGCCTTCTTCACCAAGTTCGGTCTGAAGGACTTTCATCTGCTGACGAAGGAAATAATCCCGCTGCTGCTGATCGATATCCGTGTGGACTTTCTTCTGTATCTCCGATTTCAGCTCCAGCATCTGGATGTCCTTCATCATAAATTCAAGGAGGAGCGTGGCACGCTCTACCCCATCATTGATTTCGAGCAGACGCTGCTTGGCTTCTACAGGCGCATTGATGTTGGAAGAGAGGAAATGGGTAAGAAATGGGGTATTGTCAATATTATCCAAGGCCACTTGAGCTTCCCTCGGAATTTCGGGATTCAAGTGTAGGATTTTGGTCGCTGCATCCTTGAGTGACTCTTCGAGGGCTTTGATTTTTTTGGAATTTTTGGGAAAGTTTTCCTCCAGAAAATCCACTTTGGCAATAAAGTAAGGATCATCAGTGACCTGTTCACGGATCTTAAATCGCTTTTTGCCCTGAATGATGATGGTGGTATTGCCATCAGGAAGTACGATCATTTTGATAATCTTGGCCAGGGTACCCACATGATAAATATCTTCCCAAGAAGGATCATCATGGTTGGGATTGATCTGAGCACAAACTCCTATGAGCTTATTCCCTTTTTGGGCCTTTTTTACCAAGCGGATAGAGCGTTGCCTTCCTACTGTGATAGGAATAACTACTCCGGGAAACAAAACGGTATTGCGGACTGAAAGAATCGGAATTTCTTCACCAAACTCTTCTTTACCGGGCTCATCCTCTTCCTCATCGGTAATCAACTGGATCAGATCTCCCTCACCGGTGTAGTCACCGTGCATAAGATTTTGGAATAATGAATTTTCGAATTGGCTCATATAGACAGATTGACAGCAGCGCTGTCAGGAAATAGCTAAAATAAAAGAAGAACCTTCAATTTCCGAAGGTTCTTCTAAAAGGTTCAAGAGAGATGCCAAAAGGAAAGCTAGCCAATTTGGCAGGCTTCAAAGGCTTAGTTCATCGTATTTATCTCTAAAATCCATCTTAATCTCAATAGAAATAGTTGGGATCGTATTGCCAGAATGCAATGCCCGTATAGAGATAAAACCTGTTTCCTAGCTGAAAACTATTTGGGCTTTGAGCAAAACCATTGTGCGCCTCCAAATATTCGGGAGCTTGGATCTCACCTTTTTCAAGGTCTAGAATAAAAAGTCTGTTGTTTCCCAGACCATAAATGACCTCATCGATAATGAAAAATTTTTGAATGGCTAAAGATTCTGTACCTCTTATTGGCCCTAACAAATCCCAAGAATAGGTGGCTGTGTTGAACTCATAAAGCCCATTAAACACGGAGAAGGGATTTGGCTGATAAATACCCGTGGAATAAATTTTTCCTTTATACTCAAAACTCGTAAAGCTGTTATTTATTTCGTCCGGCTGGTAAAGGTCCGGTAGTTTTTCCCATGTTTGAGCTGCTAGATTAAAGCGATAGCGCTTGATATTTCCATCCATTCCGGTCATCGGATCAATTTCATCTCCCTGGTAATAAATGCTCCCCTGGTAAAACACTGCGGATTGGAAGCTATTGTCCGAACTTGGAATTTTAGGTAAGGACTTAACAGTCCTAGTCACAGGATCAAACACGAAAAATAATTTTTCAGCAATGCGAATTTCTTGATTGGAATAGGCGCCAAAGTAAATCTTACCCTCTGCTGGAATGGCAAAAATACTGGCGGGATTCATCCCCGGTGTAGGACTATTGGCTATTCGATTGAAAGATCTAGATCTGGGATCAATCTCATAGATGCCTAAGGAGTTGATCATATATCCTTTTTCGCCAAGGCCTACGGTTTTACCTTCACCCAAAGTGAAATTATAATCCCCTGTCAATACATAAGGGATCCCTGGATTAGTCCATTCCAATTTTAATGAATTCGTGGACGTAATACCGGCATTGGTCATTCTCAATTCTGTGATTCTAGAGCCTGGACCTTTTTCAAATTTATATTCGAAAGAGATTTCCATTTCGGAAGGGCTGATAGATAATATATCCACCTTAAATATTTCAGGACTAAGCTTGAATTCATTGTAATCCAAAAGGAAAGGATTAAAGTTTTCTCCTTTAATCGTAGCAGTCCCACCGTATCCTCGGAATTGAACCACTTGTCCCGGATTAATCTTGGTCTCTTTTAGCTTCAAAAATCCTTCTAGGGGATAGACTTGACCTCGGATAGTTACCTCCAGTTTTGGGTTAGGTTCGGTGAATAAAGCATTCAAACCAATTTTAACTGACCCGTCAGAGGGTTCAGTCACCTTAAGCAAAAAATTATTTCCTTCCGAGTTGATATATCGTACTCGCAGATTATCATCATGAAGGTATTTCCCTCGGATGACCAAATCTTCCGTATAGGAAAGTTCACTCGGAGTGCTGATCGTGAATTCAGGACTTTTAAATTTAACAGGCTTGTTTACCTTCAACACCTTATCCGAAACTTTGAATTCAAATTCAAAATCTTGGATTTGACCTACTCCCTCCTGAAAAGTCACTGATCTTGGAATCACAATCCCAAAAGAACCATCTTTAATCTTGGTCACAATTGCTGGCACCCTCTGAATGGAGGCACTGTAATCCGTCGGCACTCTGGAAAGCTTACTACCGTAGACGATCAACGTATCTCCAAAATATACTTCCTGGGGTATTTCTATCCGATCAAAAAGGAATCCATCCGATCCTTGACTTACAAAACGATAAGGTAAAGAATAAACCACCCCCTGGTTTGTTTTGATAAATGCTGAAACGTAAATACTAGCCCCTAAAGGCATGGAATGCGTCGATTTGAGACGAAACTCTTTCCCAGGAATTCCCTTTTCGCTAACAAAATTGCCTGTCTCAATCGATAGACCGGTATTTAATCCATATACAAACCCATATTCCAAAATCTCCTCCGAACCCAAATCAAAAACATTGGCTGCAAACTCAGCTCCACTCCGATCAATCATCTGAACAAAAGCTACACTAAACCTCGGGTTGGTCCTCGGAATAACCTCATCCTCAGAGCATGAAGCCAAACCTCCCAAGAATAAGAACGCTAAAACTAATTTCCTTGCCATTATTTTAAAATTCAATTCCTAGGTGAAACGCCATTCTGCTTCTGTTGTAAAAAGCATCGTTTTGGAGCAATGAAAATTTGTAATACTCTGGCTGCACAGCGACTTCCAGCTCTGCAAAAAGTTTGAGATTATCTTTGAACACTTTAGATCCTCCCAATCTCCCTCCTGAGTAAAAATTAGTACCCTGATAAAGCATTATGGGGGTCTCGTAGAGATAAACCTCATTTCTCGCAACAATCCTTTCATCCACTTTCCCATTACTCTGCTTGATACTTGGTCTCCATAAGCCCAAAAAACCACCCAAATAGATTTCAGAATTAACTCTTTTCAACAGACTGTAATTCAACGCAAATGGAATGGAAATACTAGTTTCCGAAATATCCTCAGAACCTGTACGAATAGCTTGAGTACCACCAAAACTGGATAAAAGCTCGGTTTGGAAAACTGAAAATACCACCCTGAGGTCAGTGCTAAGCCTTGGGACACGACGAGCATCGTGTGCTCTCACTCCTACAAATCCCGTGAAACCAAACGGACTATTGAACTGATCAGCTCTAGCATTTTCCTTAATAGGTTTTACCAAAATATGTTGACTAAGACCAATACCAGCCAGAGGAGAAATCAGAATCAAAGGAACTTTCTCTATATGTACTTGATACCTTACTTGAGCGCAATCAAAATAAGATTTCATGAGGTTGATCAAGGCCTGATCATTGTATGGAGCACGATCTATATCCGTAAATAATGCCACCCCACAATCACCGACCAGAAATTGTTTCAAAGTTCCTCTAAACGGCCTGATGTACTTTTTGTATAGCGGACCATTTTTTTCAACCTCTCCATAATAGGCTTCAAGCTTCATGTATTCTTTGCCATTGTCCAAAAAATATCCACCCTTATACTCTCCCAATTGAATAGGTCCAGAAACAAGAATCTGAAGAAATACAGGTTCCGAGTTTCCAGGAAGTGGTTTTGAAAGAAAAATCTGGCCGTTGTCCAATCCAAAACCCTGAATCTGCTGGGGTAAATACGTGGAAACGACTCCATCTTTTGAAAAGACGAGCTCCTCAAAGTCAGCATAATTGTAATTTCTTACCACTGTGCCAAAAACCTGCTGACCCGATGGAAGCACAATGAAGTCCTGCATTTTTTCCTTGCTTGAATTAGCTAAAGCCCAATTGGATACTAGACGATCTTTGGAGACCTGGCTAAAAACATGGGTTGAAAGCAGGAAAAGCAGAATAATGGAAAGGAATGATTTAGGCATTGGAAAGATGACTTATCCGGCATTCGCCGAAGGTGGTGTTTCTAATGAAAAGTGGAGTTACTGACATGAAGGCAATCCTTACGTTATCTTCGTTTTTGATCATGAATTCCCCACTCAAAAAATGAGAAAACAACCAAAAAACATTAAGACCGAATATATACGTTTGAACAAATAAAACACTTTCTTTTACGCGTTTTTTAATTGACCTAAACCTAAAAAATTGAAAACCAAAAGATTAATTTTTACAATCGCAGGAAAACTTTTTCATTGAAGGGATGATCCAAAGACGATTTGCATTTGGGGTGACTGGTCAGGAAATATTCAGATTGAATGATCTGTTTGATTCAGTTTGAAAAAAATACATCTAAAAACTCAAAAGAATTCCCAAAATAGCTGGGTAAAATCCATCACTTGGACTTAGGAAGCGTAATACTAAATTCTGAAAACTCTCCTTCTTTGGATGAAACCTTGATTTCACCACCCAATTTTGTAATCATTCGCTTTACAATTGACAACCCGAGACCGGTTCCAGGTCGACCAGTCACATTGGATGCTCGCTTAAAAGGCGTAAACAGTTTTTCCATGTCCTTCTCAGGAATTCCTATTCCATAATCTTTAAGTCTGAAATGAACCAGATTTCCGGCTGAATTCACCTCAAATTCTACGGGAAGCTTTTTGTCCAAATACTTAATCGAGTTCCCCAAAAGATTGGTGAAAATATGATGAAGCAGATCTTTGTCAGAATCGATGATCACCCCTTCATCCGGGATCATCAGGAGGACATTGGTATCTGAATTTTTTGATTCTTTAACTTCTGCAATCAAGTCCTCCAGATAGGGTTTAAGGTTAAAAGGTTCAGACTTGACCTCATACTCATCACTTTGTACCCTCTCATAAAGTAGCAAGTCATCCAACATACCGACCAATCGGGTAATGTTGCCTCTTGCATTTTGGACGATTGTTTTAAACCTAAACTGCAAATCCTCCTGAGTAATTCGGGAATAAAGCAGGGAGATCAGTTCAATGGAACTTGAAATATTGGATAGCGGAGTTCTGAATTCATGGGAGGTCATGTGCATCAACTGCTCTCGCAACTCTTTCAAGTTCTTCTCTTTATCCAAGTTTTCTCTGGTCTGCTCCAGTACTTGGTATTCACTGGTAATATCAAGAAGAATTCCTTTAAGAATAACCTGACCCTTTTTATCAGGAATCACTCTTGCGATGACTCGCACTATTCTGCGATCACCATCTAGGTTAGTAATGTCAAATTCCTCTTTGAAGAAATCATTGGAACTCGAATAGGTCAAAATGATGCCTTGGAGTTTTTCTTGCTGCGACTTGTCAATGAGACTTTCAAGGGAAAGATTGGACGAACCGCCTTGGCTTGGATTTACGGCTAGAAGTTTGAAAATAATGTCAGAGATCTCGAGCAGTTCAATTTTTCCATCAGATTTAATCCCCACCTCAAATGTGCCAATTTGGGCGATCTGAAAAGATTTGTCTACCAGTATTTTAAGCTCCTTATTCTTTCTATTTAGATAAATCACCCGAAGAAAAAGGATGAGGATAAAAAACGTAAATACCCCACCAAGGATACTTAAAAGCATTACGGTAGAAAGTCTTGAATTCAGCTGTTCATTTTCCAGTTGGAATCCCTTGTAGAGCGTAAGTTCAGCTGAGAAATTTTTTGACTGCTCTACTTTTCTTCTTTCTAGCTCAGCTTCGAATCTTTCTTTTTCCCAAAAAATCTTACTTGAATTGGTAAAGTCACCTCGAGTTTCGTGTAGATTGATTAAATCAATATAAATCTGCCGAGTTAGAGATTCAGAAAGAAAAATAGCTTCAGAAGAAAGCCCCTGCTTTAGGATATTGATTGCTTCATCAAGTTTACCATCTGCCTCATACATTTTTGCCAAAAACAAAGTAGACTCAAAGAAGGCTACAAAGCTTTCTTGCGCCTTATTGGAATAGTAATAATCCAAAGACTCTTGAAAATATTGCTTTGCTTGGGTATAGTCGCCTTCCAGATAGGCTATCTTACCCCTCAAACCTTGAGTGACTCCAAACCCAGGTACATCTTCCTTTTTGGTTTTTAATTGCTCTGCGATTTCCAAAAAGTACCTGGATGAATCTAGATTGGGTATGGCCGAATAGGAAAAAGCCAAATTAAAAGCAGCCACTCTCACTCGATCGTACTTATTAAGCTGAGAATAAATCTCGTAAGCCCTTCTGTACGGGCCAATAGCCTTTACGGTATCTCCCATGTAGATATAAAGACTACCGTTGGTATTTTCTATGTCCGCTAGGCCTGAATCATCCCCCAAATCAAGGTAAATCTCTTTCGCTTTTTGAATATAATCCTTGGTAAGCACAAAATTACGAGCCTGCACTGAGGCCAAGGCCAATAATCGGTAGCTATTTCCAAGTCCTTTTTGATAGTCGTATTCTTGGGATTTCGCCAATAGTTCCAAGGTCAGAGCCAAAGACTTTTGAGGATCAATTCTGGACAAATCCCTCGCCTTTATGGAAAGAGAATCTAATTGCTTCATCTCCTTTTCTGAAGGGCCTCCAACTTGTTTTTCAATCCGGTCATAGTTAAGTAGAACAATGAAAAAGGAGAAGAACAATCCGAAAAGGAGGATCGCAAAAGGATTTTTTAAAAAAGAAAAATTTTCGTAAAGCAATTTCATCAGGAAAGTATAAACTCTTAGGTATTTCTCAGAATTAAGGAATTTAATCACGAAAGGTAAGTAATACTAATTTAACCTGAATTATTAAAACATTAAATTTAGATGAGTGGCGTTTTAATGTAAACCAAGTCCAAAAAAGAATCCCAGAAAAAGTATTTCCCTGGGATTTAGCATTGATTAGATAAGCTTAAGATAAATTATAATATCAATATTTATTAATACACTTTAATAATAAATTATTTACAAACATTAATTAAATGAAATATTTTAATAATTAAATGTGTGTTTAATTGAATAATTTCAAAATATCATTTCCAATGGCAAAGACCATCAAAGCCAATAAAATCACCATCCCTACTTTTTGGGCATTTTCCAGAAATTTATCTGAAGGAGCTCTTCCTGATACCATTTCATATAGCAAAAACATCACGTGCCCCCCGTCCAATGCCGGAATTGGCAGCAAGTTCATGAAAGCCAAAATCATAGAAATCAATCCGGTAATACTCCAAAACTTCACCCAATCCCAAGAGGCACCATAGATTTTTGCCATGCCGATCGGACCACTGACATTCTTGGCTGATACTTCACCGGTAAACATTTTTCCAAGTGCTTTGGCATTGACGATTACAACACCGAAAGCCCTAGAAGTTCCTTTGGAGATCGCCTCTCCGATTCCATATTCTCTTCTGACAGGTTCAATGAGGGGATTGATGGCAATTCCAATTCTGGCTTCCTCGGTGACTGGAATAGACAACGTATCGGTTACAGTACCTCTCTGTCTTACTACCTGAGCAGATTGACCTTTCAGTGGCTGCAAGGCAGCTTGCATCTCATCAAAATACTGAATCGACTGACCATTTACTGCCAAAATCTTATCGCCGGCAACAATCCCCGCTGATTCAGCACCGCTTCCTTTTTCGACTTCTCCCACTTCAAATGGAAAACGAATAGCGACAAATTTGCTGAATGCCTCTTCGGAATTAAAGGTATTGATAAAGCCTCTTGGAATTTCCACTTTGACTTGCTCTCCATTTCGATCCACGGTATAATATCCGTTTTCACTCAAAAGCGCTGACCCACTAGTCAGCTCTGTGATGCTTTGGTAGGGCTGCCCATTGATATCCAGTATCTTATCGCCTGTCTTTAACCCGATTGATTCGCCGTATTCATAAGCGACGATCCCATTTTGAATGACTTGGTCTCTGGAGAAATAGGTCTCGCCATTGTTGTACACCAGCACCACGAAAATGATAATACCCGTGATTACATTGACTATGATCCCGCCAAGCATCACAATCAATCGCTGCCAAGCTGGCTTGGATCGGAATTCCCATGGTTGAGGCTCAGAGGCCATCTGGGCAGTATCCATCGACTCATCGACCATGCCGGAGATTTTCACAAAACCTCCCAAAGGGATCGCTCCAATCGAATATTCGGTTTCTCCCCACTGGAATCCAGCGATTTTTGGAGGAAATCCGATGGAGAATTTTTCCACTCTCATGCCAAACATCTTGGCGGTAAGTAAGTGACCCAGCTCGTGAAGGCCCACCAGGATTGACAATCCCAGGAGCAGCTGACCCACCATAATTAAAGTTTCCATTTATACTTTTGACTTAATTAAATTTTCAGTAATTGTTCTTGCCTCGGCGTCACTCGCTACATAATCCTCCAGGCTTGGATGCGATTTGAAAGTTGCCTTTGCCAATGTTTCCTCGATCAAATCCGACATTTCAAGGAATCCCACCTGTCGATTCAGAAATGCTGCCACTGCAATCTCATTGGCAGCATTGAGCACGCAAGGAGCATTTCCACCTGTTGCTAAAGCATCAAACGCTAGCTGAAGGTTCCGGAAAGTTTTGCTATCCGGTTGCTCAAAGGTCAAATTGGGAAAGTTCGCAAAATTAAATCGCTCAAAATCGCTTTTCAACCGATCGGGATAGCTCAACGCAAATTGAATGGGAATACGCATATCAGGGAGGCCGAGTTGTGCCTTAATGGAACCGTCCTCAAACTGCACCAATGAATGGATGATACTTTGCGGATGCACCACCACTTCGATTTGCTCGGTTTTCAATCCAAAAAGCCACTTGGCCTCGATGACTTCCAAACCTTTGTTCATTAGAGATGCGGAATCGATGGTGATTTTGGCTCCCATATCCCAATTGGGATGCTTGAGTGCTTGCTCTCGGGTGACTGTTTGGAGAAAAGCTCGGTCTTTTCCACGGAATGGACCTCCAGAGGCAGTCAGGATGATCTTTTCGATAGGATTGTGAAATTCTCCGACTAAACATTGGAAAATCGCAGAGTGCTCCGAATCCACAGGGTAAATATTCACCCCATTTTCCCGGGCAAGTGCAGTAATGATTTCACCGGCGACTACGAGTGTTTCCTTATTGGCCAAGGCAATTTGTTTGCCTGCCTTGATCGCATGTACGGTCGGAATCAAGCCGGAATAACCCACCAAAGCGGTCAAGACCACATCGATGGTTTCCATTTCCACCACTTGAGCGATGGCCTTTTGCCCGGCAAATACTTTGATGTCATGAGGAATCAAGGCCTCCTTAACTTTCAGGTAGTTGGCTTCATTACCAATTACCACAGCATTTGGCTTGAACTCCAAGGCTTGGGCGATGAGCAGGTCACAATTGTTTTGTGCGGTAAGGACCTCTACGGTAAATCGATCTGAATGCTGTCGGATCACATCGAGTGTTTGCGTCCCGATGCTTCCGGTACTCCCCAAAATAGCTACGCGCTTGGTTTCTGTCATGAAAGGTAAATTTGATCAAATAAAAACCTTCCCTCATCAGGAAGGTTGCGATCGATGCTGACAAAATTACCAATTGGACTGAATTTATGGGTACAGTTCGTCAGATTTTAAGTCTTGGGATAGTTTTTGATTTTCGAGAGTAGAATTTTCCTTAAACTATGTGAATCGAGGCAGAGATTAAAACTCTCCTCTTTCCCTTTCAGTAAATGGATCTTATGAACACATTGGTCAAATCTTTCGGAATCCCTTTTCTGGCCGGATTGGCCGGAGCAGCCCTTTGGACTGGCATTTCAGCCCAATCGCAAGAGGAAACGGCTAGTTTTACTAATTCCCCAAATTCTTATTCCAGCCAGTTTGCTTCTGAGCCTGCACCAAGAACCTTTGCAACTGATGCTCCAATTTCATTTGTTGAAGCTTCGCAAAACAGCACCGAATCGGTCGTTTTCATCAAAAACTTCAGCGGGTCAGACTACCGACGGTACAGCATGTTTGATTACTTCTTTGGCACCGGTCCTGCACAGCAGGTGAGCACGGGCTCGGGAGTAATCATCTCCAAAGACGGCTACATCATCACCAACAACCACGTCATCGATCGGGCCGAAACCATCGAAGTGGTCCACCAAAAGCGAACCTATCAGGCGAAATTGGTCGGAACGGACAAGAATTCTGACATCGCGGTGCTCAAGATTGAAGCAGTCAACCTGCCAGAAATCAAACGTGGATCCAGCCGAACACTTCAGATTGGGGAGTGGGTCCTTGCAGTCGGCAATCCTTTCAACCTGACCTCTACCGTGACTGCTGGGATCGTATCTGCCAAAGAACGGCAAATCAATATCCTTGGAGGTGATTTTCCTTTGGAAAGCTTTATCCAAACCGACGCACCGATCAATCCTGGAAACTCAGGTGGTGCCTTGGTCAATGTCAGAGGAGAATTGGTGGGAATCAATACAGCCATCCTTTCACGAACAGGCTCCTACACGGGCTATGGCTTTGCAGTTCCAGTGGATGTAGCGATGAAAATCGCCAATGACCTGATCAAATACGGTGAGGTTCAAAAAGCCATTCCGGGAGTCGACATAGTGGAAGTGACTCCAGAATTGGCGGAAGAGATGAAACTCAAAAACTTGGACGGGGTCATCGTCACTCACACCCTCAGAAATGGAGCCGCTCAAAATGCCGGACTCCAGAAAAACGATGTGATTACACGGATCGGAGATTGGAAAATCACCGGTAAAGGCAGCTTTGAAGAAGCACTTTCTTATTATTACCCTGGGGACAAGCTTACCATCGAATTCCAGCGAAACGGAGAATTGAAATCTGCCACGCTCACCCTTCAAAATCTGGAAGGCGGAACCGGGGTAGTCAAACGGGAATATTATTCATCCGCGCTGATCGGTGCAAGATTGGAGGCTGTGAATACCATTGAAAAAGACCGACTTAAAATTCCTTACGGAGTCAAGATCAGTTCGCTGACACGCGGATACCTCAGAGACCTGGGCTTCAGAGATGGTTTTGTCATCACCCATGTCAATGAGATGCCCGCCAAAGACCCCAAAGCCTTAGGAGAATACCTGGAAAAATTCAGCGGCCGACTCAAATTGGAGGGCGTCTCCCCGAATGGGCAACCCTTTATGCAGAGTTACAATGTACAGTAGATTGTCTCCTTCATTTAAAAAATGAAATCTGGTAATTTACCTATCTTTCCTACAAAAGAATCGTCATGAAAACCCTTCCCCAATCCTGCGAACAATGCTTGGAAATCTACTCCAAAGCATTGGATGACTTAGAGCTATATGCGGCACGTGCCAAAAAACTCAAAACCTCCGAAGCCAATCGGGAACTCATCATCAATTTTGAAATCACGCACGAACTCGCACTCAAGTTGATGGGAAAATACTTTGAGAAAATGGGAAAAGGACCTTTTTCTGGAAGCAGGGATTTGACGGTAGAGGCTTTTCATGCTGAATTAATCCATGACGGCAAAGCATGGCTGGATATCGTGATCGACCGGATCAAATACAATCCGGTCTATGAGATGGATTCTCAACATGATTTTGTAGAAAGAGTCCTCAAGATCTACATCCCGATGCTGGAGAAGTTTGAGGACACCATGACAAAAAAGCTGGATGAATAACCAAAGAGTTGCTTCTGTTGAAGCAGCTCTTTTTGGTTTTATTGCAGATGATTCAGTCCTTTTTTTTCAAAATGAATTCCCTAAAATTTGACCGAGTGATCACCTGAAAAATCGGCTTATATTCTTCTTCAAACGAACTTGGCAAAGATGCTTTTTTTGTTGGATTCCATTTAAACTCGTAGGCATGGATTCCACCGTCATACTCTTCGAGATAATCGATCTCTTGCTGAGTTTTAGTCCGCCAAAAGTACCTGTTGTACTTTTTCCTACTGTATTCCATCATTTTCATCCGCTCTGCCATCAGGAAATTTTCCCAAAGTGCTCCGATATCATTTCTTAGGCTGATGGGTTGCAAATTTCTGATCAAGGTATTTCTCACTCCATTGTCATAGAAATAGATCTTTTTGTTGGTCTTGATTTCATTCCGAAGATTTCTACTAAAGGTACCCAATCGATAAATTACATAGGCCTGTTCTAACAGATCGATGTAACTGATCACTGTCTTGGTATCTATTTGAAGATTTCTTCCCAATTCATTGTAAGAAACTTCATTTCCTACCTGAAAAGCCAACAACTGAAGCAATCGGTAAATGACATCCGGCTTTTTTAAAATGCCAAGTGCTAGAATATCCTTGTAGAGGTAGCTTTCCACCAATTCATAAAGGAGTTCCTCTTGATGAATAGGATTTTTGACGATTTCCGGATAAAAACCATAAACCAACCGGTTTGGCAAATCCTGCTCGGCCGTCAGATATCCGACCTTATTCTCATACTCCTCCCAACTCAAAGGATAGAGATGAAAAGTAAGTTTCCTTCCTGTCAGAGGTTCTTGAGACAATCCCGAAAGTTCAAAAGAAGAGGAACCACTCATGATTAAGTGGACTTGCTTCATTTGGTCATGTATCAGCTTTGCTGTCAATCCAATATTTGGTATTCGTTGAGCTTCATCGATGAAGACATAGGTATGCCCGCCGATGAGGGATTGAAGTTGTGCAGTGTTTGGGGTATCCAAAAGTGTCCTCACTGTGGGATCATCCCCATTAAGAAAAAGGGCATTTTTACCTTCAAGAAGCGCCAGAATAAGTGTAGTTTTCCCCACTTGCCGGGGCCCAATCAATAAAATCACCTTATCCCGATCAAAGGATTCAGAGATAATTTGCATTAGATTTCTGGAGAAATTCATCAGCTCAATGGTTGGATTTTCGAATTAACTCTACAAAAGTAATAACTTTTATGGAACACAATCCATAAAAAGCATTACTTTTATGGAATACGATCCACAAAAAGCTTTACTTCCATAGATTCCACACCACCTCTTTTGCCTGCAGACCTGCTTGCAACATGCAAGTCTCGCAGAAAATATTGAAGGTCAACGCAGAAGCCATTTAATCCTGAGACTGACCACTGAGACTGCTTACTTCTTCCAAACTTCCATGCCTCCAAACTACCATCCTTCCTCACCTTACCAAAAATCCGGAAGGCCCTCTTCCCACTTCCATGGTTTTGACTACCGAACCATCTTTTCGATAAACCGTGATTTCTCCATTTCCTTGGAATCCCTTGGCATTGGCCACATAGATTTCCTTTCGATCTTTATCAAAGCCAATCCCGTAAAACCCACTGCCTGTTTTCCAACTTGGAATCAAGGTGGAATCAAAAAGTGAAAGCACCGCGATCCCATCATTGTAATTTGGCCAGCCTGAACTCGTCAAAAGGTAAATCCGGTCATCTTCTCCAAAAGTAATTCGGCTGGTGGCATTGGCGACCGAGAACTGTCGCAACTCCTTTTTAGTCAGATTAGTAGGATTAATTGACTGGAAGTAAACCTTTTGGGAATCGTAAGAATACAACCACAGATCACCCCGCTGCTCAAAAAATTGAACAGGAGTTCCAGTCACTTCCAGGGTTTTTGTCACCGTCTCGGTATCCGCATCGATGATTTCAATTTTCCCTTCTTCCGAACCAGCCACAAACACGTACTTACCAAAGACATACAGGTCTTCGGGCTTATTCGAAACCTCTATTTTCTTTTTGACAGTACCTCCAAGTTCGCCTGAAACCACGGCGACATAGGAATCGGGGGTGTTGTAGCTCGCATCATAAGGTCCATAATCGGATATAAACAGCTTCTCGCGAGACGTGGCAACAGACCTCGGCTGATCCAAATCACCCACCACGGCGCCGATTGATTTGAAGGTTCCTGGATTCACGATTTCTACCTTTCCGGTATTGGCCACCAGATACAAGCGGTCTTCTTCCAATACCAAATCTTCCAGCAATCCCGCAAATGGACGTCCATTTTCCAGTTCAAAAATATTTTGGGATAATGTCCCCGAAGAAGGATCATAGTGAAAAACTTCCCCATCATTGGCACCAAAGGCACCTTCGTTCATTAATAAAATTCCCGAATCATACTTGCCACGAGGACGCTCATTCCCACGAGGCTCACAAGAGAAAAGAAGGGCGATCAGGGCCAAAGCCCACAGTTGGTTTTTAAACAAATACTTCATAGTAAAAGAGTTAGATTAAATTGATAAGATCGACCGGGCATCGCCCGCAAGTAAAGCACTTGGTAATCCCGATCGAGCAGGTTGAGTACCTGAAAGCTGATCGGGAGTTGAAGTTTTTTCCATCGGAGTTGGGAAAAAGAAAGGCGCGCATTCCAGAGTTGATAGCCACCCAAGACGCGGGCATTGCCGGTGCCGATGGAGCGGGGCCCCACATAGAAAGTGGAAAGATTCATTGAAAATCCATTTCGCTCCGTTTCCAAACTCCCATTCGCCTGATGCTTGGGAGTGTAGGGGAGTTGCTGGGGATTTTGAGTAGCTGAGGTCAAGTCCAAAGCTTGGGAAAACGTATAGCTTCCTCGAGCTTCCCAGTTCCAAAAACCTATTTTCCAAGTCACTTTCCCCTGATATTCCAAGCCTTGATTTTGCACTTCACGGATATTCTGCGGACTCCAACTAGCTCCTTGAGGCAGCCAAATGATCCAATTGTCCACCTGCATGCGGTAGTAAGTCAGGCTTTGCTCCCAAGAGAAATTGCCTTTTCGAGTCCAATGAAGACCGATTTCCCCATTCATACTTTTCTCGGGAAGCAAATCGGGATTTCCTCCCGGAACCCAAAAGCGGTCGTTGAGTGTGGGTACTTTGAGGCCTTTCCCCGCAGAGGTTTTGAGCAAAAGTTGACGATTGCCTTTTTCCCAAATCAAAAAATCCATCCCAACGCCCGGAAGAAAAGGCTCCAACTGATTCTGATAAGCGAGCTGTCTGAAATTCGCTGAAAAAGACAAGCGCTCATTTGCCTCCCACTTGGCACTTTGATACAACTCAATCCGCTGATCAGTGGCCGAATAGGTGCTCAGATCACCTTGGCCAGCAGTACCTCGAGTTCCAATTTTGAAGGTCCAGTTTTCGAATTTCTGTACATCCCAATCGGTGGCCAGCAGGAATTGACGGGTGCGGTTTTCACTGGCATTGAAGATGAGTTGATCAGAAACCCAACCCGCTTTGACATTCCAAACGGAACTTTTTCCAAAACGGAAATAGTCCAGCACTGCCCGCCAACTTTCATCTTGCTGTACATCACGGGTCACAGAACCCATCACCGGCTGAATTTGTCGGTTTGCCCGATTCCACCAAAATGAGGCTTTCAGCTGACTTTTGTCTGAAAGATTCCAAGCGGCATCCTGGACCCATCCGACCTGCTCGGTTTGGGCATTTTGTGCTAGGACTTCTGGAGTTCCTGGTTTGGAAAGGTCTCGGAAAGGAAAATCATTGACTGCAAACTGTCGGTAAATCTTGGTTTGGGAGTTAGAGCTTTTGCCCGAAAATCCAGCCGAAAAGGCCGAATTACTTAAACCAAAACTGCCAAATACTTGACTCAATCGCCCATTGAAGCCTTGGCCAAACTGGGCTTTGGTAACCAAATGAACACTACCTCCGATCGCCTCATTGCCGAAAATTGCTCCCGAACTCCCAAAATGAACTTCTGCCTGATCGATAGCCTGGATCGGCAAAATACTTAAATCACTTTGTCCGAGAGAAATGCTATTGATGGGTAATCCATTCCAAAAAACTGCCGTGTGGCCTGCCGATGTTCCGCGAAAAGAAGGAGAAGCGAGCATTCCAGCTCCGTATTGCCGCACAAAAACGGGAGATTTTTCCTGGAGCAAGTCACCTAGTGATCGAGCAGCATAGGCTTCCAATTCCTTTTTTTCAAAGGAAACCAGCTTTTGCCCTTGGGCAAAACGATCCAAGGCGGGCGCATATACCGCCACCTCAGCCAAAGCCACTGTGTCCTGTGAGGCAGAAAAGCCTAACAGGGAAAACATCCAAAATACCAAGGTCATGTCCGATCGAAAAGGTTTAGTCCAATCGATTCGGCCTTGAGAGAAATTAAGAAAGAAATGAAAACATACTCATCCGACACAGGTCGGCTGAGAAATCGACAAGTCTTCTTCGCTTTTCCTCCGAAAGCACAGAATCAGCTGATCTAGGCAGGTCTCCTGGCTTGTCTGACTTTTGCCGGCCTTCTCACCCTTTTCCTTTCGGATCCGGACAATGGCGTAGTGGTGCAAAAGTACTTCCCCGAGGATAATCAGGGCAGACTTACAGTTGCGGGGACAGCTCCGGTTTCGCACCGGATTCCCTTTTAATCTCAAGCTCCAATCCCGATAGCAATCGGGATGGTTTGAGAACCAAAATCGATTCAAAGTAACGTGATTTTTATCCGGCAGAAAAATGGAGGAATGTTAAAAATTTTGGAAAGCAGGGAAAATCACGGTTACCTTGGTAGAAAATTTCTCTCCTATTTCTAGATGAAAAACCCTTTTTCAACATTCAATTCCTCCTATTTTTCAGCACCTTATCTCCTACTCACCGGGTGGGTGTTCTTGATTTTTTCCTGCGAAAAAAAAAGTGAAACGACCAGCATAAAAACTCCGATTCCTTTGGAGTTTGCCCAAGGCTTTCAACTTTTTCAAGGAGAAAATTTCTGGGAAATCCACGTGACCCAAGGCTATACAGGAGCGGAAAAAACCTATCGCTACCTCGTCCTGGAAGAAGGAGCCGAACTCGAAAAAACCGGCTTTGATGCAGTGGTTCAGCTCCCGATTTCCAAGGTGATTTTGACCTCGACCACGCAAGTTCCCCACCTCGATATGCTGGGTGAAACGGATAAATTGATTGGGTTCCCTCAGACCGATTTGATCTCTTCTCCTGCCACTCGTGCTCGGATAGATGATGGCAAAGTAGCCGATCTGGGCAGCGGACCTGCGGCCAATCCTGAGCTGGTGATTGACCTGCAACCGGACTGGATCATGATTTCGACCTTAGGGGAAGATCTGCGGTATCTGGATCTTTTTGCGCAAGCGAATGTACCTGCACTGATTAATGGAGAATACGTGGAGCAAAATCCGCTCGGAAGAGCCGAATGGATCAAGTTTACAGGGATTTTACTCGGGAAATACGAGGAGGCAGTTGCGGAATTTGAGAAGATAAGAATGGCCTATCAGGAAGCAGAAAAACTTGCTTCTCAACTCCCATCAGACAATCGTCCCAAGGTACTCAGCGGGGTCATGTATCAGGACATTTGGTATGCTCCGGGAGCCGAAAGCTGGGGAGCGCAAATCCTCCAAAATGCAGGCGGAGATTATGTATTCTCTGACCAAACAGGCTCTGGCAGCTTGCAACTCAACTATGAATTCGTCCTCGATCGGGCTGCTGAAGCGGAGGTTTGGATCGGTTCGGCTGATTTTCCCGATGTCAAAACCATGGGAAGCAACGAGCCGAGATACCGGAATTTTAAGTCTTGGAAAACAGGTCAGATTTATACCTACACCGCAAAAAAAGGACCAACCGGAGGCTTGGAATACTTCGAGCTCGGCTATGTGCGCCCCGATTTGATTCTCAAAGACCTGATCAAAATCCTCCATCCAGCACTTTTACCCGAGTATGAGTTATATTTTTATCAGAAATTAAATTAATCGGAAATGATCGCCGAGGTTTGTGTCTCCACAAACCTCTTTTGAAAAAATAAATGCCTATCCGCTCTTACCTCTTTCCCATCGCCACCCTTCTCCTCGGCCTGAGCTTCTTGCTCAATCTGAGCTTGGGTTCAGTTTGGATTCCCTTTGGAGAGATTGTGAACGGATTATTTTCAGGAGATTGGGCAAAAACATCATGGGAGCAAATCATCCTCAACTATCGCCTCCCCAAGGCTTTGGTAGCCATTTTTGCCGGAATCGGATTGAGCTTAAGTGGCCTGCAGATGCAGACCTTTTTTCGAAATCCCCTTGCGGGACCTTTTGTGTTGGGAATCAGTTCGGGTGCAGGATTGGGAGTGGCCATCTTGATGTTGGCAGGTTCAGCATTGGGTTTTGCCTTAAGTGGAATTAACGCTTGGGCCATTGCCACGGCCGGGATTTTAGGAGCAGGATTGGTGCTTTCGGGGGTGAGTTTGGTGGCTTGGCGGGTCAAAGACAGCATGACCTTGCTGATCGTCGGATTAATGTTTGGCAGTGCAGTTTCGGCGGTAGTTTCTGTACTATCCTTTTTCTCAGGCGCTGAAGCACTAAAGCTCTACACCGTTTGGTCGATGGGTAGCTTGGGTGCATTGGGATGGACCCAGGTTTCGATTTTGGGACTCCTGATTGCTGTAGGAAGTTTACCCGTTTTTCTTTCCATCAAGACCTACAATGCCCTGCTACTGGGAGAAAACTACGCCCGAAGCATGGGTATCCGCACCGGACAAATGCGGTGGGTGATGATCGTAAGCACGGGGATTTTGGCAGGTGGAATCACGGCATTTTGCGGACCGATTGCCTTTTTGGGCATTGCGGTGCCTCATTTGGCGAGGATGGTTTGGAAAAGTTCGGATCATCGGGTGTTGTTTCCGGGTTCGGCACTGATCGGAGCGATTTTGCTGTTGCTCTGCGATGCGGTGGGGCAATTGCCCGGTTTGGCGAGTACCTTGCCCATCAATGCGGTGACTTCGCTGGTCGGAGCGCCCATCGTGATTACCCTGATTTTGAGAAAAAACTTCAGCAAAGACTTTTGATCCGATGAAGCAATATTCCCAATCCATCGCTCTTTCCGGTAACAGCCTTTCCCTTGGCTACACTCACCAAAAAGTCAAAAAAGAGATTCTATCAGAATTGGATTTTACCCTTTTCTCAGGCGAACTCACCTGTTTGCTCGGACCCAATGGTGTAGGAAAATCTACGCTGATCAAAGCCATTTTAGGGCAAATCCATCCCTGGAAGGGAAGCATCCAACTCGATCAGCGATCCATTACAGACTATTCTGTCCAAGAACTTGCCAAGCGGATCGCGGTGGTGCTGACCGATCCGGTTTTCCCGGGAAATATGACCGTGGGGCAACTCGTGGCTTTGGGCCGAACGCCCCATACGGGTTGGTCGGGGAAGTTGAATCCAGCTGACCGCGATATCGTCGAAAAAGCCCTTTCCGATACCAAAATCACCTACCTCCGCGAGGAGCGACTCAGTGAAATCAGCGATGGTCAACGCCAAAAAGCGATGATCGCGCGGGCATTGGCACAAGATGGACAGGTGATGATTCTCGACGAACCCACAGCCCATCTGGACTTGGTCAACAGATTTGAGATCATGAGTTTATTGCGAGAAATCGCTCATTCCCAGCAAAAAGCAATTTTGGTCGTAACCCATGATTTGGACATTGCGATTGAGACAGCTGATCGATTTTGGTTGCTTAACTGTGGTACCCCACTCATCTCTGGTAAGCCAGAAGACCTGATTCTTTCCAGTCAGATCAACCAGTTGCTTCCAAGTAATAGGTATCGATTTAGCCTAACTCGGGGAAGAATGGAGGCTGAGGAACCAGACTTAAATTTTAAGATTGAAGGACCTCAAGAATTGGTTTTTTGGGTGAAAAAGGCACTGGTTAAAGCGGGCTTTCAGGGCATGGATTCGGTAGTTTCGGTTTCGAAGGAACCATTTTTGATTCGATATAAAGACAAGGAATTTTGCACTTTGCAGGAGCTAGTGATTTTTTTGAAATAGTAAGAAATTGAGGGAATTAAGTCGTTTTCTAGTTCAATTCCTGCCTTGCAAAAATCTGAAATTAGAGAATTAGAATTATTCTTTTGGCTCATTACAGATCGCGCCTTTGTCGCTCTTGGAAAGCCTTTCATCTAATACCCAGAATTGAATTCTGGGTTTATACAGGATGCGCCTTCAGCGCCTTTTCAATCACCGGCCTTAGAATGAGTCAAAAGTCACTCGTTCCCCCAAAAAGCGTCAGTTTTTCTTTGCTTTTCTGAAATGATTGAACTCAAAGCAAACCAGGAAGAACAGCAAATCATCGCTTGGCGACCTCCTTTTATCTTCTGCGACCTCCGTGGTTAAAACCCCTTGCATTTAATTTTCTTTGATCTCAAACGCATTCCTTCTATTTTGTAAATCAATTGATTTTCGAAATAAATCAATCCAATAACCCCAAAAACCTATGCGAAAACCTATTCTAGCCTTGGCCGCTTTCGGTCTACTCACTTTTTCCTGCGATACCACCAAGCCCCAACTCACCCAACAACAGTACGATGCGCTCACAGATGAGCAAAAGCGCTCCGTGGAATTTGCGCTGGATGGGATTGAGGTGCTGGACGACCGACTGCAATTGACGCTTTTTGCCTCCGAACCCATGTTAATGAATCCCACCAATATGGACATTGATGATCGGGGTCGGGTTTGGATCACCGAAGCTTACAACTACCGCATCCAACTCAATCCCAAGAATCCCACCAAAGCCGAAGGCGACCGAATCCTGATCCTTGAAGACACCGACGGAGATGGACAAGCGGACAAATCCATGGTCTTCTACCAGGGAACCGACATCAATGCCGCTTTGGGAATTGCGGTATTCGGCAATAAAGTATTCGTCTCCGTCAGCCCGAATGTCTTTGTCTTCACCGATGAAAACGGGGATGATGTGCCTGATAAAAAAGAAGTGCTTTTCACGGGAGTGGGTGGCGTGCAGCACGATCACGGCATGCATGCCTTCACGTTTGGACCAGACGGAAAGCTCTATTTCAACTACGGCAACGAAGGCAAAGGACTGCATTATGCCGATGGAACTCCTATTTTGGATCCATTGGGTCGCCCCGTCACTTCTGAAACAGCTCCGTATCAGGAAGGTATGGTCTTCCGCTGTGATCCGGATGGCAGTAATCCGGAAATTCTAGCCTGGAATTTTCGAAACAACTACGAACTCGCCGTGGACAGCTACGGACGCATGTGGCAGAGTGACAACGACGACGACGGCAACCGCTCCACGCGTATCAACTTCGTGATGGACTACGGCAACTACGGTTTCAAGGACGAAATGACCAAAGCCGACTGGAGAACCCGCCGTGTGAATATGGAAGATTCCGTTTGGCGTCAACACTGGCACCTCAACGATCCCGGCGTAGTGCCCAACTTGGTGCAAAATTATGCGGGTTCGCCGACTGGAATCCTCGTCTACGAAGGCAAACTCCTCCCCGCTGAATACCAAAATCAGGTCATCCACGCCGATGCCGGCCCCAATGTGATCCGCATGTATCCCGTGCAGGCTTCCGGAGCGGGCTTTACCGGAGAAGTCAAACCTATTCTGGATGGCAACAAGCGGGATAACTGGTTTCGTCCATCCGATGTGACCGTAGCACCTGACGGCTCGATCTTCATCTCCGACTGGTACGATCCGGGCGTGGGCGGCCATGCCGTGGGTGATTTGGAAAAAGGCCGAGTCTATCGCCTTGCTCCGAAAAAGTCCAAATACAAAGTGGAAGCACCGGATTACTCATCTGTTGAATCCCTGATCGAGCTGGTACAAAACCCTAACCGAGCGATCCATTTCAAAGCCTTTATGGCCTTGAAGGAAAAAGGATCTGAAGCAAAAGAAGCTTTGGAAAACCTGTATGAGTCGGAAGACTCCCGCATGAAAGCCCGTGCGTTTTGGTTACTGAGCAAGTTGCCCAATGGGGAAGAATATATCCGAAAAGCCGCAGCCGATGCCGATGAAAATATCCGAGTGGCCGCTATCCGCGCCTCCCGAATCAACGATATGAAAGACAATGCGTTCCTGCTTGGACTCGCTGCCGATCCATCGGATCAGGTTCGTCGGGAAGTGGCTGTGGCGATCCGATACGAAGACGCCCCCGATGTGTGGCTGAAGCTGGCCGAAGGCTATCGCAGCGGAGATCGCTGGTACTTGGAAGCTTTGGGTATTGCGGCGGAATACCGCTGGGATAGCTATTTGCCGGCCTATCTGGCCAAACTGGGTCAGGGATGGAGCAATTCGCCTGAGGCAAAAGACCTGATTTGGAGGTCGAGATCAGCAGGGACTCCGGCGCTTTTGGAAGAACTGATCCTAGCAGAAAACAGCCCTGCAGATCATCGCTACTACCGGGCTTTAGACTTCCAAACCGCTGATTTGAAAAACCAAACCCTCAAAAACATCCTGGCCAAGGGCCAAAACGAAGATCAGGTGATCATCCTGAGACAGGTGGCTTTTGATCCCAAAAAACCGGATACCCAACTCCTCAACCTGGCCAAAGCCAAGGCAGGAGAAATTGCAGATGACAGGGATTTCCTCGAGATCGTCCGCAAATACCAGTTGAAAGACCAGAAGGAACGCCTACTTGGTTTAGTATATCAGGAGGAAAACCGGGGCTTGGCCAATCAGTCTGCCGGACTTTTCGCTTCCCTCTACGGCATGAGCGAAATCGAACAGGCTATGAAGAACTCGGATGAAACCAAGGCCATCGCCGCCATCCGCAAGTTTGGTTCAGTGGATACCCCGGATATGGCTAAACTACTGGCTAAATTCTGGAAAAATGACCAAGCCTCCTCAGCTATCCGAACAGCTGCCATGGAAGAAGCTAAGGGCTATCAGTCCGAGGCAGTACTCTGGGAAATGGCCAAATCAGATCAGATTCCTGCAGACCTGCTCCCAATCGCCCAAAAGATCCTGATGGGCAGCTGGAATGGGAATATTCGTGTTCTCGCTCTTGAAAAGTACGGAGACAGCATTACCCAAGGCTATGACTTGGTGAAGATGCTCTCTGCCAAAGGTGAAGTGGAAAAGGGAAAAACTTTGGCTTCCACCTATTGCGTGGCCTGTCATAAGATCGGAAACGAAGGTGTGGACTTTGGTCCTGCCCTTTCCCAAATCGGAGGCAAACTCAGTCGAGAAGGACTCATCAATGCCATCATCAATCCATCCGAAGGCATGGGCTTCGGCTACGAAACCCAACTCGTCAAATTCAAAGACGGCAAAGAAATCCGCTGCATCGTCAACTCCAAGACCGAAAACGACCTGATCGTAAAGCTCGTCGGCAGCGGCGAACAAACCATCTACAAGCTGGCCGACATCGCCTCCATCACCCAACTCTCCGAATCCCTGATGCCCGCCTTCCCGCTGACCGAACAAGAATTGGTGGATTTGGTGAGTTATTTGGAGGGGTTGAGGTAAAAGAATTAAGAAAATTGGTAGTTGAAACTGGAATGAGATCACCAAAAAACAATTACAAATTGGTTGGATATAGGGGTGAAGTTTCATACTTCACCCAGCGTCATTTTGAACTTCAGAGTTACCCCCATTCTGAGCGTAGAATTAGCGGTTGACTGAGCGGAGTTTGCAACTCCGCTCTTCTATTTTTGGGAATTTGCAATTCCCTTGACACTATTCGGGTTGAGAAGTAATAAATCAAATTTCTATCCAAACAATCCAGTACAGCTGTCGGGATTTAATTGGACACCAAACAAACCCACCAAGATCATAGGCAAGGTTTCGCAGTCACCAAAAAGACGTATATTCATGTCATGGAAAAGGTACTAAAGATTACTACTTTAAATGATACCGCCACTGACTTTGCCTTCTGGTCTACCAAAAGTCCCATCGAACGCCTGGAAGCTATAGAGCTACTTCGGCAGCAGTATTTTAGCCTCAACAAAGATGTTCATCCAAGACTTCAAAGAGTTTGTAGAGTTATAAAACAATCATAAAGCGGAATACCTGGTGGTTGGAGGATATGCCGTGGGTATTCACGGACATCCTAGATATACTGGTGATTTGGAAATCTGGCTGAATCCAACAACCGAAAACGCTCAACGAGTTTTGGATTGTGTGAATGAATTTAGCTTTTCATCTTTTGGTCTCAGCCTACAGGATTTCACCAAAGAAGGCAATATCGTACAGCTTGGTTGTCCTCCTCTGCGAATTGATTTACTGACCCAGATTGATGGAGTGACATTCGAGGAGTGCTTTAAAAATAAAAAGGAAGTCGAGATCGAAGGACTTGTAGTCAACTTCATAGGGTATCAGGACCTGTTGAAAAACAAAAAAGAATCAGGCCGTCTGAGAGATATTGACGACATCAATAACCTTATTTAAGGATGCTCTATTCTTAAATTTTTAGCAAAAAAACATCAATTGCCAACATGGGGCTACTACACTTGTTATTCTGCGACTCCGCTTCACAATTTTTTAGCAGAAGGTTTTCCATCAACCTCCTCAAACTCTTAACATTTCCTAGTTAAGCGCTTATTGACTCGTTTGCGATAATCCCTATATTGAAAACGGTATTCCGATCACTTGACAATCAACCCAAACCCAATTCATGAAACATACCCTTACTGGAATTGCGCTGCTTTTTTTAGGCGCAAGTCCTGCTTTCGCTCAGGGAACTTATACCCATCAGCCACCGATTGAAGCCCGAGCTGTAGACCTGCTGCATCAAAATCAACTCCTTTTCAAGGATCTCAACAAAAATCAAAAACTGGATAGTTATGAAGATTGGCGGCAGCCGCTGGACAAGCGTGTAGCAGATCTGGTGAGTCAGATGACACTGGAAGAAAAAGTTGGGATGCTACTGATCAACACGCTCAATGCAGGAGAAAAGGGAAAAATGACCGAGGGTGCGGTGGACCTGATCGAAAATCAGAAAATGACCCGATTCATATTCAGAAATACGGTCAAAAATAATCCCGTAAGTACCGGACCTGGAAATGGATTCGCCGGCACTCAAATCAGCCCTTATGAAGCTGCACAATTTATGAATGCGGTGCAGGAACTTTCTGAAAGCACCCGATTGGGCATTCCTGCACTATTCAAATCCAACTCTAGAAACCACATGGAAATCGACGCCCGGGCGGGGATCAATGAGGAATCCGGTTCGTTTTCAGCTTGGCCAAAAGAAAGCGGACTGGCGGCAACCCGAGACATGGAGCTGATTGCCGACTTTGCAAAGATCATGGCCGAGGAATGGCGAGCCATCGGCCTGCGCGGCATGTATGGCTATATGGCAGACTTGTCCACCGAGCCAAGATGGTATCGGGTGCACGAAACATTCACGGAAGACAGCCAATTGGCCTCCGAAATCATCACCACATTGATCAAAAATCTGCAGGGAGAGCGTCTGAATTCGAAAAGCATCGCCTTGACCATCAAACACTTTCCGGGCGGAGGCCCTCAGGAAGGGGGCGGAGATCCGCATTACGATTATGGAAAAAACCAAATCTATCCCGCAGGCAAGTTCGAGTACCACTTGGCCCCTTTCCGGGCGGCGGTAGATGCAGGGGCTTCCTCGATTATGGCGTATTATGGCATTCCTGTGGGACAGCCTTACCTCCCAAATAATGTGGGTATGGCATTTTCAAAAGGAATCCTGACAGATCTTTTGCGCAACAAACTCGGGTTTAAAGGTTATGTGAACTCCGACACGGGGATTATCGGGGACAGAGCCTGGGGATTGGAGGATAAAACCGTGGAAGAACAAATCCTCATCGCCTTGGAAGCTGGCACCGATGTCCTTTCCGGATTTAGCAACAACAAACAACTCTTAGCCTTGGTGGAATCTGGCAAACTCGCCGAAAGCCGAGTGGATCTATCCGTGACGAGGTTGCTGAAAGAACAATTTGAACTAGGTCTATTTGAAAATCCTTACGTCGATCCCAACCGGGCCGCTTATATCGTGGGGAATGCCTCTTTTCAACGAAAGGCTGACCTGGCTCAACGGAAATCCATCGTACTTCTGCAGAACAAATCCGTCCTCCCACTTGCCCAGCCCAAGGGTCAGGACACGCTTCAAATTTTCACCATGGGGATGAATGCAGCCTTTTTTAAAGATCGTGCTTGGGCAAATTACAAGGTGACCACAGGAGAATACAACAAATCCAAAGGTGAAAAATTACCGTCCATTTCGAAGGATACAGACTTCGCAATTCTTAGAGTTCAGATCACGAATGACCCGGGAACGGATCGACGGTTTGGTGGAGCACTTCCCGAGGAGCTCAACTTTTTAGCCCTTTCCGAAATGGCAAAATCCAAGTCTTGGAAAATCTCACCGTCTTTGGAGGATATCCAGTCCGTGATGGAAACACTAGGGCCCGAAAAGACCATTTTGGCCATTGACTTCCGTCAGCCCTATGTCTTAGATGAAGGGAGCGGCGTACTCAATGCGGGTGGTCTATTGGCTACTTTTGGGGTGAGTGATGCGGCCCTGATGGACATCATTATGGGTAAGTTTAATCCTACCGGAAAGCTTCCTTATGCACTGGCCAAAACCAGCGCAGCTGTCATAGCACAAGACCCCGATGCACCGGGTTATCCCGAAAAAGACACCCTATTTCCATTTGGATTTGGGCTGAATTACAAGGAATAAAACTCAGAAAATTTAGGTTGGAAAGATAATTATTGAATCTCGATAGAAGGGTGGAATTCCAATTTCCACCCTTTTCTTTTTAGGATTTTGACTACATTCATCAGTGTCTGATTCAAGAAATCCTAACCAAATAAAGCATCAGCTGATGAAGCAGAATTACAAATCAGTCAAAAGGATTTTGCAGCTAATCTGTCTACTATTGACGCAGAGCTGTATATCCGAGGATCCGACCATACTTTCCGGAAAGGTAGTGGATACGAAGACTGATGCTGGAATTCCCGGGGTCACCGTGTTAATTAGTGCTTATGAGAAAGCTCCATTCCTTACACTTCCTAGTATTATCAGAGAAGACACCCTTATCTCGGATAGCCAGGGAAAATTTCGTCTCGTGGCGCCTTACAACGAACAGGTTTCCCGTTTTACAGTAACTATTTTGAAAGAGGTAGCCACAGGCACCTATGAATTTGCCAAGGGGAAAGATTGCTCTCCTTATGATTGCAGTTCCTTCCTTCCCGGAAAAGTGCATCAATTCAGAGTACGGATACCTCTGGATTCACTTTAAAAAGCGGTTTAATTAAAACTGGCCTTTGCCTGAAACTAACAGGAAGCAGCTATTCATTTTTATCAAATGAGTTTGTAAATCACTGAAATTAAAATCCTTAACCACTGTTTTCTAACATGGTTTCCGAATATTATCGGCCATGCCTACGGCATTTTCCGGAATCGTTAATCATTTTTTTCCAGCCATTGAAATGGCTGGCTAGATGATCTGTCATGCCTACGGCATTATTTCCAAAGGGACAATCAGAAACCAACAATTCAAGACATTCAATCCAGTTTAGGCATTTTCTCCCTCCCTGCAACCTGGCTGCTCGCTGGATTTGTCCAGTGGACAAATCCTAAACGCTCTCCCCTCCCATAGGGACGATCCACCTACTAGCTAGAGGTTTTAACCTCTGGTTTTAAAGGTTACCACCAAATTTGACCAAAGTCCCATCGGGACGGACGATATGATTTCAATCACTATTATTTAAATCATAAACTAATTCACCAAAAACAGTTTTTGCTTTCTGCAAAAAGCACTTTCACCTTTTTCTTTTTTGAAAAACTACCCACTTCAACTTTCCAAAATCAAAAGTCCCCTGATTTTCCCACAGAAAACCAATATCTTACTCCATTCAAACCCAAAAAACCTAAACCCATGAACAATCTGATTAAATCAGGCTTTATCGCCTTATCGCTTGGATTTTCTATTCAAGCCTTTGCCCAAGACGGCACCATCTACCCGCTCGAAAATCCCAAGGAACCCAACGCAATCCTACTCGGCACTGGCGGAGTGGAAAATCAGCCAGCTCCGGAGACTTGGTTTCGACAGTGGGGTGATCCCATGGCACGGAATATTTCTACAGCTACCTTGACTCCTTTCCTACCCGAACCCGGCAAAGCAAATGGCGCCGCTGTGATTGTGGCACCGGGAGGTGGCTTCAGCTGGCTGTCTATGGGCAATGAAGGTTGGGAAGTGGCAGAAGCGCTTGCCAAGCAGGGAATCGCTGCTTTTGTATTGAAATACCGATTGAATCCTACACCACCCTCACTCGAGGACTTTTCTGCTTGGATGAACCGACCCCGACCTGCTGCTCCTGCACCACCAGCCACAGGTACCTCAGCTTCGGCTACTCCCGCACCTCGACCTCCACAGCGAGACCTTTCCAATCAATTGGAAGATGCCGAGGCAGCGTATGCGATGATTGTCAGCCGAGCCAAGGAATGGGGAGTGGACATCAACCGGATAGGAATGATCGGTTTCTCCGCAGGCGCAGGACTGACCATGCATGCCACGCTAAATTCCAAAACCATGAAACTGGCCTTTATCGGCCCGATCTATGGTGGCATGGGTCCGGTGGAAGTTCCAAAAGATGCTCCTCCCATGTTTAATGTGATTGCAACAGATGACTTCCTTTTTCAAGGTCAAACAGGCATCATCGAATCTTGGCACAAGGCAGGTCGTCCTGTTGAATTTCACCTTTACCAAAACGGCGGACATGGCTTTGGTCTAGGTAATCCCAACCGCACGAGCAACCGATGGTTTGATGCCTTTATGCATTGGCTGGATGTGAATAAGTTTTTGGTGAAGGGATAAGATTTGGATCTGGTCAAAGAACTCCGTTTGGAAGTAAGGATAGGTATTTCTAGGCCCAAAGAGGAATGCGCTTAGGTGAATGATATATTTATTCAGGGATTTAGAGCTTTGAATAAAAAGTAAGAAAGTGAAACCAATCTAGATCTACAGGCTAATAATCACCTAATGAATAGCAGTTTTTCATAAATAATTAACCTAAAAACCAGTTGGCTTTCAAAAAGAAAGGCCATCTTCACTATGCCAAACGGATTTCCTTGATCCTTCCATTTTCACCCCCCCACCTAGCCTGAATCCATGCCTGAAGAACTCCAGTATGATAACCTCGATGATCTCAAAAAAGCCTATCAAGATCTTCAACTAAGCGAGGAACGCTATCGACTTATCGCTGAGCATGTGCGGGATGTGATCTGGACCATGAAGCTAGACGGGAGCATCACTTACATCAGCCCTGCGATAGAAGCTGTCAGGGGACTTATGGTAGAAGAAGCAAAAAACCAAGCCATCCACGAGATACTTACGCCAGAATCAGCTCTCAAAGTAGGCACTTACATGCAAGAGCAATACTTTGCTTACACGAGGGGGATGCCCTTGAGCAGCTTCAAAGGAGAAGTAGATTACTATCGAAAAGACGGTTCGATCCTCCACACCGAAGTACTTACCTATCCCATCTTAGGGGAAGATTTCGACTCTACACTCATCCTAGGAGTCACTCGTGATATTACCGAACGAAAGCAATTTGAATTCAGACTGTTAGAGCAAGCCCAAATTCTAAATGAACTTAATGCGACCAAGGACAAGTTTTTTTCCATCATCGCCCATGACCTTAAAAATCCGATAAAATCAATCCTTGGATTCAGTGAACTCCTGAAAGAAGATGCAAAAGAAGTGGAAAATAAATCCATCAGTTCTTACGCAAACATCCTTTATTCCTCTGCAAAACATACCGCCGAATTGTTGGAAAATCTGCTCGAATGGGCTAAAACCCAGCAAAACAGCTTCCCTTTCTCGCCCGATGAAGGAGCAATCAATGATCTGATCACAGAGGAAATCAACATACTCAGACCTATAGCTGATCATAAAAACATAAAACTGGTAGATGCCACAGTAGATCAGATTGTGGTGACTGCGGATAGGAAAATGATCGGAACAGTGATCCGAAACTTAATTTCCAACGCAATCAAATTCACAAAAAAAGACGGTTCGATCATAGTAGAAGCTTTCCTTCAGCATGAATCAGCAGTCCTTTCCGTCTCCGACACTGGAATAGGAATGAGTAAAGAAGACCAAGCAAAACTTTTTCACATCGTAGATGGCTTTACTACAAAAGGTACGGAAGATGAAAAAGGAACCGGTTTAGGATTGGTACTTTGCAAGGAGTTTATTGAAAAACACAGAGGAAAGATCTGGGTGAACAGTGAAATAGGAAAAGGAAGTCAGTTTAGCTTTTCGATTCCGCTTTGAAAATAATCCAACTTGAAATTTTCAACATCAATTACCCACCTTCTCAAACACCAAAAAGTGCTGAATTTTCATAAACTGACCGTTTTGGACGAGTTTGAATCCATTGGCAGTCAGTTCTTTTTCGGACTGCTTGACAGTCATTTTGTGAAGTGGCTTGATGGCCACTTCGGGATCTTCTCCCCGAAATTCAATCAATAAAAGTTTCCCTCCGGGTTTCAGGGATTGCCGGATGGCTGCGAGCATTTCCACCGGAAATTCAAGCTCATGGTACACATCCACCATGATGGCCAAATCCACAGAGGCGGCAGGCAGGTTTGGACTTTGCTCGGTGCCCATCACCGGAATCACATTGGAAAACCCGAGTTCTTTGGATTTAGCCTTGAGGTAATTGATAGCCTGATCTTGGATTTCCACCGCATAGACCTTGCCTTTGGGTACTTTGGGGGCAATTTTAAAGGTGTAATGGCCCGATCCCGCACCGATATCCGCGACCACGCTGGATTCGGTCACGGGTAGATTCTTGATGGCCAACGATACACTTTCCTCTTGTTCGCGACTCCGACGCTCGAGCCATGACATGCCTTCGAAGCCCATCACAAAAGAAATCTCTCTTCCCATATAGACCTTCCCTATACCATCATAGCTTGGGGTTTTGTAAGTATAGACAGGGGCATTTCCTTTTTGGGCTAGCACTTCCCCTGAAACCATCAGCATCACTCCCGCGATTATCCCTATGATTCGTTTTTTCATCTTTGCTCTTTTTGAATGACAACCCTTTTCGGAATCTGGGTGTTTGAAATCCAATTCTTTGCCCTCTGGTAATTACTGCTTCTCAAGTGAAGGCTCAACATTTTGTCGACATAATCGAGTCATTTATCCCTGTATTTCGAGCATTTAGTCTATTGCTACTTTTTGAAAACACCTTGAAAACAACCAATTACTCAATCATTCAGTATATTGAAATGAGTTTTTACCAAATAAAATTGCATCGTTTAAAATTCTTACAGAAATTCCTTTTTAACCCTTTTATCTCACTATGAAAAAATTAGCCTTTCTCCCCGTTGCTGCCTTGGTTGGGATTCTTTTTCTCCAAGCCAATCCAAAACCTGAAGCAGACACCTTTCACGCCATGCAACCCGAAGCACCGGCTTTGCCCGCTGACGTGAAAGCCATCGTGCAGCAAAAATGCTATGGCTGTCACAACCCTCAATCCAAGAATGAAAAAGGCAAAGCCAAGTTGGATTGGGATGCTTTGGAAGCTGCCAAAAAGTCCAAATCCCTCGCTACCATGGGCAAAATCAAGGAAACCCTCGAAGAAGGCACCATGCCGCCAGCGAGATTTTTGGAGTCCAATCCGGACAAAAAACTGACCGCAGAAGAAGCAGCTACCCTCCTGCAATGGACCACCGGTAAAAAGAAATAAACCATGAAAGTCTGGCAATACCTGATCGGAGGGCTGGCATTAATTGGTGTGGCTATTCAATTGGTGCCCAATGAACTGCCCGAAGTAACCACCGATAATCCCGGAGACCTCATCGGAACAGGGGTAGTAGATGGAGAAGTGGCAGGAATTCTAAAGAGTGCCTGCTACGATTGCCACAGCAATGAGACCAAATATCCCTGGTATTCCCATGTGGCGCCGATCTCTTGGCTAGTAGCCAAAGATACCCGAGAAGGACGCGAAGAACTCAATTTTTCCAATTGGACGAATTATGACATGATGGAAAAGCTGGGGAAACTCGATGACATCGCTATCGAAGTAGGTGAAGGCGAAATGCCGATGAAAATCTACACCTATGTCCATGCGGAGGCTAAACTCAAAGACTTGGATCGCAAAAAACTCATCGAATGGGCGGAAGCGCTGATGGATGTGGTAGCCGAAGAAGAGGAAAGCACAGAATAATTCTTACCTACTCAATTTAGAAAGCACAAAAAGGGTAAATCAGAAATGGTTACCCTTTTTCGTTTTGTGTATTAATGTAATCAGATTATCCGCTTTTCTACCATTAACCAAATAAGACAAGGTTTGAAATTCTGCTGGAGGTGCTGTGGACTGTCGTCTGTGGTCAGTCGATGAATATCCGCAGTCTTTAAAGCCGATGACCTACTTGGTGGTAAGATTGCGGATATTTATATAATGTAAAAAAGCATGAAGCCATTAATTCGAAATCTTCTGATTTTCCTGTTCCCTCTTGTTTTCATCGTGTCGGTCAATGAGTATTCGAGGCTTCAACTCGAACCGACAGCATACCAAAGCAGAGGTCAGGCTACACTCAATCCTGCAAGTCTGGATCCCGAAAAATGCACTTGGGCTTGTCACAACGATACAGGCTATTGCAAAGCCCATCATGTGAAATTCGATTCCTCTTATTTTGCTTTTACGGATCCACTCTATTTCGGCATGATCACTTTGTTAAAAGGATTTGGTAATTATGGCCTAGCCAATATTTTGATTCTGGTCCTTTTCGTACCTCTTTTGATGTTTTTCCTTTTGATCAAGTCACTTCACATCCAAGATCAAATCAACCGACTTCGAAAACCATGAAAGAAATCCTCCAAACTGCCTACTGGGCATATAATTACTGCACCGACTTTGTGATCAACTTGGCCAATATCCTGAATCTGTCTTACTATGAGATCAATTTTATACTATTCATCATTGGCTACCCTACCTTGATTTTTGGGACTGCCTTGTTGCATTTTAATCAAAGGAGGAGACTAAGGAAAATGATCAAATTCAATGGACAAAGAACAAGCTCAATGAGCAAACTCAATGAACAATGAACAAATTCAAGGCTCAAAAGTAACACCAACCTTGCAATTGAAAATTGGTCATTTGCCATTGGTAATTGAAAATTGTGAATTGGTCATTGAAAATTGGTCATTGATTATTTGCCCCCTATTTTACCCAAAAAACCAAGCTCTATGAAGAAAAGATACCTAATCCTACTCGCGCTTTCTCTTTGCAGCAGCCCCACTTGGGCTCAGAAAAAAGTCAAACACCCCAAAAACATCATCCTGATGATCGGGGACGGCATGGGAGTTTCGCAGATTTATGCAGGAATGACCGGCAATTTTGGACAGCTCAACTTAGAGCGGATGCCTGTGGTCGGTTTTCATAAAAATCAGGCAAGCAATGCCTTTGTGACGGATTCGGCAGCCGGCGCCACGGCTTTTTCCTGTGGGGTAAAAACCTACAACGGCGCCATTGGAGTCGATGCTGCAGGCAATCCGCTGCCCACCATCCTGGAAATGGCCGAAGAAAACGGACTTGCTACCGGACTCATTGCCACCTGCTCGATCACGCATGCCACGCCGGCAAGCTTTATCTCTCATCAGCCTTCCCGATCACTGGATGAAGACATAGCCAAGGACTTTCTCGCTACAGATATCGATGTATTTATCGGGGGAGGAAGAAAGTTTTTTGCTGACCGAAAAGACGGATTAAACCTGGTCGACTCCCTTAAATCCAGAAATTACCAAATCGCCCACTCCATCGAGGAAGTTCAGCAAGTAAAAAGCGGTAAACTCGCAGCATTCCTTGCCGATGAACAGCAGCCCAGATATTCAGCAGGGCGTGGCGACCAACTTGTCAAATCTACCGAGACAGGTCTTGAATTGCTTAAAACCAACAAAAAAGGCATGTTTTTGATGATTGAAGGTTCGCAGATCGACTGGGGCGGCCATGGCAATGACACCCAATACATCGTGGAAGAAATGATCGATTTTGACCAAGCGATTGGCAAAGTATTGGATTTTGCAGAAAAGGATGGGAACACCCTCGTGATCATCACGGCTGATCATGAGACAGGCGGATTTTCAGTGAACAAGGGCGACACCAAGACCGGGATGGTCGAGGGCAAATTCACCACCGGAAGCCACACCGGCGTGATGATTCCTGTGTTTGCTTATGGTCCCGGATCAGAAAAATTTGCCGGCATCTATGAAAACAACTCCATTTTCCATAAAATGGTAGAAGCATTCCGTTTTAAAAAATAAACCTTCTACCTATCATGGATCGATCCCAAAACTGGCCCAATGAAGTACAGCGACTGCTCGAAATCATCCGAAAAACCGGCTTGGAAGAAACCATCAAATGGGGAGAAAAGTCCTTCACCTATAAGGGCAGAAACGTGGTAGGCTGCCTGGGTTTCAAAAACCATTTTGTGCTTTGGTTTTACAATGGCGTATTTCTTTCCGATCCGTATAAGGTCTTGCAAAATGCCCAAGAAGGAAAAACCAAGGCCATGAGGCAATGGAGATTTCAGTCAGCAGAGGAAATCGATGAGATCAAAATACTGGAATATGTCCGCGAAGCCATTCAAAATGAAGAAGAAGGCAGGGTTTGGAAACCTGAAAAGACATCAGAAATAGAGATTCCTGCTCTTTTCCAGGAAAAGCTCAACAAAGACTCCCAGCTAAAGTCATCTTTTGAATCCCTGAGTTCATTCAAACGGAAAGAATACTTAGAGTATCTCATCACCGCCAAGCGCGAAGCCACCCAAATCAGTCGAATGGAAAAAATCATTCCCATGATTTTGGAAGGAAAAGGATTGAATGACAAGTACAGGTAATGATGGAAGACAGGTAACCTGCCCCGAAGAATTACGGGGACCGAAGACCGAAGATTTTCACAAATATGGCTTTACATGGTCATCTGACATTCTAAAATGCCTCGCTCAGGATTCCGTAAATTCATGTTTTAAAAAGCGAAACCACCAAAAAAGAGAAAGCCTCCCGAGATTCGAGAGGCTTTCTTACTTAGGCACCGAGGAGGATTTCAAGATCGAGTTGGTCTTCGACTTTGACCAGTCCTCCAAACTTACTTGGAGGTGTGAGATGAAGCAGATCAAAGTTGAGAATCAATTTCCCGTTTAGCCCCTTTGGATTTCGCTCCAGCATCAGATCAGGAAACTCCAGCTTTCTTCCTACCAGATTCAAACTTAAGTGGCAGAAAATCTTGCCTGACTTTTCCCTGAAATTGGCCACTTTGACATAAGCAAATGGATAATCATCTGCTTTGAGGGTAGACCTGAAATCACTGTTGAGCAGGAAATTACCGCAGGAAAAACTTTTAACCGGGATTTTAAACTCAAGGCCCTTTCTGACCTCGGTGGAATTTATTCGAAGCGTATCCGCCATTCCGGCCCTGGAAAAATCACAGTTGAATTTACCTACTGAAGTATATCCACTGACCTGTATTTTCTGCTGGGTGATGACCAGTTCTTTTCTCTCCTGGATTCCAGAAGAGAAAAGAAGCAGGGCCAAAAGAGCGAGCAAACGCATGGGTTTATATTCTTTATTTTCGATTAGAATCCGATCACACCTTCGATCATCAAGCCGTTGAATTTACCACCATTTCGGATATCGTTGGCTGCAAATCCATCGTAGTTTTGAACTACATATTCGACTTTAGCCAGGATGTTTTTGGAGATAAACCAACCACCGCCGATCTGAGTACGGTCTAGAGTCACATCCAATCCGCTTCCAGCCAATTTACCTTTTACTTGGTTGTATCTGCCGGCTACGTAGAAGTTTTCATTCATTCCAAATCTGTAGACCAAATCCGCACCGAATTGGTTCCAAGTTCTGTCTTTGGTCTCGTTGGAAGCACGGCCTTTGGAAGTTTCGAAATTACCGAAGAGCTCCAATCCTTTGAACTTCAAGAATGGGTTGATTACAGTAGCGGTGATGTTGTCAGTCTGACCTGGATTGATTCGACCTGAGGTAAACTGAGCATTGGTAGTAGCAAGGGTATTTTCCATCACTAGGTAGTATCTGGAACCTGCACGGTCACCACCGTAAAGGGTATTTCTGGCAGAGCTTGAAGTAGTGTAGATAGACCCGGTCACTCTCAATCTCAAATCATCAGAAAGCTGCTTGTCGTAACCCACTTTACCGATCCAAGACAAAGCTCTGTCTTTGGGTCTGGTGATACCACCTTGGATTTCACCACCGGTCACACCGGCTACGAGGATAAATCCGTTGTTTTGGAAAGTCAAGTCACCCCCCACTTCGGTAGTAAAGGCATCCATGATGTAGTTACCGACGAATGGGTTGTACATCGCGTTACCATTGTCTGTTCTTCTGAAGTGAGCATCACCGTAATTGATCTCCATGTGACCCACTCTAAGAGTCAAGTATTTGGAGAACCACTCCGGATTGCCCAAGAATGGCAGTTTGTCAAATTGTAGGTAACCGCCTTTTACCCATGTTTCTTGGTGGTGTCTGGAAGACAGGTAAGTGATCAGATTCAATCTTACCCCGTCCATTACTTCTACGTCAATGTTCAAGTTTGCAGTAGCCAAGTTGCTACCTGCACCGATTTCGATCAGTTGGTTCACATTAACCCCGTTTGAAATCACCGGTGTTGCTTTATTCTCGTGACTGAGGTTTTGAAGCTGCTGAGCAAAGTGTCCCCCTACTCTTACTTTGACACCTTCAAAGGCTACAGTATCCTGCTTGCCTGTTTCGAAGATGTTTGTACCTCTTTGGTCATACGGTCTCCAATATTGGACGTCTCTTTGCAGCCCTTGAGCCAAACCTACGGCAGAAATGCCGGCGGCGAGAATTGCGGAAAATAGATACTTCTTCATAATTATTTGGATTAAATGGTGGGTTGAAATGTTGATTTAAAAGATAGTTTGATATCGTCTTCGGTTTTGACAGTGCCCATCAGCGCGGTAGGCGGAGTCACGTTAAAGGTGGTGAGCTTAGTCGCAAAGCTTCCTTCAAAGGTGAACTTGCCGGCACTGGCAGTCATTTTCACCGGGAAGCTTACAGGCTTAGTCACCCCTGCGATGGTCAGGTCACCTTTGGCAACCATGGAAGCGCCAGCTCCGGTCAATTCTTTGAGCACAAATCGGATTTCCTTATTCTTCTCCGTGTTTAGTGCTTTGTAGGCATTGGTATCCAGTCCTTTGGTTCCGCTTTTGAGTGTTTCGGCTTGTAGGGAAATGCTAAGGCTTTTGGCTGTTTTGAATTGCCCGCCTTCCACTACAAAAAGACCTTCTCCCTTGGCTGTCGTAGAGACCATGTGCCAATCATGAAGCGTAGACCCACCATCCACCTTAAATTCAGGTGAGGCAGCCATGACATATTTGGTTTGGGAGAATCCGTTTACTGATCCCAGCAATAGCAAGGCGATCAATACGATTAAAGGGTTGTGCTTGAAAATATTCATCATCATTAGGCTTGATTTGATGATGCTAAACTCCGAATGAACTGCTGCTAAATAGCTGACAAAAGTCAGTTAATCCCATGATTGATGGCAGACAGAAAAATGACTTAATGGAATTTTATACTGTTTATATCTTTTTTTTATAATATATCAATACATAGAATTAGTAATTCAATTATTTACAGAATATTATTCTATAAATTTATATTTTTCAAACACAACAACTGTCTTTACCCTCAAAAATCAGAACAAACCAAAGAAAAGTGGAATTATTGAAATGAAATGTATTCACCAGTATTCTTAAAAAGCTTCCAAAAAGCCCTTTTTTAATGCCTTTTCACGATCAAAGAGCAGAGGATAATTAGTTCGTCCGCGTGCAGGCCAGTTGTTTAGCCAGCTTCTTCCATCATGCAATCCCCAGAAAGTCACCCGGGAAATTTTATCCGAATGCTTCTTAAAAAGCTTGAAAATCCCAACATACCTATCCACCAGTTTTTGTTCGATCTCTTGAGGAAGTCCATTTTTATACGGATTCCATTGTTCTGATTCTCCAAAGTTCACATTCAGATCTGCCCCATCTATATCTCCCGGTCGGGGTAAAACCTCCACATCCAACTCGGTCACATGTACCTCAAATCCCGCGGCATGGATATCCAAAATCGCCTGCTCAATCTGATCCAGCGAGGGTGAGTCGAGCCGGTAATGACCCTGCATCCCTATGCCATCGATTCGTACCCCCTGATTTTTGAGTTTGGTAGCCATTTCCAAAATGGCCTTTCGCTTAGCCGGCTTCCAGACATTGTAGTCATTGTAATACAGTGCAGCTTCAGGATCTACCTGATGGGCTTTTTCAAAGGCTTTTTTGATAAAATCTTCCCCTATCTGGTTGTACCAATGCGTTTTCCGCCAAGTACCATCGTCTTCAAAAGCCTCGTTGACTACATCCCAACCATCAATTCTGCCTTTGTACCTTCCCACTACCTGCTCAATATGGTCTTCCATTCGTAGCGTGAGTTCTTTCCCGCTAAGGAGCTGTCCCTCCTCATTTTTGAATACCCAAGCAGGAGTCTGCTGATGCCAAACCAAAGTATGCCCGACAATAAAAGCCCCCATTCGCTCGCCCAACGCCACAAAAGCATCTCCAAATTCAAATCGGTATTCTCCGGGATTGGGATGGACCGGACCCCATTTTAATCCGTTTTCGGCAGTAATGGAGTTGAAATGCAGGTTCAACAACGAATCTGCCCCGGGCTCTTTACCCGTCACCTGAGCCAAGTTGACCGCAGTGCCGAGAAAAAAATCATCCTTGAACTTGTCCTTCAACCCCTTTTGGGGGAGATCTTGGAAAACTAAAAGGAAAATCAGGCAGGCGAGTGTAGAAAGTGCTTTAGTCATTCCTAAAAATAATCAACCCTCCTGGTTCTAGGAGGGTTGTTCACATGAGCAATAGACCGCTGGATAAATTATCGGGCAAAAATCCGTCATTCAAATCCAAATCCCGGCCCTACTCCATTTTCAAATCGATCTAGGAAAGCCAGATAATCAATCTTTCCCGCTTCCCTTAAACTGATCCTCTTTGTAGGCAAACAGGACATTGAAGGTGGTCAGGGAACCGTAGCAGCGGGTAATGTATTGCTGTAAACCTACCCGGTCCTCATCGTCGAGTTTGGGGTGATTGTTGATATTTTGTTCCAACACGCGAAGCTTTTCCCGTACCATCACAATCTTGTGAAAGAAGGTTTCAATCGGGATTTCTTTTGGCTGTAGGCTTTTATCATAAGGTTCGATCACGACGGTACCACCCATCCATTTTCCGCCCAGAGGCACCAAAGGCGCTCGTTCGGAAGTGGCTTGAAGTGCCTCTCGGATGGCTTTTTCGACATCTTTTAGGGTGAGCATCGGGAAATCAGGCACTTTGGCCTCTTCCACCGTAAAGCCTTCATAATCTCTGGCTAGGGTCTTTACCTCCTCTGTCGAAGAAAAATAAATCTTGTAATAGGTGGCATCCACAGAGACGATCACTCCTGAACCAAATTTGGGATGGGATATGCGGCTTCCTACCGCTAGTTCACTTGCTGACATGGTATGTGATGGATAAAGTTGGATTTCGAAAATAAGAATATACGCTATTTAGCCAGTTGGATGATAGTACTCTGATAGTGGGCTGGAAGACCGATGACCGAAGACCGAAGATGTCCAAAATTCAAGCACTAATGTATTCTTTTGACCTTTAGAAATACTACTGGCAGAATTCTACCTATCCCATATCGAAAATAAGAATAAAGTGATTTGCTCCTCAGATAAATCATTATTTTGAGTTTCAAATCTGCTTCCCTCATTATTCAACTCTGCTAATCGATCAACTTTTCTTTGTAAACCTCTCTCAAAGCCGATGAAAACCATTTTTCCCAACCTCCTTTCAGCCTTTCTAGGATTCACCTTTTGGGGTGCCGGCATGTCCAAACTTTATGCAGGCTATCAGTTTATCGGATGGATCGGCCCCCGATGGCTCGTGGAAAGACTCGCCGAATACGACCTTGGCCTCTATGCCCAATTCATCGCAATCAGTCAGATTGTGATTGGATTTATGCTGCTCACTACCCGATTCAAGCTGATTGGCGGTATCATGCTGGTGCCCATGCTGGTCAATATTCTGATGGTCACCATCTCGCAAAATTGGACGGGTACCCCCTATGTACTTGCGGTATTACTGCTGATGAATGCATGTTTACTCTGGCAGTACAGAGACTACTTCAAGCCCTTGGTGGATGAGGCTTTTGCACAAGCACCGCAGCGGACCAAATCAATCCGCAGTCTGCCGGGGCATGCCGTGTGGACAGCCGGACTTGGTCTCAATTTACTTTCCATTGCCGTATCCTTTAGCCATCTTTATCTGGCATTCGCTTTGGCCGGGATCGGTGTTATGTTAGGCATTTTGGCTTTCAGCGTAGATCGCTATTCCCTTCCATTCAAAAGCAATCCCCCATCTCAAACATGAACGAAAAATTTTTCAGTCTTTTACTTTTTCTACACATCCTCGGCGGTTCGATCGGATTGCTGTGTGGTTTGCTGGTCTTTATCCTGAAAAAAGGAACTTCCCGACATGCTAACCTAGGCAGGTTGTTTATCCTGGGAATGCTCCTGACCGGGATCACTGCCCAACTCATGGCTTTCATCCGGCCCAATGCCTTCCTGTTTATGGTGGGCGTATTTACGATTTACCAAGTGGGAACCGGCGCAAGGGCGATTTACAGCAAAAGCTTCCGAGCCCAGCATTCCATTGACCGTTTTCTACAGTTTGGGATGGTCATCGCTGGCTTGAGCTTGGTTTATTTGGGGATAAAAAAACTCTGGGTTGGGGATCTGTTTGGGATTGTATTTGTGGTTTTTGCCGGAATTGGGCTCCTGATGGCGCTACAGGACATTCGATCCACAGCTATTCCCCATGACAAAAAAGCCTATATCCGAAAGCATCTCCAGCGCCTTGGAGGAGGATTTATCGCCTCAGCGACGGCCTTTCTGGTGGTCAATTTTCGAGAACTCCCGGACTGGATGCCTGTTTGGACCCTTTGGCTTTTGCCTACGGTATTGCTTTCTCCCTTGATTTCCTACCATTCCAAAAAATACACCTCAAAACCCAGCACACCCACACGATGAATCTCTATCCCTACCTCAATTTTGACGGCAAGGCCGAAGAAGCCATGTTGTTTTACCAGTCCATTCTAGGCGGAGAATTTGAAGGCGGTATCGGCTATTTCGGAGAAATCCCAGGCATGGAACTCCCCGAAGAAGAAAAGACCCGCGTGATGCACGCCTCGCTGAGAATCAGTGAATCTGTCAAAATCATGGCATCGGACACCAGTCCCAGCATGGGCCATGTCTGGATCAAAGGCAACCACAATTACATTTCCATCAATGCGGACAGCAAGGAAGATGGAGAGCGCCTATTCAAAGGCCTTTCAGCAGGAGGAAAAATTGAAATGGACTTTCAAAAAACCTTCTGGGGAGCCTATTTTGGAAGCTTCGAAGACCAATTCGGAATTGGTTGGATGGTCAATTATGACCTGAAGGAAGGGGAAGAATAAGCGATTTCGGAAATCGGATTTCGGATTTCGGACGGAAGCCCTGCTCCGAAATCCCAAATCTGACATCCGAAATTGAATTCTCTGTTTTGATTCAACAATCCATCGGCACTTATTTGCATTCTCAAACGACTCATACCTGATGATCAAACTCGCCATTCTCGCCTCCGGTAGCGGCTCCAATGCAGAAAAAATCATGGCCCATTTTCAGGGTTCCACCAAAGCAGAAATCGCGCTGATTGCCTCCAACAAGGCTGATGCCTTTGTGCTGGAGCGGGCGAAGAAGTTTGGAGTGCCGACCTTCACTTTTTCCCGAAAAGAAATGGATGCAGGAGTGCTTTTGGCCAAGCTTCAGGAAGAACAGATCGATTGGGTGATTTTGGCGGGCTTTTTACTAAAGATCCCGGAGGCGCTCATTCGTGCTTTCCCCAATCGCATGGTGAATATCCATCCGGCACTGCTCCCGAACTATGGAGGAAAGGGCATGTACGGACACCATGTCCACGAGGCAGTCAAAGCAGCAGGAGATACTGAGACAGGTATTACCATCCACCTGGTCAACGAACATTACGATGAGGGAAAAATCATCTTTCAGGCGGCTACTCCCGTGACCCCGGAAGACACCCCTGATACGATAGCTGCCAAGGTGCATGCGCTCGAGCACCGGTATTTTCCAGAGGTGATTGAGAGTTTGGTGGGCACCTCGACAAGCTCGGTGACAGATGTAGGATGAACCTAGTGGGATTTCGGATTTCGGATTTCGGGAAGTTCAACCCTGAACACTGAACACTGAACACTACGACTTAATTCTGAACCCTGCAACAGAACAAGAACCTCTGCAAAAGATATGAACACCAGCAACCGCGTATTTATCGCCACCAGCCTCGATGGATTCATCGCAGATTCAACTGGAAAGCTTGACTTTTTAGACACTTTTCCGGAGATCAATCAGATCGACTCAGGCTATGGGGCTTTTATGGCAGAGGTCGATGCGCTGGTCATGGGTAGAACTACCTTTGAAACAGTTTGCGGATTTGACATGGACTGGCCTTACCAAAAGCCGGTTTTTGTGCTGAGCCATACGCTGACCGAATTGCCGGAAAAAGCCAAAGGAAAAGCGGAATTGGTGAGTGGAAATTTGGCTGAAATCCTGGAAACTATCCATGGAAAAGGATACTCTAAGCTGTACATCGACGGAGGCAAAACCATCCAAAGATTCTTGAAGGAGGATTTGATCGATGAGATGATCATTACGGTGATTCCTGTCCTCCTGGGTTCGGGCATTCCGTTATTCGGTCCCTTCCAAAATCCCTTGATTTTTGAATGCAAGGAGACCAAGTTGTTTCTGGACAAGATTGTCCAGAATCGATTTGTGAGACAGAAAACCCAAGTTACTCCCTCAATTATTTAGGTGCTAGAAAATCAGATTACTTTTTCTTTACGATTTGCAATCCTGAAGCTTTTTAGAGGTTTTTAAATCTCTTGATCAAATCCTCGGGGAAAGAAAAGCATGGTTGCGGAATGGCATACTCCAAAAGGGAGAACTAGCACAAAACCACCTGGTCTTTTTGCCTCCTTGCAGGAAAAACCTATCTTATCTAACGTTTTTAAGCACATACTTTTATGAATCCTTTTCCCATCACTCTTTTGGTGACCGAGAAGAAAATTTTTCTCAAAATGCCCAAAAATGAGGCTGACCTTGATTTTGTCCGCAGCCTCAGATACAGCCGTTGGAATGGGAAAGTTACCATTCGGAAATCCCAAACTATCCCGGTAATCTGGATAAAATCAAGCGTCATTTTGGAGATCGAATCTCTGAACTGACGGAGACCTTAGAGCCTGAACCTCCTAAAGAGGAAATCTATATTCCCGAAAAAGGCCAAGTCTTGATCATAAAAGAAAAAGGAAGCCTAAAACTTCATTTTCTATACCACGACGAACTGATCAAAGCAGTCAAGCAAATTCCCTTTTACCGTTGGGATGCCGCTCAAAAACACTGGATCCTCCCCTTTTCTCCAAAGTATGAACAGGAGATCCGGCAGAAAATCGCCGACTTGGGCATGGAATTGATCTTCAGGAAAAAAACCGAATCAAGCTCCGAAAAACGGGTAAAGCTAAACACGCAAGGGTTTACCAAGACTTGCCCACCTGAATACATACAAAAGCTTCAAGAGCGGCGATACAGTCCCCAAACCTTGAAAACCTATTCGGCGCTTTTTACTGAGTTTATCAATTTCTTTCCGGATCGGGAAGTGGATGAGCTCAATGAAAAGGACATTATGGATTTTTCGACCTACCTAGTGGTCAATCGTAAAGTATCCTCATCTTATCAAAACCAAGCTATCAATGCGATTAAATTTTATTACGAAAAAGTAAAAGGAGGACAGCGAAAATTTTATCCGATAGATCGCCCCCAGCGTGAAAAAAATCTTCCGGAGGTGTGCAGTGAAGAAGAAGTTGTTAGTATATTGAAAAACACTTCCAACCTTAAGCACCGGGCCATTTTGACGACCATCTACTCAGCAGGACTTCGCATCAGTGAGCTGATTAATTTGAAAATTTCCCATATCGATTCCAATCGCATGCAAATCCGGATTGAACAGTCTAAGGGAAAAAAGGATCGCTATACCCTGCTGTCTCCAAAAACCCTGAAACTACTCCGAGCATACATCAAAGCGTATACCCCTCATTACTATTTGTTTGAGGGACCAGGAAGCACAAGGGAAAATCCAATTGCCTATACAGCGAGAAGTGTTCAGGTAATTTTAAAGGATTCAGCGAAAAAGGCAGGAATCAGCAAAAAAATAAGCGTCCACACCCTTCGTCATTCATTTGCAACACATCTTCTAGAAAACGGGACAGACCTGAGATACATCCAGAGTCTCTTAGGGCATGAAAGCAGCAAGACAACGGAGATTTATACCCACGTTACAACCAAGGGATTTGATCAGATCAAAAGCCCCTTGGACCAATTGGACTTAGATGACTAAAAAATAATTTCGAAATACCCGAAACTGGTTTCGCAATGTATCCAAATAGGCATGCCTTACGAAACTGGTTTCGCAAACACAAACGTTGGCACACATTTCAAAACGAAACCCCACAATCAAAAACTAATGAAAAAAGTAATCCAGTTAATCGGAGTAATTTTTCTCTTAGTTGGAGGATATTTTGCTGTTAAAACAGGATATCATCTTTTGAATTACGAATTAACTTGGGGACTTAATCGTGGAACTTTTGGATATGCAAGACCATATTGGGAAATAGTTGTTGAGTTTCTGTTTTGGATTACAGTAATAATTGGAGGTTTAGGGTTCTTAACTTCAAAAAAATTAGGATTGAAAATAGGAAGTTATGCACTCATTCTTCCAATACTAACTTCCTTAATTTTTTTGATTATTAGCATTTTCAAAAAGCTCAATTATTCAAATATCTTAATGGTTAATAATGAAAGCCAAAAAATGTCCTTAAAAGAACAATGGGAATACATTTATTCTCAACCAATTTATTTTGCAGTTCTAGTTTTGGCTCTTATCACAATAATGATTGTATCAAAGCACCAGTTAAAAGTAGAAGATGGGTATAATAATTCATCCAAGAAAAAAATAAATTTAATGATTTTTACTTTTCTAATTTTTTTATCATGTGCAGAAAAAAGGTTTGAAAAAATTCAATATCAAAACGGCCATCAAATATTGAATGTGAATTCTACAAATAGAAATGGAGAAGCAATGGAGCCTGTTTTATTGAAAGTAGTATCACCTGACACGGTTGAAATTGGAGAACTAATTGATGTTAAGGTCTTTTTATCGCAACCTAATTTTAAAATAGTAGATGCCAGTTTTGATTGTGAAGTTTCAGATATGTCATTAGCTGATACTACGAACAATAAAATAATTGGATGTTCAAAAGGTTTACTTGTAGAGAATGATACCGTAAGAATTCAGTTTAATGTTGGAGGTGATTTTGGGGAGAAAGAATTTCCAGAAATAGTAATCCTCTCTAAAGGAGATGATAATGTTTACAGATATCATAAAGGGATATTTAACTACTTTGTGAAAAGATAAACGTGTGCCAACATCACCTTGGATACAGCGGGCGGTTCCAAGTAAATTGAAAGTTTATTATCTTTAAAAAGTTAGGAGTAGGCTGGAAGCGAACGGCTCCGAATGCCCGCCGTCTCCAAGCTGAATCCCGTTAGCTGCAACTTGCAATGAGAAGAGTCATTAAGAAAATCAAATCAATAACAAAGGCTAGAAAACTTCTCGCAGAGCGGAATTTTTATGAATGTATTGAACTTTGCAATTCTCAAATTAAGTCTACACCTAATGACTTTTACAGCTTTTATTACAGAGGACAATGCAAGACCCAATTAAAGTTATATGATGAGGCTATCCAAGACTTCCAGGAAGCTCTAGTCAATGCAGATAAAAATGCTTTTCCAAATTTCATGAAAGAGTTAAAGCAAGAAATAGGGGTTCGGATAGTCAATATTTATAGAAGGCAAAGAATGACTGAAAAAGCTCTGTGTTACCTTGATATACTGATACAACAATATCCAAAATACTCTGGTGGTTTTACAGAGAGAGCAGGTATCTTATCTGATATGGGGCAATATCAATTGGCCTTAGACAATATCAACATCGCGATAAAACACTCTCCGAAGGATAAGAAATTAATTGATTTCAGGGCAGAATTAATCAACTTCATGAATAGGTAATGAAAACATTTGCTGCAGCTAACATGGATTTTGCGTCAGGCGGGCTGACGTTAAAACTTCGAGCTTTGTGCATCGTTGAACTTTTGTGATAAATTGAAAATTTGTGAATCGAAAGCCGCCCGAACGCAAAGCCCGAAACCGTTGGCAGAAAGCTTATAAAACACACAATAGTGGATAAACCAATAATCACAACGAAAAAATCATTTGGAACACTAATCATCCTGATATTGGGATTTATTGGTGCAGGAATAGCTGCATATTTTCTGATAAAAAATTCATTATCACCAAGGTATTATCAGATTGGGGAACTTATCGGTGGTATAATCTTCGGATTATTTAGCCTTTTAGCTCTCATTTCTATTTTCTTTATTGACAATCTTAAAATATACAACGACAGATTAATTGTATTTTCAGGTTTAGGTTTTAAAAAACAGACTATCAATTTAAAGGACATAATTAAATGGACGGAAATTGAAAAGCAAACAAAGCATACTAAGTGGAAGGATTTGATTATTTATTACTCTGAAAAAAAATATACGATATCTTCATCTGGATATAAGAACTATGAAAAAATAAAGCATCACTTAACAAAAGGAAAAAGAAAAGATGAAAATGAAATAAAAAATTGGTTAGATAGAGTATCTTATAGATATTCAATATTTTTTATTCTATTCGGATTGCTTGTACTTTGTGGGGCGTATTGGTTACAAAATAACAGGCTTGAAAAAATTGATAAGAAAACTATAAGAATCTCTGGGATACTTGATAATGAACCAAAAATAGAAAGAGGTTCTAAAGGTTCACGCTATGTTCAAATTAGATTAAAGGAGTACCCTGAGTTTAAATTTTCGATTTCTGGTGTTGCTTATTCTGAAATGCATGCTTCTGATTATGTAAATTTTGCTTTAAAAGGAGATTCGATTTTTTTAACTATTGAAGAATCTGTTGCTAAGAAAAAACTTTTTCAGACCTCTACGCTTGGATACTTAGACAAGCATTACGGTTGGGAACGAATTAGAGTTTTCGGACTTAGTGATTTGAAAAGAACATATCTATCACTAAATAACTATACATATAGAGATAAAAATGAAGGGCCAATATTATTTTGGATATGTATATTTGTTGGTGTTGGATTTATATTTTATGGAATATATGAAATAAAAAAAATAAAGCCAGCTGCCAACAACGGGTATAAAATATAGCGGTTTCAGTGGGTTTGCGAGAGTTTCGTCCCGCATCAGGTTTTGTATCGTGGGATAGTGACGTATCTCCGCAATCCGCTACATTTCATATCCGCAGCCGTTACTAAAAGTACCTAACCCCAAGCGATTCCTCCTTCCATTTGGTTTTTCCAGTCCAAGTTCTTCAATTTTTCAGCCTTCGGTTCCAACCAATTTTTCTACCTTTGCGCTTTCCCAAGCGTTCAATCCAATCCATTCCCCAATGGCCACCAAAAAAATACAATCTGCCCTCATCTCAGTCTATTACAAGGACAATCTCGAACCGATCATCGCCCTCCTGAAAAAGCACGGAGTGAAAATCTACTCCACCGGAGGCACCCAAAAATTCATCGAAGAGCAAGGCGCAGAAGTAATTCCTGTTGAAGAATTGACCTCCTACCCTTCCATTTTCGGAGGCAGAGTGAAGACCCTCCACCCAAAGATCTTTGGAGGTATCCTCTACCGAAGAGAAAATGAAGGCGACGTGTCCCAAGCTGCGGAATACGACATCCCGGCCATCGACTTGGTGATTGTGGATTTGTATCCGTTTGAAGAAACCGTGGCTTCCGGTGCATCCGAAGCTGACATCATCGAAAAAATCGACATCGGAGGAATCTCCCTCATCCGTGCCGCTGCCAAAAACTTCAAGGACGTGATCATCATCGCTTCCAAAAATCAGTACGGCGAACTCGAAGCCAAGCTGGAAGCGCAAGCCGGAGGCACCACGATCGAAGACCGTCGCTACTTTGCGGCACAAGCCTTCCAAGTGTCTTCCAACTACGACACCCATATCTTCAACTACTTCAACCGTGCCGAAAACATCCCGGCACTGAAAGTCTCCGAAAGCAAAGCCAAAGCCCTTCGCTATGGAGAAAACCCGCATCAGGCGGCTCATTTCTACGGCAACTTGGAAGATCTTTTCGATCAACTAAACGGCAAAGAACTCTCTTACAACAACCTGGTGGACGTGGACGCGGCAGTGAATCTGATCGCAGAATTCCCTGACCAAACGGCCTTCGCCATCCTGAAGCACACCAATGCCTGCGGTTGCGCAACAGCAGACACCGTGAAAGAAGCCTATCAGAAGGCGTTTGCCGCCGATACCACTTCCGCTTTTGGCGGAGTTTTGGTCACCAACCGGACCGTGGACCAAGAAGCAGCAGAGGAAATGAATTCCCTGTTTTTCGAAGTCCTGATCGCTCCTGAGTTTACCGAAGAGGCCTTGACCGTCTTGAAAGGAAAGAAAAACCGCATCCTGCTTCGCCAAAAAATGGATTTGCCCGGCACCAAGATGATCAAAACCCTGCTCAATGGGGTGATCGAGCAGGACAAGGATTTGGCTACCGAGAGCAAGGCAGATTTCAAAGTGGTCACTCAAGTCGCACCAACTGAAAAAGAGCTGGATGCTTTGGTCTTCGCAGCGAAAGTCTGCAAGCACACCAAGTCCAATACCATCGTATTGAGCAACGATTCCCAACTGTTTGCTTCAGGTGTAGGTCAAACTTCCCGAGTGGATGCCCTTCGTCAAGCCATCATCAAAGCCGGAGAATTTGGCTTTGACTTGAAAGGTGCGGTGATGGCTTCCGATGCCTTCTTCCCATTCCCTGACTGTGTGGAGATTGCCCATGAAGCAGGAATCACCGCGGTAGTTCAGCCCGGCGGATCGATCAAGGACCAAGACAGCATTGCCTTCTGCGACGCACACGGCATGAGCATGGTGATGACCGGCGTGAGACATTTCAAGCATTGATCGTCTGACCTTTGAGGTTTCAAAAACCTCGAAGGTCTTGCATAAAATCTCAAAAACCTCCGATTCGAATAGGATCGGAGGTTTTTTGTTTTTTTATGGTTGGCCATACCCTCTCTCCAAAGGATTAAATGCCAAAGGCATTTCCTGTCTTAGCCCAGAATTCAATTCTGGGTGTGTAGGTTTTCAAAAGAGTTTTAAGAGTGCCAACGGCACGATCTGTTCATTTTTACAGATCGCCCATTCAGGGCTCAAAATCAAAAATCAAATGTTCAAAGCCCCAAATTGAATTTGGGGCTTTTACAGGTTGCGCATTTCAGCGCATTTTCACCAATTAATCCAGCCTGTACCTTATAAAGTCCTCATCGTATCAAGGGAATTTGTCCCTCCAACTTTTCCAAAGTGAAGAACTTTGGAAAAGTTAACGGCCTCTGAAATCCATTTCTTTTCATTTCCCCAGCCAAAACCGCTATTTTGCAGCCCGAACCCGAAAACTGAATTTTCGGTTCTTGGTTCTTGAATTTCGCTTCTAGCCTCTCAAAATGAAATCGCATCAACTCAAGGTATACAATACCCTTTCCCGCCAAAAGGAAGATTTCGCACCCATCAATGCTCCCTTCGTGGGCATGTATGTCTGCGGACCGACCGTCTACGGAGATGCACACCTGGGTCACGGCCGTCCTGCGGTCACTTTTGACACCGTCAATCGCTACTTAACCCACTTGGGCTATCGCGTACGCTATGTCCGCAACATCACCGATGTGGGTCACCTGACCGGCGATGCAGACGAGGGAGAAGATAAAATCGCCAAAAAAGCGAAACTCGAGCAGCTCGAGCCCATGGAAGTGGCCCAGCAATACACGGACACCTACCATCGGGACATGGCTTTACTCAATACCTGGAAGCCGAGCATCGAGCCCCGCGCCACAGGTCATATTCCCGAGCAAATCGCTTTGGTGGAAGCCATCCTGAGGGAAGGCTTGGCCTATGAGGTCAATGGCTCGGTCTATTTCGATGTCCTCAAATACAACAACAGCTACAAATACGGGAAGCTCTCCGGTCGCGTGCTGGACGAACTCATCAGCGGAAGCAGAGACCTTGACGGTCAGGGTGAAAAGCGCAACTCAGTGGATTTTGCCCTTTGGAAAAATGCATCTCCAGAGCACCTGATGAAGTGGGATTCCCCTTGGGGAGTCGGTTTCCCGGGTTGGCACCTCGAGTGTACTGCGATGAGCTCCAAATATTTAGGAACCCAATTTGACATTCATGGAGGCGGGATGGACCTGATGTTTCCACACCACGAGTGCGAAATCGCTCAGGGAAACGCCTGCAACCATCGTGACCCGGCCAAGTATTGGATGCACAACAACATGATCACCATCAATGGGCAGAAGATGGGCAAGTCCTTGGGCAACTTCATTACGCTACAGGAATTGTTTACCGGCAATCACCGCTTGTTGGAGCAAGCCTACAGCCCGATGACCATCCGTTATTTCATGCTCACGGCGCATTACCGCTCCACCTTGGACTTCTCCAACGATGCTTTAAAAGCTGCCCAAAAGGGCTACAAAAAGATCATCAACGGACTCAGAATCGCACGCGCTTTGGAATTCACACCAAACGCTGAGCTTGCCTTGGATCCTGAACAAATCAAACAGGTGGAAAGCAGCATCACCGCAGCCTATCGCGCGATGGATGACGACTTCAATACCGCGCAGGCGATAGGTCATTTGTTCAATCTGCTGAAAAAGATCAACTCCATGTTTACCGGACAGCTGGCTTCGGCAGCTTTGGGAGAAGAGGTTTTTGCCAAAGTCAAAGAAACCTTCATCACGTTTGTGGTGGACATTTTGGGATTGGTTGAAGAAAAGAGTGATGTACAAGATTCCATGTTGGAACTGTTGCTGAAGCTGTACACCGAGGCGAAGACAGCCCGGGATTATGGAAAAGTAGACGAGATCCGAGCCGGTCTGAAAGCCATGGGCTTTGTGGTGAAAGACATGAAAGACAAAATCGATTGGGCGTATGAAGAATAGTAAACTTTGGCTAATTGCCCTGTTGATTTTTGTATGGGCGTGTTCGGGGGAAAAAACTACCGAAACCACCGTCACTCCCGAAGTAGTCCTGAAGCCTTATCCTGCATTCAATGCAGATTCCGCCTATGCTTTTGTGCAGAAGCAGGTGGATTTCGGCCCCCGCGTACCGGGTACCAAAGGCCATGCAGCTACCAAAGCTTGGATGATTTCCACCTTGGAAAAATACGATTGGTCGGTACAGTCTCAGGATTTTCAAGCCAAGACTTACGACGGTTTGACTTGGAACTTGTCCAACATCATCGCTTCCTATAACCCTCAAGCCACCAAGCGCATCCTTTTAGCTGCCCATTGGGATACTCGTAGAATTGCCGATAAAGATACCGAACGACTCAACGAACCCATCGACGGAGCCAACGACGGTGCATCCGGAGTGGGCGTATTGATGGAAATCGCTCGTACGATTGCTTCGCAGGAGTTGAAGCCGGAAGTGGGGATTGATTTGATCTTCTTTGATGGAGAGGATGACGGTGAACCGGAAAACGCGAAGGTTACCAATAACGCCCAAATCTGGTGGTGCCACGGTTCGCAGTATTGGTCCAAAAACAAGCATATTCCAAATTACTCCGCCTATTATGGGATTTTGGTCGATTTAGTGGGAGCCAAAAACGCCAGATTTTACCGAGAAGGGTATTCCAGACAATACGCGAGCGGCATCGTGTCGAAGGTTTGGGGAAATGGCTCCCAGTTGGGACACTCCGGCTTTTTCATTCAGCAGGATGCTCCGGAGATTTTGGATGACCATTACTTTGTCAATGCGATTGGAGGAATTCCAATGGTAGATATCATTGAGTTTTCACCCGAGTTTGGATTTGGTCATTACCACCATACCCACCAAGACAACATGGAGCTGATTGACGCTCGTACTCTGAAAGCAGTCGGTGAAACTGTTTTGTTTACAGTTTATCAGGAATAGCGTTTTTTCGCCAAATCTTTGCTTTATTCGTAATAGCAGACGATTGCATTTTAAGGATAACAGAAAGCACTACCTATGAAATCGAGCATTAGATCAGCCGAAACCAAGTTAAAATTTGGCAGCAATGCGAGATTCCATGTGGCCTCTGAAAAACAAATTCAAAGCACATGAAAAAGGGTCATCAGATCACGATGAAGGAAATCGCCAAAAAGCTCGGCGTGTCGGTTTCCACCATTTCCAGGGCGCTCAAAGACTCCCCGGAATTGCATCCTGAGACCAAGCGAAAGATCGTGGAGGCTGCCAAGGAGATGAACTACCAACCCAATCTTCTGGCTCAAAGTCTTCGTATCAGCCGTTCCAAAACCCTCGGGGTAATCGTACCGGAGATCACTTCTCACTTTTTCGCCTCTTGCATTAGCGGCATCCAAGACACCGCCAACAAGCGTGGCTACAACGTGATGATCTGCCAAAGCAACGAATCGATCGAACAGGAAAAAGCCAATATCCGAACCTTAGTTTCCAGCCAAGTGGACGGGCTGTTGATTTCGCTCAGTCGTGAAACCAACCAATTTGACCACCTCTACGACCTCTATGACCGGGAAATCAACTTTGTGTTGTTTGACCGGGTGCAGGAAGACATCCCTGTTTCCAAAGTCACCTTCAACGATGCCGGCGGTGCATATCAAGTGACCAAGCATTTGCTTGAAAATGGTTCCAGACGAATCGTTTACGTCTCAGGCCCTGAGGACTTGTACATTTCCAAAAAGCGAAAAGAAGGGTATCTCCGTGCCTTGGCAGAGTTTGGCGTCCATCAGGACAATTCCCTGATCAAAATCACCGACCTGACCGAAGCAGGAAATATCAAAGTCGCCCGTGACATTCTCCACATGCGCCCACAGCCTGACGCTGTTTTTTGCATGATTGACCCTGTGGCTGTAGATGTGTTGACCGAATGGAAATCTCAAGGCATCCGCATTCCAGAGGACATTGCTTTGGCCGGATTCACCAACAATCCTACGTCCGCAGTAGTCGAACCCCCACTGACCACGGTGGCACAACCTGGCTACGAAATGGGAAAATTGGCTGTCAGCCACCTGTTGGATCAATTGGATGGCATTGCCTCCGAAGATCCGATCTCCATTGTTTTGGAAACGACACTCGTTCCTAGGAAATCATCCCAGCATTTTGAAGTGAAAAAATAATCAGCAAAAAGTTATTGAGTTATTAGTTATAGGTCTCAGGCGGATACTTACTATTAACCAATAACTTAATAACGTTTTCTATGATCACCCAACTCACCAAAACCTTTCAATCCTATTTTGCCACCACTCCGCTAGTCGCTTTTGCTCCAGGAAGGATCAACCTGATCGGGGAACACACGGATTACCAGGAAGGATTTGTATTTCCTGCCGCTGTGGCGCAGGGGATTTGGGTTGGGATTCAAAAGAATGGACTGACGGTATGCCGACTATATTCCATGGACTTTGCCCAGGAATTCAGTTTCGAGTTGGATTATATTTCCCCGAAAAACGGGCATTGGGCCACCTATGTCATGGGCATGTGTGCCTTGATGAAGCAGTCAGGTTACGAGGTACAGGGATTTGACATGGTGATCGGAGGCACGATTCCCGTGGGTTCGGGGCTTTCCTCCTCGGCTGCATTATCGGTATCCATTGGAACTGCTATTTCTAGCCTGTTCGACTTTCAGATACCCAAGAAAAACATCGTCCTCTACGCCCAAAAGTCTGAACACCTCTACGCCGGAGTCAAATGCGGGATCATGGATCCGTATGCGTCTGCTTTCGGTGCCGAAGGAAAGGCACTTTTGCTGGATTGCCGACCCAACACCCATCAGGAAATCTCGGTCCACCTTGGAGACTATTCCCTCATGCTGGTCAATACCAAGGTCAAGCACACCTTGGCAGATACCGCGTACAATAAGCGCCGAGAAGCCTGTGAGGAAAGCGTGAGAATCCTCCAATCCGAGTTTCCACAAATAAAGACACTCCGAGATTTATCCTTCACCGACCTCGAAAAAGTAGAGATACTCCTTCCTGAAGCACTTTACCCAAAGGCAAAACACATCATCACCGAATGCGCCCGCGTACATGAAGCGGCAACAGCCTTACAAGCCGGAGATTTGGAATCCTTCGGAAAGCTACTCAACGCTACCCACCAAAGCCTTAGCCAAGACTTCGAAGTCAGCTGTGCCGAGTTGGATTTCCTGACGGAAAAAGCCCAAGCCCTTGACTTTGTCCTAGGTGCACGCATGATGGGAGGAGGCTTTGGCGGCTGTACCCTCAACTTGGTCAAAACCTCCGAACTGGAAGCCTTCCAAGCTGCTTTAAAATCCCCCTACGAACAAGCTTTCCAAAAAACCCCTGAGTTTATTTTGGTGGAGATTGGCGAGGGGGCGAGGGTTTTGTAAACCAAATTTTTATCGATAAAAACTACCGATTGATCCTTTAAAATATCCTTTACAACGCTTCGCAATCAAGGGTTTGTACTTTTTTCCTATTTTCCCGAAAAATTAATCCAAACCTTATGAATTACCCGAAAAACCTACGTAGCCTGCTCTTTTTGCTTGTGCTGTTGGGAGTAGGTTTGGCTTCTTGCTCCAAAAAGCGGGAAGGCCAACCGAAAGTGCTGATTTTCAGCAAAACTGCGGGATTCTATCATGAATCCATTCCAAACGGGATCGCTGCAATCCAAAAATTGGGAGCCGAAAACGGCTTTGCGGTAGATACCACCAAAAATGCCGAGTTGATCAATGAAGAAAACCTTGCTCAATATGCAGCGGTGATCTTCTTGAGCACCACCGGTGATGTCTTGGATCACTACCAAGAGGCGGATTTTGAACGCTACATCCAATCAGGCGGTGGCTTTGTAGGAATCCACGCTGCGGCAGATACCGAATACGAGTGGGGCTGGTACGGCCGACTGGTAGGCGGGTATTTCTCTGACCATCCCGGCATTAACGATCCTCATCCAAACGTACAGCCAGGAAAGATCACCAAAGCAGGTGAAAAACATCCTTCTGTAGACTTTCTGCCTGAATCTTGGGAGCGTACCGACGAATGGTACAGCTATAAAAAAGTCAATCCAAACACGAAGAAACTTCTCATGCTGGACGAAACTTCCTACCAAGGAGGAGCTGACATGGGCGAGCATCCGATTGCTTGGTACCATGACTTTGACGGCGGACGAGCGTACTACACCGGCGGTGGACACACCAAAGAATCTTACGAAGAAGCTGATTTCTTGAAGCATTTGCTTTCAGGTATTCAATATGCAATCGGTGAAAACGAAGAACTGGACTACAGCAAAGCCAAGTCTAAGCGTGCCCCTGAAGAAAACAGATTCACCAAGACTACCCTTTCCATCGGTCAGTTTACCGAACCGACAGAAATGACCATTCTTCCTAATTTGGACATTTTGGTAGCTCAGCGAAGAGGGGAAATCCTTCACTACAACAATGCCACCGGCGAACTGAAAGAAATCGTAAAACTGGATGTGTATTGGAAAACTGAGGTGAAAGGTGTCAATGCTGAAGAAGGCTTGATGGGCTTGCAAAAAGATCCGAATTACGCGACCAACAATTGGGTTTATGCCTTCTACGCACCTACCGGTGACAAAGAAATCAACCGACTTTCCCGATTCAAGTTTGCCAATGGAGTCTGGGACATGGCTTCCGAGCAAATCATCCTCGAACTCTACTCTCAGCGTGACATCTGCTGCCATACCGGCGGCTCCATTGCCTTTGACAAAGACGGAAACTTATTCCTTTCCACGGGTGACAACTCCACCCCATTCAATCAACCAGGCAGCAAATACACCCTCAACGGCTACGCACCGCTTGACAGCCGTGATGGCAACAAGCAGTGGGATGCACGTCGAAGCTCCGGCAACTCCAATGACCTAAGAGGAAAAATCCTCCGAATCAAAGTAGCCGAAGACGGAAGCTATACCATTCCTGAAGGGAACTTGTACCCACAAGGTACCGAAGGAACACGTCCTGAAATCTATGCCCAAGGCTTGAGAAACCCTTACCGAATCGCTGTGGATCAGAAAAACGGATTCCTCTATTGGGGTGAAGTGGGACCTGATGCCGCCAATGATTCGCTTGATGTAAAAGGTCCTCGAGGTTACGATGAAGTGAACCAGGCAAGAAAAGCCGGACATTTCGGCTGGCCATATACGATCGGAAACAACTTCGCGTACCGTGAATTCAACTATGAAACCGGGCAGACCGGTCAGGCATTTGATATCGCCGGACCGGAAAACAACTCTCCAAACAATACTGGTCTGAAGAAACTGCCACCGGTAGAACCTGCCTTTATCTGGTATCCGTATGCGGTATCTCCTGACTTCCCTCAGCTGGGAACAGGCGGACGTAATGCCATGGCTGGACCGGTTTACTATTCTGACATGTATCCAGCAGAAACCAGAATGCCGGATTACTACGACGGAAAACTTTTCATCTATGACTGGATCAGAGGCTGGATCAAAGTGGTGACCATGCGGGAAAACGGTGATTTTGACAAAATGGAACCCTTCATGAAAGGCACCAAATTCAACGCCTTGATGGATATGGAAATGGGTCCTGACGGAAAAATCTATATCCTCGAGTATGGAAATGGCTGGTTTAGCAAAAACCCTGACGCAGGTCTATTCCGAATTGACTACAATGGAGGAAACCGAGCGCCTGTAGTTTCAGAATTGACTGTAGACAAAACTTCCGGCAAAAATCCTTTGACTGTGACCTTGAATGCAACCGCTTCAGATCCGGAGAAAGACGCCCTCACTTACACCTGGGACTTGGGTAATGGTGAAACCAAAACCACGAACGAACCGACGCTTTCCCATACCTATTCTACAGTGGGTGAATTTGAAATTAAGGTGACTGCAGCGGATCCTTCCGGATTGACGGGAACCAGTCCATTGGTATCCGTTTATTCTGGGAATGTTGCTCCAGTCGTGAGCATTTCAGTGGATGGAAACCAATCTTTCTACTTCCCGGGCAAAAAAGTGAGCTATTCCGTAGCCGTTTCCGATGAAGATCATCCGGAAGCTTCGAGCGATATCAGCAGCTTGTATGTAGCAGCAGATTACTTACAGGGAATCGATCAGGCAGAAGCCGATATGGGCCACAAGGTGATGAGCGAAGCCATGACCGGGAAATCTTTGGTGCAGTCATTGACCTGTAAAACCTGTCATAAAGAAAATGAGGCTTCCATCGGACCTGCTTATACCGAAGTGGCGAAAAAATACAGGGAGCGAAACCGTGATTACCTGGTGGAGAAAATCAGAAAAGGCGGAGGAGGTGTTTGGGGTGAGACTGCAATGCCTGCCAATCCAGACTTGAAAGCCTCCGAAGTCAATGCCTTGGTGACCTATATCCTTTCGCTCAGACAAGAAAGCAAGCCAACCTTGGCAGCAAAAGGAAGCGTTGACCCAACCTTGGGCAAGCCAGCTTCTCCTACCGGATCCTTGGTGATTTCCGCTACCTACACTGATAAAGGAGGAGAAAACATCAAGCCTTTGACAGGTTCCACTTCTTTGGTATTAGGCCCAAACAGTGTGAACTTGGCGCAGGCAGGTGACTTTACTACCTACACCAAAATGGTATTTGACGGTAGAACCTTGCTGACAGTCCCTAACCAAACCGGATCCTTTGCTCTGCCTGCCATTGACTTGACAGGAATTGGTTCGGTGACTTTGATGACTGCTTCTCAAGAACCGATCAAAGTGCCGGTGGATTTCGAGATTCGTTTGGATAGCCCGACTGGTGAAGTGGTAGCCAAAGGAACCCACCAGCCGAGTGAAGGATTTAAGGCTCCAAATATGCCTATCCTAATGCACCAAGCTATGATCCCTGTGACTGGCGCTACCGATGGCAAGAAGCATAAACTTTATTTTGTGAGTGATGCCAAAGGTGCTGAACTGGGAACGTTTATTCTGATGGGAATCACCTTCAACGCGAAGTAATCTCTAAACTGACTTAGGTCTTTTTTCAATTACTTATAAAAAAAGCCAGCTTGATTGATTTCAAGCTGGCTTTTTACTTTTGGAGAAGATCCGTTAAGAAAATGTGCAAACCGAATTGGCAGGTTTCCAGATTACTTTTTGGTTGGATAAATCAGCAAAGGTTATTTCACCGGATATCCGATTACCCTGACAGTCTTGGTATATCGTGGCATAATTCCAGAGAGGATTACAAAATCCAAAGAAAAAAACCGTCTGACCCTGATAGCTCGCCTGCATCAAAAAGGAATATTCTGAGCTGTTGGGACCGTTGGCATTTTCGATTTCCTGTTTAAGCCAAGCCAAATCCTTCAATGGATTCTCGACTCCACAAGTTGTAGGATTTTCGCTGTCTGAACAGCCAAAAAGTAAGACCGAACTCAGCAAAACAAGCAGAAATGATTTCATAATCAGTGAAGTTTTGATTTAAGAAAAAAGAAAATTCAAATTCAAAGGCTACAGCCCATGGAGTAAGTCACAAAAGGCTAATCCAAGTCACAAACCGAATTTGCGGGTTTCCAGATTACTTTTTGATCGATAAGGTCCGCCGTACTGATAGAACCGGAAATTGCCTTTCCCTGGCAATCCAGAATCACCAATGCAAACTTGCAGAAGGGGCAACAGGAACCAAAGAAGAATACGGTCTCCCCTTTGTAGGTAGCCTGTACTAAATACGAGTATTCGATCAAGCTTGAATTTTCCAATTCCTTGATCCCCTGTTGAATCCAAGCCAGGTCATTTACAGGGGCTGCCACCGCACAAGTAGTGGGCCCGTCATTTTCACGACAGGAAAGAAAGAGGGTGCAGAATAGAATTAAGAAAAAAACTTTTTGCATCAAGTCAAATTTATCCAATTACCATTGAAACGAAGAATTACAAAAAAGTGCTACCCAAGCAACAAAAGAAGCCACCCTGATCGATCCAGAGTGGCTTCTTTTGATTGTTTCTCTCGAAAATAACTTGAATGGATTTTGGAAATATCGAGTATCGACTGATGAATATCGAACGTCGAAATCTGAACACACAAACCTCTATTTCATGGGAGAAAAAGGCAGAGCGGTATAGAAGACCCCAACCACCTTTTCGACGATTTTACCTGGAGCTTCAGACTCGTCTCGAGCTTTGACCCAGTCAGGATCTACTCTGAATCGATCAAATGCGGCATTAAAAGCATCTTTGGAATCATGTCCCAATAGGTAAACTAGCTTTGGCTGGCTGCCGTCTTTTTCTACCGTTAACCAGTATGGATAATTTTTCAAGCCCTGCTTTTCAAATAAGTCCTGAGTATGGTCACGGAATCGGGTTTGAATATTTTCGATTTTACCAGGGAAGCAGTAGTAAGTTCTCAACTGAAAGATTCCGCTTGGCTTTGGCTTTTTGTTATCATTCAGATTATTTGCCCAAACCATGAACACCTGATCTACTTTTTGAACCAAAGGTCCATTTGCTTCTGAGGCTTTGTAAGCGGCAACCCATTCCGGATCGTTGGCAAACTTGTTCCATAGAACATCTCTTGAGGCCTGATCTGGGTAACCCAAAATAAACGTCAACTGCTTGTCAGGCTGTTCTTCAGAAAGGAAGTAAGCCACATTTTCAATTCCGTTCTTCTTGAAAAGCTTCAGGGTATGATTTTGAAAACGCTGGATCAGGTCTGGCATTTTTCCTTCATGAACGGTATAGGTTCGCATTTCGAAGTACTTGGACTTGATGCCCTG
>JAGXQZ010000051.1 GCA_018336015.1 Algoriphagus sp. | reverse complement strand
CAAGTGAATGCGGTAGAGGAATTGTTGGATCTTGCAAAAATGGCCCAAGAGCGAGGGAAAAACTGGAATTTTCTCATCATGGGTGAAGGGAGTCATGAGGCCCTCCTTCGGGAAAAAGCAAAATCCTTAAATCTCCGGCATACCCATTTTCTTCCTTTTGGCTCCAAGGAGCAAGTCAATGAGGTGCTGGCTCTGGCGGACTTTGCCTGGATTTCTTTTGCACATTATCCTGTGCTGAAAACCAACAGTCCCAACAAATTTTTCGACGCCATTGCTGCGGGAAAGGCCATTTTGGTCAATCACAAGGGATGGGTGCATGACTTGGTCAAGACGCATGGGTTGGGAATTTCTTTTCTCCCCGGAAAATGGGTAAAAGCATTCGCCAGATTGGAGGAGTTGGAATCTCAGCATGACCAAATACAAAAGATGGGAAACAGAGCCAGAAACCTGGCCGAAACTCAATTTGCCAAGGAACTAGCCGTGAGCCGACTCATCGAAGTGATCCAGCCTACTCCAAAAGCTACTCCTGGCGACGTGGTCGATATCCGGACTGCCTGAATATCTTTTCCGCATCGGACTCAGCCATCAGCAAGGGAAGCTCGATGTCTTGACTTGCTTGGTAATCATCCACAATATTCCATCCTACCCATCTGCCCAGTCTTCCCGGGGCATTGGTGCTGATGGCGTCGGTGAATGGAGCCTCGCCGATGTACTTGCGGATTTCAAATGGATTGGTCTGGAAAAGGAGTTCATTTTCCACAAAGTGCGACCAGATAAACTCTTCATTAGCCCAGCATTCTTCGATTTCGGCTGGGGTATAGCCGATGATAAACTGGTCGGAGGTGCAGGGCATGATGGCTTTCACAAAATGGTAGGCTTTCCCATAGAAAATCATTTCGGATAGCAGACGATTGTCAGCAGGATTTATCTGGTTGTATCTGGAAGAAATCGCCAAGACAATCATTGGCACCAGGTACTTTCGCTCATACCTGTTGGCTAGGTACCTGGGTAGATCCGGCTGAAATGCGTGGTCGGCGGGGAGGAAATAGTCCAAGCCAATGACAATCATATCTTCCTCGATCAGTAGATCCGTGTTAAACCCCGAGACATAGGTGTACACTTTAGGAATTTTGAAATCGGGGAAATAATGCTTGATGTAGGCAAAAGCATGTTCCAATTCCGTTTGGATATCCGAGATGTCTGCAAACTCCACCTTTACCGAATCGTGCAATACCTGCAAAGCCGAATCGGTATGGGCGGTCAGGAGTACGGATACTAGGGAATCCTGATTGGGGTAAAGCCCTTTTTCCAAAAATCGGTCAGCGAAATCAGGGTACTTTTCGATCAGATGATTGATGTCTTCAGCGGTTTTGGCAGCAAAAAATTCATCTTCCAAGCGAACAATTTCGACAGCAGGCTTTTGGCTGAGAATGTCGGAATCTAGTTCGCAAGCGGTTTCTTTTTTCTCGCAGGAGATAAATCCGATCAAAGAAATCAGAAAGAAAACTGAAAGGAGCTGACGCATAAGGAGAATTTTGGAGCAAAATAAAGAAAGGCTTTTGAATCAAACGACAATTTGGGGCGATTGATATGGTTTGACCTTTCCCCACTTGAATTTTTACCCCTATTTTTCAGTGTGAAAAATCAATGGATCACAGCAAAAGCATTTTTTGGGTATTTGACTGTAGGCAAAGCAGCAAATCTGGTGAAGCTTTGGGTTTCTTTTCATTGGAGCAGGATGTGCAAGCATCCATTTAGTTGGGGTTTGCCGGCCACCTTGAGCATTGAACCAACTACCAGCTGCAATCTGCGCTGTCCCGAGTGTCCATCGGGATTGAGAGCTTTCACCCGGCCCACCGGAATGCTTCAGACAGAGCTCTATCAAAAAGTCATTGACCAGGTCTCGGGACATCTGACTTGGCTTCATTTGTATTTTCAGGGAGAGCCCTTTCTACATCCGGGGTTTTTGGATCTGGTCAAGTATGCGGATGGTAAGGGTATTTTCACTTCGACCTCGACCAATGCTCATTATTTTACCGAAAAAAATGTCTCTGAAATTCTGGGTTCTGGGCTGAAGCAACTGATCGTCTCGATGGATGGTATTTCACAGGAGATCTATGAAAAATACCGGATTGGTGGCAGTCTCGAAAAGGTCCAAAAGGGCCTGATGCTTTTGCTCGAAGAGCGAAAAAAGCAGGGAAGGGAGTTTCCACGAATCGTACTCCAATTCCTCGTTACGGGACAAAATGAGCATCAAATTCCCAGTCTGAAAACCTGGTCAAAAGAAATCGGGGTCGATGAACTCCAGTTAAAGACCACCCAGATTTATGACTTTGAAAATGGCACTGAGCTGATTCCTTCAGATTTGGGATATTCCAGGTACATCCCTGACGGAAAAGGAACCTGGAAACTCAAAAAGCAAATGGAAAACAAATGTTGGAGAATGTGGCAAGGGGCTGTGGTGACTTGGGATGGAAAGGTCGTGCCTTGCTGCTTTGACAAAGATGCCAAACACGTCATGGGAGATTTGAGAGTCGATCTAATGGGAAAAATTTGGCACTCGATGGCCTATCAGCAGTTCAGAACTCAACTGCTTGAGGACAGATCGCAGATCGAAATCTGCAGAAATTGTTCAGAATAAATAGGTCTACTGCTCCCAATTCTAAGGTCAGATTTGGTATAATTAAGAAATAGATGGATTTTTATCCATCGGATTACCCTTATATCCTTCGGAACCTTCTAATTCTCATGATTTTATTCAAAAGAATCTGGTACTTTTTTGCCTTGTTATGCTTTATGGCGCTGACACATCCCTCAGCCTTTGCGCAGCAAAGTACCGATATTGCCTCCATCAAAGTTGATGAACTCACGGATGACCAAGTTCAGGAATTGATCAAACGTGCGCAAGAGGCGGGGTTGAGTACTTCGGATTTTCTACAAATGGCGCAAATGCGTGGGATGCCTTCCGGTGAGGTTGAGAAATTAAGAAACCGCGTAGAAGGCCTCAGTGCTGGAAGTGGAAGTTCCAGGTCTTCTGGGGTTTCCAATCGAGATTCCAGAGTTCAATTGGATATCAACGACATTACCCGGGGTCTCACTCAAACTCAGGATTTGGCAGAATCCCAACCGGTGGACGCCCAGATTTTTGGGAGCAACCTATTTTTCCAGAAAAACAGAAGGCTGAGTTTTGAGCCCAGCCTTAATCAGGCTACTCCAAAAAGTTACCTCCTTGGACCTGGGGACCTGATCTATGTGGATATTTATGGTCAGTCTGAAAAATACTATGAGGCCACCGTCAATCCGGAGGGCTTTGTGCTTTTGGACAATATAGGGCCAGTCTCTGTCTCCGGCAAATCTCTGGAAGAGGCCACCGGAATCATCAAAAACAGAGTCTCCAAATTCTATACAGGTATGCAGGGTCCTAATCCCAATACCTTTTTGCAGGTGACTCTGGGAAATGTGAGGACGATCAAGGTGCATATCTTAGGTGAGGTTAGATTGCCGGGCACGTTTACCCTGAGTGCTTTCTCCACCGTGTTCAATGCCCTATATGCCGCAGGCGGACCCAATGACAATGGAACCCTTCGCGCGATCAAGCTCATGCGAAACAGCAAACAAGTCGCGGAGATAGATGTCTATGATTTGCTGATCAATGGTACGGCTAATTTGGATGTACAGCTCCAAGATCAGGATGTGTTGCTGGTCCAGCCATTTTTAGCGAGAGCCAAAGTCAATGGTGAAGTGAAGCGTCCTTTGACTTTTGAGGTGAAGCCTGACGATACACTCGATGACCTGCTTCGTTATGCAGGAGGATTTTCCGATTTGGCATTTAAAGACCGAATTTCCATTTCCCGCATCACAGGCAATCAGCGCTCTGTATCGGATGTCTATCAAGATCAATTTGGCCTGTTTATCCTCAAAGGTGGAGATGAACTGACTGTCGGAAAAATCCTAAATCGCTATACCAACCGTGTGCAGATCAAAGGTTCGGTATTCCGTCCGGGGACCTTTGCATTGACTGCTGGTATGACCCTTACTCAGTTGATCAAAAACGCGGAAGGACTCAAAGGAGATGCCTACATACAGCGGGCAAGTGTCCTGAGAACTAAGGAAGATTTGAGTTCGGAAGTAATCGAGGTGAATCTCAAGGAAATATTAGCGGGGACAAAGCCGGATTTGGCTCTTAAGCGAGAGGATGTGGTGCGAATCTCCAGCATTTATGAAATCCAAAACGAGCGCTATGTTCAGATTTTGGGAGAAGTAAAGCGCCCGGGTACTTATCCTTTTTCGGAAGGAATGACCTCAGAAGAGCTTATTCTCCTGGCAGGTGGGCTTCAAGAATCCGCCAATACCAAGGAAATCGAGATTGCTAGGAGGTTAGAAGATTCTGACCTGGGTACCTTGGCAGATATTCTCACTACTTCCGTCAACCCAGACCTATCTTTTAACCCCAATTCGCTTTCATTGGCTCCATTTGATCAAGTGATCGTGAGAAAGCGATCCAATTTCACCATGCAACGACTTGTTTCTGTTGAGGGGCAGGTGAATTCACCCGGCATTTTTGCGATTCAAACCAGTGTAGAAAGGATTTCCGATTTGATCAAAAGAGTAGGTGGACTGAATCAGTTTGCATATGCCAAAGGGGCAACCTTGATCCGCAGAACGGAATTTTTCAATACCGAATCTGAGCAAATCAGAAGACAGCGAAACCTCGAAGCCCTTAGGTTGAGACTGATAGAAGATCCCACTAACTCGGAGGCTCAGGAAGAACTCTTACATCGACTTTTCAAGGATCTCCCAAAGGAAAAGGCCAATAACTCGGACAGCCTGATAGCCAATGCAAAACTGGAATCCCTCGATCAGATCGCTACTGAAACCCCAGGGTTTGATGTGAAAATCAAGGAGTCAGAAGCTGTAGCCATCAACCTTGAGAAAATCCTAGCCAATCCCGGTTCAGAGGAAGACCTGCTTTTGGAAGAAGGCGATATTCTCAACGTGCCCAAACTCCTTCAGACTGTCCGGATGAGAGGGGATGTAGTCTACCCCACCACCTTGAGATACGAGCAGGGCAGAGGACTGAAGCAATACATCAACAGTGCGGGCGGATTTGAGCGACGTGCCAACCGCAGGCAAACGTATGTCGTCTATGCTAACGGTGCTGTAAAACGTACCCACGGATTCTTTGGTGTCCGTATTTTCCCAATCGTAGAACCTGGAGCTGAAGTCATTGTGCCTACCAAAGGTCCAAAAATCCCGCTTAGACTCGGAGATGTCGTCGGAGTGACCACCGGCTTGGCCACTTTAGCGCTGGTACTTTCCCAAATCAATTGGAACAATCCCTAATGGCAGATAACCCACATTTTTCTAAAGATCAGTTTACCCTTTCCGAAGTTATCTTGGGTCTTCGGGCTTGGCTTTTATTTTTCCTAAGTCAATGGAAAGTCCTGATGATCGCGGGTTTCATTGGAGTAGGTGGAGGGGCGGTTATTTCTGTCTTAAAAAAACCTGTGTTTCATGCAGAAACTTCCTTTGTCTTGGAGGAAGGAGGCGGTTCAAGCTTAGGGCAAATGTCTGGACTTGCTTCTTTGGTGGGGGTAAATTTGGGCTCGCTAGGAAGTACAAGCGGACTTTTCCAAGGGGACAATATCATGGAGCTGTATCGCTCAGACCGAATGATCAGTGAAACGCTGTTAAGTCCATTTTCTGAAGAAAAATTGCTCATAGATCGGTTTGTAGCATTTGAAAAACTGGATGAAAAGTGGGCTTCCAAGGTGGATTTTTCGGCATTGGATTTTTCGGTACCACGGGATGCCTTCTCGGTGACGCAGGATTCGGTTGTGTTGGAAATCTCTAAGTTGATCCGCGAGCGTCAACTTGCTGTAGCAAAACCTGACCGCAAACTCAGCATCATCAAAGTGAGTATTTCCTCCAAAGATGAGGCCTTTGCCAAAGTCTTTAATGAGACTTTAGTCAATAAAGTGAACTCATTCTACTTTGAGACCAAAACCAAAAAAACGGGGGAAAATCTCAGTATCCTTCAGACCCAAGCAGATTCTGTCAGGGCGATTTTGGATGAGAGCTTAGGGGCTTATGCCTCAGCCCAAGACCGGGTTCCTAATGCCAATCCCCTTCTTTCCTCAGGGACTGTTGAAAGCAGAAAGCGCCAAATCGACGTGCAAGCTACTGCAGGAGTCTATCAAGAGATCGTGAAGAATCTCGAGATCGCCAAGGTCAATCATCGCAACAATTCCCCTTTGATTCAAATCATTGACTCACCTCGATTTCCGCTAAAGCGCACAGAAATCCGATTGGTAAAAGGGATGGTGTTTGGGGGGTTAATAGCGGGATTAATAACGATTTTTGGACTGTATTTTCGCAGACTGTATCAGAAGCATGTGCAGGAAAGCTAAACCCTAAGCTGCCATGTTTGAGAAACTGAACCTGTTGATCCCGATCGGGAATTTTATCCGGAACAAGTCTATCCAGAACTTTCTTTTCCTGGCTATTATCCAGTCGTCCAATGTCCTGATTTCGATCATTTCTATGCCCTTACTGATCCAGAACATCGGAGTAGATCAGTTTGGCCTAGTCAATTTGGCGCTTTCGGTTATCATTCTTTTCAACATTGTCGTGGGCTTTGGATACAATCTGAGTGCGCCCCGGGAAGTTGCAGTCAACCAGGGGGATAAGAGTGCGCTTTCCCATTTGGTTTCCAATGTGTTTTCTGCCAAAATCCTGCTGGCTTCGGTTGCTACGCTCTCGATTCTGATTGGAATTTTTGGATTTAATCTTTTTCAGGAATACCGAATCATCCTTGCTTTATCAGTTCTGTTGCTTTTTTCGGAAGCGACCTTGCCCCTGTGGTTTTTTCAGGGGATGGAAAAAATGAAGCTGATATCGATCGCCAATATTTTTTCCAAGCTGTTGTATCTGATGGGGATTGTCCTCTTCATCCATTCCCCTGACCAAAGCCAATGGGTCAATTTCATGATGGGAGTATTTGGCTTGATCATCAATCTCTCTTTACTTTTTTATATTCATCAATTTCTGGGAATCAGATTTTATCGGCCGGAGATTTCTGCAATCGTAAAAAGCTTGAGAGATAATGTGCTGTTGTTTTTCAGTAATCTGGCGAGTCATATCTCCATCAATGGTGGCCTGATCATTTTGAGTTTTTTTTCGGTGGCGGAGACTCTTGGGATGTATAGCTTGGCAGAGCGAGTAGTGATGGTGCTGAGGCTTTTTCCTGCACTGATTATTCAGGCGATCTTCCCAAATTCCTCCCGACTGATCAAAGAGGATCCTATTTCCTTTTTTAAGTTTTTAAAGAAAGTTTACTTAAGAGTTTTAGTGGCTGGAGCCTGTCTTTCTATGGCTACTTATTGGAGTGCGCCTTGGGTGATCAGGGTGCTTTCAAGGTCAGAGCTTAAAGAATCGGTGGACTATTTACAACTACTCGCTTCAGTGCCATTTTTAGCCTGTCTGAACATTGGCAATGTGATCTTACTTCTTGTATCTGATTTGAAAGAGCTGCTTTTTCGCGCGAGTTGGATGATGTGTCTCTACATGGTGGTAGTTTCCGCCTTCTTGACTTCGGCGATGGGTGGTATTGGACTTTGCATCGGTATCATTTCCACTGAAGTGGTGGTATTCCTTATTTGTTTGGTATTGTTGTATCGTCACAATCGTGCGTTGATCCATGGCTTTTATCTCTGAGACATCAGTGGCGATCATATTGGTCAATTGGAATGGGCTGGAGTTCACCCTAGCTTGTTTAGCTTCTTTAAGGAAAGTGGATTATCCTACCTTTAAAGTAATTCTGGTGGATAATGCCTCTTCCAATGAGGAAGGGCTACGGATCAAAAAGGCTTTCCCTGAAATTCACCTGATCCAAAATCAAGAGAATCTTGGCTTCACCGGCGGAAACAATGTGGGAATCCGATATGCTCTGGAGCAGGGTTTTTCCCACGTGCTGTTGCTCAACAATGACACAGAAGTTAAGCCCGATTTTTTAGGGGAGATGTTACTTCAATTTTCTCAACACCCTCATCTAGGCGTAGTTCAGCCTCTCATTTTATTTCTTCACAATCCAAAGATTATCTGGAGTGCAGGAGGCAAATTTCTTCCTTTCTCTGGGAGGGCAATTACCCTGGGTGATCAAGATGTACTTGCAGATTACCGTACCAACAAGCAGGAGTTGGATTGGGCTACGGGGTGCTGTTTTCTGATTAAAAGAGAGGCATTGCTTCATTGCGGACTTCTTAATGATTCCTATTTCACCTATTTCGAGGATGTAGAATGGTCTTTAAGAATCAGAAAATCAGGTTTTGGAATTGGTCTAGCGGAAAAGGCAATTGTATATCATGAAGCAGGAGCTGCCTCCAAAAAGAAAAATTCAGAGGGGACTCTCAGTCCTAACGTGTTTTATTTCCATGTGAGAAATCAATACTTTCTCCTACGAGAGTTGAAGATTACTTATGGATTTGTATATCATTCCTTCCGGTTTTTGCTTTGGGCTGGATACTTCATGATGAGAGGTCGGTTTCAAAAAATGAAAGCTGTGATTAAAGGAATTAGGGACGGCTTGACTCAGCAAATTAAACCTGCGGAAAGATGGCCTTGATCGTATTCATTATCCTCGCTTTTTTGGTTGGGTTCGGATTTTTATGGATCATGCAAGAGCTGATCATTAAGGGAAATTGGACCTATTTCATTTATTTTTTGGCAGCCTTTCTTCCTTTTTACATCACCACTTTAAGTATAGTTTATCTCGCTACACAGTCCTCTGCGTTGGTAGGAGTATTTCAGATCCTGAAGGAAGTGGTAGTATTGACTGCGTTGGTTGTTTGGATATTTTACCAAAAAAGAATTTTTGACTATCCATTTCGGTTGCAATCCACGGATTGGACCTTTTTGGGATTTTTGACCTTGGGTTTTTTGTATATGCTGCTGCCTTTGGGTGAAAGTTCTTTTGTCAATCGAGCTCTTTACTATAAAGGCATGGTGATTCCCGGTTTTGTCTATTTTCTTGGGAGAAATTCTACATGGGAAAGCAGGGATTTTCATCAGTTATTTCAGATCATCTTTGGAATAGCGATCGGTGCATTTTTGGTTAATTGCTTCGAAAACTTCCTGCTCGAGGCACATTTGCAACAGTTTACAGGGTATGCTCTCTATAATCAAGCGATTAATGATATAGATCCTACGGGCAACTTTGGATTGACTTGGACATTTGAAACACAGGCTGTCACCAAGCGTTTGGCAGGGTTTTTCTCTGATCCCCTTGAGATGGCCAGTTCGGTGCTGATGGGGTTTGCGGCAGGGTTGATTTGGTTTTTGACTTCCAAAAAAGAACACTCGTGGATTTATCTTTTGGTCATGGCCTGCTCGATCGGAAGTTTGGTGTTTTCAGCCTCAAGAGCTGCATTTGGGGCATTTTTTGTCATGATTTTCTTTGTCGCCCTAGTATTTAGGCTATATAAACTTATTGCGGCGGGTTTTTTGGCATTGGTGGGATTTGGTATTTATGTGGTCTTACTGGCTTCGGATGACTTTTACTTTTTTGTAATCGATACCTTGACTTTTGAAAATACCTCCAGTATAGGACACGTGGTAGAATGGCTATTGGCATTGGATTCCATGATTGCCAATCCTTTTGGTATTGGATTGGCAATGAGTGGGAACGCGGGTAGTGTAGCGGATGAGCTTCGTGTAGGAGGGGAGAATCAATTCTTGATTTATGGCGTACAGCTGGGTTGGTTGGGAATGATGCTATATATCCTGACTTTGGCAACTGGAGTGATTTTAAGTCTAAGGGTATTTTATCGGACAGATCAAACCATGACTGCACGGATCGCTTTTGTGGGTGCTGTGACCAAAGTGGGGATGCTTCTGCCGCTTTTCACCGCCAATGCTGAAATGTATACCTATGTGGCCTGGATAACTTGGTGGATGATCGGATATAGTGTGAGAGTGTATGGCAGGCTTAACCAATAGACTGGCCTTTTACATGTTTTGGTTTTTTTCTTGTTTCCTTTCAGGATAGACTTGAGTATTAAATTCAATTCTTAAATCTCATTTTTCGCCAGTTTTTATTGGAGTAAAAATTCCTTCACCTATCAGTTTCAAATTCAAAATGAAATATTGTCAATCCTGTTCGCTTAATTCCTAACTTAAACTTCAAAATGATGTAGGCAAATCTTAGGTTTCTACATCCTCCATCCGATCAAACTTCAATTCTCTTGAAAGTCCTACTCGATCTCCAGCATCTCAATGTCGCCACTACGGGGATCAAGACTTACATGCTCGAATTGGCAAAGGCAGCACGGAAATATTCCCATCCGGATATCGAATGGATTTTTACTCATGAGCCAGAAGTCCAAGCGTCCGACCGTTCTTTTTTGGGGCCCAAATCCAAGATTCAGCGACTTAACTACCACTTGGATTACTTTCGCTGGAAGGAGTTTCAGCTACCAGATTTGGTGAAAAAGTACAAGCCGGATGTGCTGATTTGTCCTGATTTTGTTTCCCCGGCGGCTTCGTTGCCCTGTAGGAGGCTGACAGTGATACACGATGCCTTCTTTTGGCAAATGCCCGAAAACTATCCCCGATGGTGGAGGAAGTATTTCCTCAACCTGATTAAAAAAGGACTAAAAGAGGACACCGAGATTATCACCACTACGGAGTATTCCAAATCTTCCCTTGTGGAGCACTTGGGAGATGCATGGCCAATTTCTGTAGTGTATCAAGCCCCGAAAGGCCTTAAATCAGCCTCAGATACGCAGTTTCTTTCGAGGTGTGGATTAAACTCCCATGGATATTTTCTTCACATCGGCACTTTTGACCGTAGAAAAAACCTACCCCTTCTGGTGGATGCATTTGCTGCCTATCTTAATCAAAATCCTACCTGCAAAAAGCTTGTCCTCGCAGGAGGTCCGGGTCAGAGTAAGAGGATGAATGATTTTCCTTTAGTAGAAAAGCTGGTATCTGACCTAGGCTTGCAGGATCATGTGCTACTTCCGGGATATTTGACCGACGGAGAGATCAAGGCCCTCTATGAAGGAGCCTTTGGATATGTTTTCCCATCTCAAAACGAAGGTTTTGGTATCCCCATTTTAGAAGCGATGGGATTTGGTGTGCCGGTCATCCATTCTGATCAACAAGCGCTGCTCGAGGTAGCCGGAGGTGCCGGACTGGCTTTTCAGACGGGGGATCGAAATGATTTGACCGAAAAAATGATACTTTTGGATTGTGAAAATGACCTTAGAAGTAGGCTAATTTCTCAGGGAAAGGAGCGATTCAAGGACTTTTCATCAGAAAAATTTATTGAAGCTTTTCATCGGCTGATTCTGAAGCCGTCACTTTAAGCCATGCGGCAAATCTCCTGTCCCGTTTGTTTTTCCTCTCCCAAATCTCTCCCCAATGCACTGGGTAAAGTGAGTTGTGGTTCTTGTGGAGTGAGTTGGACTTACCTTCCGGATACCCTAAATACAGTCGAGCTATACCGCGATGAGGTGTATGCAGTGGTGGACAATCGTCAATCTATTTTTGAAAAGATTATTTTCTCCGAGGCTAAAAAGGTTCTAAAGCAAGCGAGTCTAATTAGTCCAAAAGCCACAGAATTAATCGATTTTGGTTCGGGAAAGGGGCAGTTTTTGGCAGTGGCAAAAGAACTGGGCTGGAATGGAATCGGTATTGAAACCGAGCAAGCCAGAGCAGATTTTGCAAGGGAAAAATACGGAGTTGAGGTTCGGTGTGAGTTTTATCAGGAAGGAAAAATCGGATCTGAGTTAGCTGGTCTTATCACTTTGAATCACGTCCTCGAGCATCTGCCACAGCCGATGGTGCTTTTGGAAAAGTTGGTCAAATCCAATCTTAGTGCAGATGGATTACTCTACATAGAGGTACCGCGTGCAGACTCTTGGCAAGCCCAAATCGCAGGAGATCAATGGATGCATTGGGATATTCCCAAGCACCTGACGCATTGGACAGAACCCATTTTGGTTGATCAATTGGGTAAATTGGGATTTGCTCCAATAGAAAAACGAGGATATTCCATACACTTGGGTGTTTTGGGTATGCTACAGGCATTCCTTTCCAGAATTGGATATAGAGAAAATCTGATTTTAAGACTGAAACGGAAAAAGACCTTTGGACTGATTCTTTTGATTGGGATTATGTTGCCTTTTGCCTGGGGATTGGAAGTTTTATCCGTGGCATTTGGCAAATCGGGAATCATGGGGTTGTATTTTCAAAGAGACCGCAACTAGTACGATCTGCCAAATCAGCCTTAAGGGTAAACAAGCAACAGATCTGAAATAAGGAGTATATTTTTGCACCATGACCAAAACCCGACATATCCTTTTTCTGCAAAGCTCCTCCGAGGGCTACGGGTCGGGTAAAATAATCTTGCAAGTCCTCCGCTTTTACCAAAATCAGGGCTTTTCCCCTGTGGTCGTCCTAACCAATGAAGGCGCGATTCAAAGAGACTTAGGGGAATTGGGTATTCCTTTTTACATCCAAAACCTGGGAATCCTGCGAAGAAAATATGTTAGCCCCAGTGGATTACTCAATAGACTGATTAAAAATCTGAAAGCATATCGATTCCTCAACCATCTCCATGAGAAATATGGATTTGAACTGGTGTACTCCAATACCTTGGCAGTAGTAGTTGGAGCATATTGGGCGAGGCGAAAGGGACTTCCACACATTTGGCACATCCATGAGATTCTCCTCGGTCCACGGCTATTGGTGAGTTGGCTGGCAGGTTTGTTGGATAAATCCACTCCGATGCCAATAGCAGTTTCCCAGGCGGTTGCAGATCATTGGCAACCATTTTTGAAAAAGTCAAAGGTTCAGGTGATATACAATGGGATTCCTTATGAATCATTTTTAAAAGCAAACCCAACGCTCAAGCAAGAACTTGGACTTTCCGAATCCAGCGTGCTCATCGGCATGATTGGCAGGATCAATCCAGGTAAGGGACAGTTGTTTTTTATCGAACTGGCAGACAGCTTATGCAAGTCATTTCCTGAGGCCCATTTTGTATTGGTGGGAGATCCGTTTCCGGGATATGAGCCCATTTTGGAGGAGGTGAAGAGAGAGATTAGAGACAAGAAATTAGAGACCAAAGTGAGTTACTTGGGATTTAGAGAGGATATTCCGGAGGTCATGGTTTCCTTGGATGTCTATGTATTGCCTTCTGTGATGCCGGATTCTTTCCCAACAGTAATTTTAGAGGCAATGGCTGCTGGGAAACCCGTCGTCGCCACTTGGTCTGGAGGTGCTTCAGAGATGGTCATCAATGGGGAAACCGGGTTCTTGATTCCAATTGGAAATGTAGAGGAAGGGAAGGTCGCTTTGGAACAACTAATCCAAGACCCTGATTTGCGTGAGCAATTGGGGGAATCAGGCAGAACCCGTGTATTGAATACCTATAGTTTAGAAGCTTTTGAGAAAAAAATTATCAACCACCTATGGCAGCACCTGAGAGAAAATTGAAAGTTGCCATCATGGGGGCCAAGGGCTATCCTTATGTCTATGGGGGCTACGACACGATGATCAAGGAACTTGGAGAGCGACTCGTGGCCAAGGGTGTACATGTGCGAGTGTACAATCATCGGGCTTTGTTCAAAGACCGACCGCGATTTGTGAATGGGATTGAGTGCATCTACACACCTGCAATAGAGTCTAAGAGCCTTACCCAGCTTACCCACACATTCTTTTCCATGCTCCATGCCTGTTTTTCGGATGTGGATGTGATTTTCGTGGTGAACAGTGGCAATGGCCCTTTTGGGTTGATTGCCAAGATTTTCGGGAAGCCTACCGCCATCAATGTGGATGGATTGGAGTGGCTGAGACCCAAATGGAAAGGGCTTGGAGCAAAGTACTTTTTCTGGGCGTCCAAGATGGCTACCAAATTTTACGATCAGGTGATCAATGACTCTGACGAAATGCGAAGGGTGTACTTGGAGCTTTTCAAGAAAGACTCCGAGGTCATTGCTTATGGTGCCAATCCTAGGGAAAGTGTGGATGCAGGTCCCATCCAGCGTTGGAATCTGGAAAGCCGAGATTACTACTTGATTGTCGGAAGACTGGTGCCTGATAACAATGCGGATTTGATCATCGAAGGATTTTTGAAATCTGCTTCGCAAAAAAAATTGGTCGTCGTAGGCGATGTACCTTATGATGATGCTTGGGCTAATCGGTTGAAGAATATCCAGGATCCACGGTTGCTATTTACCGGTTACGTCACTGATCCAAACGAACTGGCAGCTTTGTATTCACATGGCTATGCCTACTTCCATGGACATGAGTTTGGTGGTACCAATCCGGCGATGCTCAAGGCAATGGGATATGGATGTGCAATATTGGCTTTGAAAACTCCATTCAATCAAGAGATGCTGCAAAACGGGAAGCATGGATGGTACTTTGAGAAAAAGCCGGAATCGGTCAAAGAGATCCTGGAGAGAGCAGAGCTTGAGCCTGAATCACTCGATCATCTTCGTCAAACCGCCCGAGCTGGATTGACCCAGAAATACAATTGGGATTACGTGACGGAGCGGTATTTGGAGGTGTTTGAAAAATTAGCAAGAAAATAGTTCCCACAGATTCTCACAGATTTGTCCCACAGATTTTCACTGATAGGTTATTGGTGATCTGTGTCAATCCGTGATTTTATCCGTGAAGATCTGTGGGAAACTTTATAGATATCCATTAATCTTTCGGATAATATTTTTTGGCAGGTTATCGGTATTGAAATTAACTAATAAACCTACTTTTAACTTAGCCAGCCTCAGATAGGTCATTATTTGCAGATGGTGCACATTTTGCAAAAGTTCAACCGATTTGATCTCCACAATTACTTTTTTCTCTACCAGTAAGTCCAATCGGTACCCAACATCTAATCTCAGGTCTTCATAAATCATGGGTAGACCGACTTGATGCTCAACCATCAGCCCAGATTTGACCAATTCATATCCCAAAGCTGCTTCGTAGCTAGATTCCAAAAGTCCCGGACCGAGGGTATTGTAGACTTTAAAAATTGCACCACGGATTAAAAAGGTAATTTCATTTTCGTGCATAGTTGAAAATAGGAGTTTTCTTCGAGTATCAGAAAGATTTCCCGCTGATTTACGCGGATTCAATGCGCTGATTCCCGCTGAACTAAAAAAAAATCTGCGCTGATCTGCGACCTTTTCTGGGAGTATCTGTGGGAAACAAGAAACCTTGAAACTTTCACCTCTCAAATTTCCTTTATGCATTATCTTTTCACCATAAAAACTCTTTAATCCCATGATCAGAAAAGCAACAGCCGTATGGAATGGCAGCGGCAAAGAAGGCAAAGGCCACTTGACCACTGACTCCACCGTCCTTAACCAAACCCAATACTCATTCAACACCCGATTTGAAGACGGTGTAGGTACCAATCCCGAAGAACTCATCGCCGCAGCGCATGCCGGTTGCTTTGCCATGAAGCTTAGCTTCAACCTCAGTGGAGCTAATTTTCCTCCCCAAGAATTGAACGTGACTTCTCAAATCACCTTCGAAGAAGGCACGTTGAAAAGATCTCATCTCGTATTGAAAGCAATCGTGGAGGGCATCTCCGAAGAGCAATTTGCCGAACTCGTAAAAGACGCGGAGAAAAACTGCCCGATCTCCAGAGCCTTGAATATGGAAATCAGTGTGGAATACACCTTAAATGCCTAATCAAAAAAGAAGGAGATTTTCTTTCTACACCTAGGTCAAATCTTTACCAACTCTCCGAAAGTTCTGCCTTTCAGGAGAGTTTTTTTTGCCTTTAAAATTCCCCAAGTCTTAAAGCAAAAAATCCCGGAGAGCACTCCCCGGGATTTACTTTACTTTTTATTCTGAGCTTTCTTCATCGGATTGTCTCCCATGGAAGCTCCTCTTACTCCGCCTCCTCCTTTGAAGAGTTCAAATCGAGTCGGCTGATATTGTCTTGGCCAGTAGTTGCTACTTTCGTCAATGTCAGCGGTCTCTCGCTTTGGATCGAGGACAAAGCGTACCACTTCTTTTTGCTTCGCAAATACTTTGGTTACCTGCGATTCATTCTTTCTCCAGATCTCAGCAGGGATGCGCTCAATCTCTGAAGTACCATCGGCATAGTGAAACTCGATGATCAATGGCATCACGAGACCTCCTACGTTTTTGAAGGTCATCTCGTAGAAGTTCATGTTGCTATTGAGCAATGCTTTTTCCTTTTCGGTCAAGCTTGCCAAGAAGTTTTTATAAGCTGTCTCATCTTCCGGAGTCACGGTAAATGGATTGTAGCTGTTGTAGAAATCGCGAGTAGCCGGATCAGCTTCTACGACAGTGCGCTCTACATCCGTCTTGTTAAATTCCTTGGAAACATAGCTCTCCTCACGGTCAAAGGCGATTTTCGCATCTGCCTTTTTCTGTGCCGGAGTGCGATTGTCCAGCTTGTACCACTTCACATTTTCGAGCGAAATATCAACTGGGTCTGTGCCGTAGAACCAGCCTCTCCAGAACCAGTCCAAATCCACCGCAGAGGCATCTTCCAAGGTGCGGAACAAGTCGTCCGGGGTCGGATGCTTAAACATCCATCTTCTGGAATACTCTCTAAAGGCAAAGTCAAACAGGTCACGGCCCATCACCGTCTCACGGAGGATATTTAGTGCAGTAGCCGGCTTGGCATAGGCATTTGGTCCAAACTGGATGATATTTTCGGAGTTGGTCATGATCGGCTCCAGCAAGTTTTTTTCGCTAGCCATATAAGGCACAATCTTGTGTGCTGGACCACGGCGGGAAGGATAGTTTCTGTCCCACTCCTGCTCTGCCATGAATTGCATGAAGGTATTCAAACCCTCATCCATCCAAGTCCACTGACGTTCGTCAGAATTGACGATCATCGGGAAGAAGTTATGCCCCACCTCGTGGATGATCACGGAGATCATACCATACTTGATCGCATCAGAGTAGGTACCATCTGCATCCGGACGGCCATAGTTAAAGCAGATCATTGGATACTCCATCCCGTTGCTTGCCTCCACAGAGATGGCGGTAGGATATGGGTAGTCAAAGGTGTGCGAAGAGTAGGATTTGATGGTGTGAGCTACTACTCGGGTTGAATATTGCTCCCAAAGCGGGTTGGCTTCCTTGGCATAGTAAGACATAGCCATCACGTCTTTTCCGCCTTGTTTCACCGCCATAGCATCCCAGATGAATTTGCGGGAAGAAGTCCAGGCAAAGTCACGTACGTTTTCAGCTTTGTAGATCCACGTCTTTTTGCCGGGGGCTTTTTTCTTCTCAAGTGCTTCTGCTTCAGCTTGTGTACGGATAATGACCGGTTTGTCGTAAGTCTTTTTCGCCGTATTCCAGCGCTGCAATTCGGTGGCTGAAAGTACTTCTTCAGGATTTTGAAGAACTCCGGTCGCACCGACCATGTGGTCAGCAGGCACAGTGATTCGTACTTCGTAGTTACCAAAAGTCAAGGCAAATTCACCAGCACCAAGGAACTGCTTGTTTTGCCAGCCTTCGAAGTCAGAGTACACGGCCATTCTTGGGAACCATTCTGCCATGGTATAGAGGTAGTTGCCGTCTTTTGGAAAAAACTCGTAACCCGGACGACCACCGATGAAGCCTACCCGATCGTGGATATTGAAGCTCCAGTCGATGGAGAAAGAAAATGTTTCCCCAGCTTTCAACGGTTGAGGAAGATCCACGCGCATCATCGTTTTGTTGATGGCGACGTTGAGAGGCTTGCCCGAAGCATCCTTGATGGAAAGGATTTTTAGATCATAGTCTTCCGAATGCCATAGTATTCCCTCGAGCTGACGCAAGCTCATGCGGGGATTGATGCTGGATTCGGTAGTTTTTGGGGTGTCAGAATCTTTACTTCGGTTGTTTTGATCCAATTGCACCCATAGGTAGGTCAGCTGATCGGGGGAGTTGTTGATGTAAGTGACAGTCTCCTTGCCTTTGATGGACTGATTGTCGTCGTTTAGTTCGACATCGATCACATAGTTGGCCTGCTGCTGCCAGTACATATGGCCCGGAGCTCCAGAGGCAGTGCGGTACACATTGGGTGTGCGGAGCATGGTGCCCAGCTGCTCAAATCTAACCGCATGGTTTTGCTCGGTGTGCTGAGCAAGTACTGGAGAAGCTCCCGCAAAGCCCAAAGCGGCAATCGCTAGTAGTTTTTTGATCATATCTTATCTTGGCCTAATTCAATTTTCTAATTAACAGATTGATCAACAAACAGAAAAGTATTCTGTTTTTGACGGTGATTTTTTACCAAAATTTGGTTTCCAATAGCAGCATGCAAGCGACCCCTAAGACGAACGCTGAAACAATCAGCGTCCATTCTTTTCGATTGACCCCAGCGAGGCTGAGGAGAGAGGTAAGCAGTAGAAATGCTGCTACAATGACGATTTGACCTACTTCGAGGCCAATGTTGAATGCCAGGAGTGGTTGGAAAATGGCCGCTTCTTTTCCCAATAGCTCCTTGAGGTAATTGGAAAAGCCGAGACCGTGAATCAATCCAAAGAAGGAAGCAAAAAAGTAATTCAACTGAACACCCTTGCCCGAACTTGGTTTTGGCTTGAAAATGGTCACCAATGCTGTGATAGCAATCGTGACCGGAATTAGAAACTCAATGACATCAGAGCGTACCTGAATGATATTGAACGTGGCCAATGCCAGCGTCAGGGAATGACCAATGGTAAAAGCCGTGACCAGAATCAGGATTTTGGCCCAGTCTCTTGCCACATATACGGCACAAAGGGCGAGTACAAACAGGATGTGATCAAAACCGTTGATATCCAGAATGTGCTGAAGTCCCAGTTTGAAGTAGAGTTCAAATGAATTCATGTTCGGGTGATGCCTCTAAAAGAGTTAATTTGCGGGCAATAATACAGGATAATTCTCACAAAAGTCTAAATCTCTCCTCTAAATGCAACATGTTTACATTTTCGTGATGGCCGCTTGGATGACCTTGCTTCATCCCTTTTTTATCTCTCTGACCGAAATGCGCTACAATCCTCAAAGCAAGAAAATGGAGATTGCCCAGAAGATCTTTTGGGACGATTTGGAGGTCGCTTTGGCAAGTGAGTTTAAAGAAAAAGTGGATTTCCTCAAGCCCAAGGATAAAGCCAAACTGGAAAGCCAAGTCAAAACCTACCTCCTCAAACACAATCAGGTGTGGGTCAATGGAAAATCGGTGACGCTGACCTATCTGGGCTATGAGGTCGAGGAGGATGCGGCTTGGTTTTACCTGGAGTCATCGGCGGCAGAAATGCCAAAAAGTGTGGAGGTTCAAAGCACCATCTTATTGAAAGACTTTGACGGTCAGCAAAATATCGTCCACGTCTATTCCCAGTCCAAATCTCCCCGCAGTCTGCTGCTAGGTGAGGGAAAAGAAAAGGGGAAGATTGAGTTTTAAAAAAGATTTTAGACGCAAGACGCTAGATTAAAGACAAAAAAGCCGCCAGAAACTCAATTCTGACGGCTTTTTACATCTGACATCGGCTACCCGACATCGGTCATCAAATCTTCTCAAAAATCCTTCTAAAGCTCGTTGCCTCAGCGATTCGGCCATGAAGCTCAGAGATGGCTACACGCTCCTGCTCGGTGGTGTCCCGATGACGGATGGTGACGGTATTGTCTTCCAACGTCTGATGATCCACAGCGATACAGAACGGAGTTCCAATCAGGTCCTGACGGGTGTAGCGCTTTCCGATAGATCCGGAATCTTCGTAAATAATGTTGAAGTCATACTTCAGGGCATCTACGATTTCCTGAGCTTTCTCTGGAAGTCCGTCTTTCTTAATGATCGGAAGGATAGCTGCCTTCACCGGTGCGATGGCCGGATGGAACTTCAGGTAGGTTCTGCTTTTCTCCTCGGTTTTCTCTTCGGTGAACGCATTGCAAAGCGTCAACAAGAACAAGCGATCTGCTCCGATCGAAGTCTCGATCACGTACGGAATGTAGTTTTGGTTGATCTCAGGATCGAAGTATTGCTGCTTTTTCTTGGAGTATTCCTGATGAGATTTCAAGTCAAAGTCGGTTCTGGAGTGGATACCTTCCACTTCTTTGAATCCAAACGGGAACTCAAATTCGATGTCCATCGCCGCATTGGCATAGTGAGCCAATTTCTCGTGGTCGTGCTTGCGGAGCTTTGCCGCAGGCGTACCCAAGGCCAAATGCCATCTCATTCGGGTGTCTGCCCACTTCTGATACCAGTCGAGCTCGGTGCCAGGGCGTACGAAGAACTGCATTTCCATCTGCTCAAATTCCCGCATTCTGAAAATGAACTGACGGGCTACGATCTCGTTTCGGAAGGCTTTTCCGATTTGGGCGATGCCAAAAGGAACTTTCATTCGCGCGGTCTTTTGCACATTAAGGAAGTTCACAAAAATCCCCTGGGCAGTCTCCGGACGCAGGTAAATGGTAGAAGCATCTTCGGCCACCGAACCCACTTGGGTGGAAAACATCAGGTTGAACTGGCGCACATCGGTCCAGTTGGACGTGCCGGAGATCGGGCATTTGATGCCCTCATTGGTGATCAGGTCACGCACTCCAGCTAAGTCTTCCGCTTCAAGTAGTCTCGCCAGGGCAGCAGTCAGGGACTTAGCCTTTTCGACTTGCCCTTCATTTTCCAACTTGGCTGCATGCTCTTCGACGAGGACGTCGGCACGGTAGCGCTTTTTGCTGTCCTTGTTGTCGATCATCGGATCGTTGAAAGAATCCACGTGACCGGAAGCCTTCCAAGTGGTCGGATGCATAAAAATCGCCGCATCGATGCCGACAATATTGTCAGACACTCGGGTCATGGTCTCCCACCACAGGCGCTTGAGGTTGTTTTTCAGTTCGACCCCGTAAGCCCCGTAGTCATAGACTGCCTGCAGTCCGTCGTAGATCTCAGAGCTAGGGTATACAAAACCATACTCTTTGGCATGGGAAATAATATCTTTCAATTGGGCGTTTTCGCCGGGAGTTTCTGTCTTTGCCATAGGGCGTAAAATTAAGGAAACAAATTGATTTCAAGAGTGAAGCAATGGAAACGAAAATGGTATTTTATTGAATTTTAGACAAAAAAAGGCCACAAAATCTATTGTTTTGTGGCCTTTCTTGAGAATCCGTTTGGGTTACCTAAAGGTGTACTTAAACCCGATCCCACCACGGAGATAGCTTCCATAGTCGTCGTAAAGGATCGGGGCGGCTTCGATCAGGATTCCAAAATTCTTATTGTCAAAAGGTTTGATCAAGGCTCCAAAAGGAATGGCGAAATACGTCTCATCGTAATACCTGTCCTTGCGGGGATGGTAGTGATCAAAAAGACCCAAGCCCAATCCTACGTAGGCATTGGCATTGCTTTTTTGGACAAAATTGTAGGCCCCTACGAGTTCAAGCCCAATTTCTCTTCCTAGCCCAAGTCGGCCGTCAAAGAAAAATTCTTTGTCCGGATTGGTGCCTACTGTGATGAAATTGCGGGTATTCTGCAAATTGACCCCGACGCTGACCTGTGCGAAGGAGAAGTGAATGAGTCCCAAGAAAAAGAGGGAGGCTAAAAACAGTTTTTTCATGGTAAACAAAGTTGGTTGAACCCAGCATTTGGCAAAGTCCAAGCCAATTTGATCACCAAGATCCCTCTTGTTGGTGGATTTTTCTTCCTTCTTGTGCAGAAAGAAATGCCACTTCGATCAGCTTTAACACTGTAATTGTCTGAGGTAAAGTCACCTGAAGTGGAGCGCTTTGGTATATGGCATCCGCAACATTTTGATAGAAAATCCGGTAATCTCCGTTTTCTGTAGGCAATGGGCGTGTTTCATTTTCCAGATAAAGTTTTCCCCATCGCTCCTCCGGATCCACACCCCAATCCACGCCTTCCGGCTTTCTGCCGTCTTTGAAAGCCTGCTCTTGTACGTCCAGGAAAAACTTCTGGTAGCTTCCTTTTTCTCCCAAAAGGAGAAATTTTGGGGTGGCCACATTGACCAGAACTCCTGCTGTGACTCTTGCTTTGAAGTCGGGGTAAAAAAGTGAAATATCAAAGTAATCATCCGAAACAGCATTAGTTCGCTGCTTTTGGATGTCTGCGAAAATGCTTTCAGGCACACCAAAGAGCAATACAATCTGATCGATCAAGTGGACGCCCAAGTCATAAGTGATTCCATTTCCGGGAACTTCTTTTTCCCTCCAGTTTTCTGAGACTTGCGGTCTGAAGCGATCAAAATGCGACTCCAGGTAGACCAGTCTTCCCAGGGTGTTTTCGGCCACCAATTTTTGTACTGTCCGAATGTCTCCATCGTATCGACGATTATGGAAGACGCTGCATATCAATCCCTTTTCTGAAGCAATTTTCTGAAGCTCCTCCGCCTCCCAAGAGTGCACAGTCACCGGTTTGTCCACGACGACATGTTTTCCTGCCAAAAGACACTGCTTAGCCATTGGAAAGTGAAATTCGTTGGGTGTCGTGATGCAAATAAGATCAGCAGCATCAGCTTGGAGGAGCTCTTCGAGGCTCTTGAAGGTGGTTACATGAGGGTATTTTTCTTCACATCTTGTTCCGTTTCGTTCAACTACAGCGACAAAATCCAAATCAGGACAGACCTCGATGAGTGGGGCATGCATTTTTTCTGCCACGGATCCATAGCCGATCAGGGCGGTTTTGATAGGCTTCTTCATGGGGATTAATTTACAGATTCATTTCGTTGACCTTGTTGATAAGGTCCATCAATGAACTGACTTGGAGTTTTTGGTTGATGTTTTTTCGGTGAGTCTCGATCGTCTGCACACTCAAGGAAAGAGAATCAGCTATTTCCTTGTTTGGCATTCCTTCACTGATCATTTTGAGAATCTGGGCTTCCCTTCTGGAGAGCCTGTATTTTTCTCTGAATGCATCAAAAAACGGTGCTTGGTTTGATTGCTGAATGACCCGCTCAAAATTCTTCACATACCTGCCCTCAAACACTTCATTGATGGTGAAAATCAATTCATCGGGATCTGCATCCTTGAGTAAAAATGCGTCAGCACCAAGTTTCATTGTTTCTTTAAAAATCTTTTCATCATCATACATCGAAAGCACGATTACCTTGATGTCCGGATAATGCTTTTTAGCATGTTTGAGCACACCAAAGCCGTCGATGATTGGCATGTTAAGATCTGTAAGGATCACATCCACTTCCAGTGTTTCCAAGCACTCCAAAAGTTCTTTGCCGTTGGGATAAACTCCCTGAACCTTAAACCCGGGATTTTCCTCAATGAGGCCCTCCAATCCTTTAACAAAAAGCTTGTGGTCATCGGCCAGCGCTACTCGGATCATGTCAGGGTGAGATTGGTGTTATTTACAGAATCAAGAATTACGATGAAAGTAGGCATCGGAAACTAAAAAGCCAAACTCAATGTGATGTGTGTTCCTTTTCCGGGTACGGATGACAAGAGAATAGAGCCACCAATGGTTTCCATTCGTTTTTTGAGATTAGTCATGCCACTTCCCCTTGATTGGATAGAAGTATCAAATCCCCGTCCATTGTCTATAATGTCAATTTTTCTGAGGGAGTCTTCTTTGTAAATCTTGATTTGTATCTGATCGGGAGAGGCATGCTTGATGGCATTATTGAGGCATTCCTGAATCACACGGATCATGACCAGCTTACTGTCTTTTGAAAGTTCATTGAAGGACTGATCCGAGTCAAATAGAGTTTGGCAATATCCTGTGGATTCGATTCGATGCAATTGTTGCCTGATGAAATCATCCATGCTAATTTCTTCTACCCAATCCAGATTTAATGTTTTGGAAAGCGCACGTACCTCTTTGATGATTTGGTTGATGAATTCTTTTCCTTCTGCCTGTTTTTCAGGCTTGGGCGAATTGAGATTGAGTTTGGCCAAAGAAAGCAGCTGCCCGATGTTGTCGTGGAGTTCTCTTCCGACCTGGGTCAGGGTTTCTTGCTGGATTTCATTTTCGATGTTGAGAAGAGTCTTTTCGTACTCCGATTTTAAGTTGTCGATCTTCTGACGGTTCTGGACTTGTCGCTGACGGTGGAGCACGACCATGGCTACGATGAACGTCCCCATCATTGCCGTCAAAAATGTGCCTGATACGATCAAAAAGCCAATTTGATCTCCTTGTTCAAGCATTTTGTCTGATTTTTTTAGCTGATTTAAGCATCAATTCAGAGATGAATTTAGCGACAATTAAACCCATGGTGGAGGTGTACAAAAACTGAGAAATATATACCAATGAATTATACAAGGAGGTATTACTAAATATTAGGTATTCGTATGACACTTCTGAAAGAAATACAAGACTGGTCTGAAAAAGGGTCAAGGTGGCAAACCAAAACTGCCAAAGTACCAGTGGGTCCTTTTCCAAGTAAAAATCTGAGGTGATCAGATCTATGAAAAAAAGGCAACAGGCGATGATGATACAAGCATTTCCAATACCTCCAATTATCGGTTGGAGCCCATAAAGTGGTTCCAATTCAAGTAATTGGAGTAGGATACAGAATAGCAAAAAGAAGCTCCAGATTCCATGGATAGCGTTACGAAGTCGTTGATTTTGGACTTGATTTAAAATGATAAATAGAAAGAGAAATTTAGAAATCTGTCCATAAAACAGATTGTAAGCCCAAACATTCCATCCCTGAAAAGGAACATCGAACAGCCATTCGTGAATTTTTTGATTTAGGGCCTTATCGACTGTTAAATAACGGGCAAAGTCCTCGTATGAGATTACTAAAATCAGTAGTAAGAAAGGCAGATAGTTTTCTGTCTTTATTTTTTTCGAAAAGGGTAAAATCAGAAAAAAAAAGATCCCTAAAAATCCAATTGTGTTAATTGAAAGAAAATAGGGACCTCCAAAAATGATGTTCTTCAAGTTGCTAAGCACAGTAATTCAACTAATTATTGGCAATGCGGTGGACACATTTGCCCCTTGTTGAAATAGCTGGGATCACCGCTTGCATCTAAGATATCACCTTGTCCATCGCCTGAGGCAGTCATGACTAGGTTTATTCTGCCAACATACTGATCTGGATTTTCTGGATAAAAAGCTTTGGCAGTTGCTTCAGTGTATTCGGTGAAATAGAATTTGATTCCAGTTGCATTTGAATCAGCCAGAATCTCTTCCAAGGTGCTTCGATCAAAAAATATCCAGTCTGTTTGATTAGTTACATCACCTTTCTTGTCTTTTGCAGGTTTCCCCTTTTTTACTTCCTGATCATACTTCCCCTTCATCTGTTCGAAGTCTGCTTTGCTGATTTTCATAGTTTGTTGATAAAAGTTTGTTTGTTTGATGACCAAAAGATACTGGATTTATACAAAACAGGACAAAAAAAGGAGTGAGATTTCTCCCACTCCTATAAACTGATCGATTTTAGAAATTAAGCTCCTTTTTTGACTTCTTTTTGAGCAGGTTCATTTTCCAACTCTTTCTTCATCAAGTCTACTACCACAGGCGTAGCGATGTAAATAGAGGAGAAGGTACCTACGGTAATACCTACAAACAAGGCAAAAGAGAAGCCTCTCAATACTTCACCACCAAAGAAGAGCAATACAATCACTACGATCAAGGTGGTAAATGAGGTGATTAAGGTACGGCCCAAAGTCTGATTGATAGAGTCGTTGAATACTTTGGTCAACTTGCCAGTCCCGCGGTTTTCTAGGTTCTCACGGATTCGGTCAAATACGATCACCGTATCGTTGATCGAATAACCGATCACGGTCAAGATCGCAGCAACAAACACCTGATCGATCTCAAATGTGGCACCGAATGCACTCGCAATAGCAAATGCTGCGATTACGAACAATGCATCGTGAACCAATGCAATGATGGATCCCAAGGAGAACTGCCACTTACGGAATCTCAACAAAATGTATAGGAAGATCGCGATCAAAGCAGCAATCATTGCTTCAGCAGAAGAGGCTTTGATGTCATCAGCCACTGTTGCTCCTACTTTGGATGAACCGGTAATGGAGAATTGCTTGTCACCAATTTGCTCGGCATTTTCTACATAGGTAAATCCTGTTACGTTAGCAATTCCTTCTTTTACTTTGCTTTCCACCTCTTTGTTGGAAGCGTCGTCGTCTTCATTGATGAGATAGGAAGTGGTTACCTTGAGTGTATTGCTAGCTCCATAGGTTTTTACCTCTACTGACCCGTCAAATTCACCATCCAAACCTACTTTCAGGTCAGAAGGCACCACAGGTTCATTGAAAGCTACTACATAAGAACGGCCACCAGTGAAATCGACACCAAACTTCAACCCATTGATTGCAGCTATGGCCAAACCAATTACAATGATGGTGGAAGAAACAGTATAGGCAAGCTTTCTCTTGCTCAAGAAGTCAATGTTCAGGCTAGTAAGTGCATTTTTTGCAAATGGCGCCGAGAAATTGATCGTACTCTTATCTCCTTTTTTGGTCATCCATGATACAATCACTCGAGTGATAAACACAGAAGAGAAGAACGAGCAAGCAATACCGATCATCAATACGATTGCAAAGCCCTTTACAGGACCCTGACCCAAGGCGTAAAGAATCGCTCCAGTCAAGAAGGTCGTTACGTTACCATCCAAAATCGCAGAGAATGCTTTGCTATAACCTGCCTGAATGGAAGCCATCAAGCCTACACCGTTTCGAAGTTCTTCTTTGATACGCTCAAAGATCAATACGTTGGCGTCAATTGACATACCAATGGTCAATACGATACCCGCGATACCAGGCAAGGTCAAGGCCGTACCAAGCTGGGCAAGGATACCAAGAATGAAGAAAATGTTGAACACCAAGGCTGCAATAGCAACCAAACCTCCCTTGCTGTAATAAGCAGCCATAAACAAGACTACCAATACCAAACCAGCGATCATGGAGATGATACCTTGACTTTGTGCTTCTTTACCTAGGGTAGGTCCAATGATGCTCTCTTCCACGATTTGAGTTGGAGCCGGAAGTGAACCCGACTTTAGGATGTTGGCCAAATCTTGTGCTTCCAATAGGGTGAAGTTTCCGGAGATTTCTGATTGTCCGTTAGGGATTTCACCATTTACCATCGGTGCAGTATACACATAGTCATCCAAGACTACAGCGATTCTTCGGCCTACATTTTCAGAGGTAAGTTTTCTCCATTTTCTGGCACCTTCAGCATTCATTTGCATGGATACTGCTGGGCGGGAAGTCTGATCCAGTGTCTGACGGGCATCCGTTACCACATCACCTTCCAAAGGTGCTTGATCAGAACCTTTGTTTAGTTTGATTGCATACAGCTCCAATACCTCTGTTCCGTCTTCAGCGGTGGTTGGCTTTACGCCCCAAAGGAGCTTTAGGTCTCTTGGAAGGAAAGACTTGTAACGTTCATTTTTCAGAATTCTGTTGATGATTACCGTGTCTCTTACATCGTATACCAAGCCGTAATTGGCTTTCATCAAAGTAATCAACGGAGAAACCGTACCGGTTGAATTCGTTGGATCGATTTGCTCCAACTGCTTTTCAAGCGCATTTCTAAGAGAATCTTCAGGAGAAACTACTGCTGTGGAGTCACCTGCAGTACTGTCACTGGCTGTGCTGTCGGCCGCAACAGTTGAGGTTGACTTTGATGCTTTTTGATCAGCAACCCAGGTAGTGTTGATTGTTTCGATAGCACCGCCGTACTCATTGAGTTCGAGAACTTCCCAAAACTGAAGCTTTGCTACACCCTGCAAGAGGTTACGAACTCGCTCCTGATTGTCGGCACCTGGTAGTTCGATCTGGATTCTGCCCGAACCGGCGATTCGCTGAATGTTTGGCTGAGATGTACCGAATCGGTCAATACGCGTTCTGAGAATGTTGAAGGAACGATCAATCGCATTTTCTACTTCCGTGTCGATGATGGCCAAGATGTCCGAATCAGAAGATTCCAGGGAAATTCTACCTCTGTTGGCCGCTGTGGCGAAAATGCTGCTTAGGCTTTTACCGGGATTGTTTCTTTGCCAAGAAGCATAGAAAAGATCCACGAATTTTGCATTGGAGGTTTTGGCTTCCTCTCTTGCTTCGTCCACAGATTTGTTGAAAGCCTCGTCTTTTGGATTGCCCGCGATGCCTTTTACAATTTCCACAGGAGAAACTTCCAAGGTCACGTGCATCCCGCCCTGAAGGTCAAGTCCAAGACCTAGCTCGGTTTCTTTTACTTCCTGATAGGTAAAATCCGCACCTAGAAAATTGTATACCGGCTGTCTCCAGACAGAGTCGAGATAAGCTCTTCTTTTGGCAAAGTCAACATTGCCGGAAGCGTCAGTAGCATACTCGGTTGCTTTTTGCTGAACGCCATTGGATACGAGTGTGAATGACAGGTAATACAGGCAAAGTGCCGTAATAATCACCGTCAAAAACACAATGACACCTTTGTTTTGCATAAGGATAACTAGTTAATTGATTGATAAATACAAGAGAATGGTTGGCTCAGGAAAGAACCAAACAGGGAAATAAACGCGAGATGGTGAAAGGATCAGGGCCCCTTGGTGGAAATGATCCGCTCAAAAAGAATCTCAATCAGCTGATTGGAGAAAAAAGCAGATACCGCCTGATGAGTAGGGATTTTGAATTCGAAACTGAAAATCTGGTAAATAAGATAAAGAACAGTGTCAGCTACATGCAGTACAAAGGGTACTACTGCATCCACCGCAACATTTAAAAAAGTCTGATCTGGATTTTCGGAAGACTGTTCTGATTTGACAGCCTCTTCGTGCTGAGGAATGTATTCGATACTCGACACAAACAGGCAAAACAACAAAGCCATCAGCATGGAGAATCGCTGTCGGAAGGTGTTGCTATAGATTGTCCTGTTTTTCATGAGCGGCAAATATAGACAATATTTGAAATTCAAGCTTTTTGCTCGGTATTTTTTGCTATTGGCCTGACTTGGCTCTCAGGTAGGTACGGATCACATCGAGGGCACGGTCAAAGCTTTGGTTGTTGGTAACAATGAGATCTGACTCACTTTTGAAAGGTTCGATGTATTTTTCGTAAGTAGGCATCACATGCATCTCGTAGCGATAGAGCACATCGTCCAAATCATAGCCTCGCTCTACTTTATCCCGGATGATTCGACGCTTGAGTTTGATGTGATCTTTGGCATCAATAAAAATTTTCAAATCCAGAAGATCTGCCAATTCCGGATAATACAACACAAAAATTCCCTCCACCACCACCACCGGTGCAGGGGAAAATGTCAAAAGTTTAGGCTTTTTTGCAGCGTTGTTAAAAGTATATTCCTCCCGAAAAACGATCTCTCCCTCCTGGATTTTTCGAATGTCAGTGGCATATTGCTCAAAATCAATGCTGAAAGGAGTATCAAAATTGTGAATGCCTTGCGCATCGACTGGCTGCTGATGCCTAGGCTTGTAATAGTTGTCCTGTGAGATCAGACAAACTTCCCCTGGATCAAAGCTGCTGAGCAATCGCTCCAAAAACAATGTTTTTCCTGAGGCTGAACCTCCTGTGATCCCGACGATGAAAGGCTTCTTCATGGGCGTCAAAGTTAATTCATTTTTAACGTGATCTCAGAATTTTCTATGGTTGAGAAATTCGATTAGTGCTTTTACTGCTTTTCCCCGATGGGAAATTTCATTTTTTTCCTCCAAAGAAAGCTGTGCAAAGGTTTTGTCAAAACCGATTGGCTTAAAAACAGGATCATACCCAAACCCCTTTTCGCCTATCCGTTCCATTAGAATTTCGCCCTCAGCAATTCCTTCAAACTGGTATTCTTTTCCCTCCAAAATCAAGGCAATCACGGTGCGGAACCTAGCCTTTCGATTGGTTTTTCCCGCCATTTTCTCCAAAAGCAAGTCGATATTCCGCTCATCGCTGCGTGGTTCTCCTGCGAATCGACCCGAATACACTCCCGGAGCACCATCCAAAGCGTCTACTTCCAGGCCTGTATCATCCGCAAAGCAATCCACTCCAAAATTCTCTTTGACATAGCGGGCTTTTTGAAAAGCATTATGATCAAGGGTGTTGCCTGTTTCCGGAAGTTCTTCCACACAACCTATTTCTTGTAAAGAGACGAGTTCAAACTCAGGCCCAAGGGCCGCTTTTACTTCCTCGATTTTCTTCTTGTTGTTGGTGGCAAAGCAGATTTTCATGCAGGATTGGTTTTTGACAAAAATGAAAAGCGAATCGTCAGCATCCAAACCATTTTGATGTGTCAGGCTAAGTGCTGAGATTTTCCTTTTAAATTTCCTCCATGAAAAAGATCACCGTCTATTGTGGTTCCAAGAAAGGGAACTCGACGATTTATGAAACCGCTTCAAGGGCATTAGCCCAGGAAATGATCAAGCGTGACTTATCCCTAGTCTATGGTGCTGGCCGGGTAGGGTTGATGGGGGTAATTGCGGACGAGATGCTCGCTGCTGGCAAAGAAGTGTTGGGCATTATCCCACAAAAGTTGGTAGATCGGGAGGTGGCACACCAAGGATGTACCGAACTGATTATCGTGGAGACCATGCGGGATCGCAAGTGGCTGATGGCAGAGCGGGGAGATGGATTTATTGCCATGCCGGGAGGGATCGGGACGCTTGAGGAACTTTTTGAAATCATGACGCTCAATCAGCTTCACTACATCCAAAAGCCTTTGGCACTTTATAATGTGAATGGGTATTATGACAAGCTGATCGACTTTCTTAATCATGCCATGGGCGAAGGATTTCTCTATCCTGAGCAGGAGGATATGTTGATTATTTCGGATGACCCCTCGGATCTATTGGATCAAATGGCCGAATATCAAGCAAGAAGACCGGCAGATTGGTAACAAATAAAAAGGAAGGCGATGAGCCTTCCTTTTTTGATGAATTATGGATTGGGGACTTCCTGTTTTTCTTCTGGGATGAATCTGCCGATGATGATGGGGATAACGATACTGATAATCCCGATAGATGATTTCCAAGCCGAATCAGGGAGGAAATTCATCAGCATTAAATATCCTCCGCAAATGAAGAAGATTACTTTTAAAAAAAACCTGTCAAAAGCCCAAGAATAAGATAAATAGGCAAGTCCTATCAAGCTAAACATGATCATGTTTAGGAGCTGATTGGTTTCATCGGTGAAGTCTAAAAACCAGTTGGATAGTTTTGCAAATAGAACTACTATCAACAGGCCTCTAAAGACTTGTGCAGATCTGGATTTGAAAAATTTTTTCATAGAATAAATTACCCTTCAATTAGCGAAGAAATATATTCCCAGATGCTAATTACCCCCTCACCCAATTCACTTTTTCCGCAATTGGCTCTCGCTTTCCAGCAGGCCAATTATCCGTAGCTGGTTTGGCCACGTAGAAAAAGCCCATGAGCATGTCTTCGCCTTCGAGTCCGAAATCCTCCCGAGCTTCTGCCCAGAATGTCGGTCCGCCCGTACCCCAATAGCAGGCCAGTCCATGAGCGCAGGCAGTCAGGTACATGTTTTGAACAGCCATGGCAACCGCAGAGATTTCCTCCATTACCGGAATCCCTGATCCTTCGGTTCGCTTCATCAAGATGGCGATCACGTGAGAAGCTTTCAATGGCTGCTCTTTAAACTTCTGATAGGTGGCTTCGATGAAGTTGGTGCCGTTTTTCTCAGCTCTCATTTTATACATCTCAGCTTGGTAATCCGCAAACTTCTTCAGGCCCTCGCCGGTGTAGACGATGAATCTCCAAGGCTGAGTAAGCTTGTGCGTTGGTGCCCAATTAGCGTTTTCGAGCATTTCCTCGATGATGGAGTCCTCGATTGGGTCATTTTCTTTGAATTGGGCGGGAAACATGGACCGACGTCCACGAATAATTTTAGTAACCTCTTCGGTATTGAATTCGGGGTTTTGCATAGTTTCTAAGTTTTCTTTTCAAGTCAATTTCGACCTGATTTTGTTCCGTGAACAATTATTTTATTTCAACAGCCCCTCCAAAAACTTCCTCACATCCTTTGCCAAGGCATCAAAATCCTTCTGACGGTTGTACATCATGTGACCTGCCTCGTAGTAGGTCATCTCTATCCGTTCCTGAGGAAAATTATGGCGTGCAAAGGTGTATTCCGCATCAAAAAACGGAGTGATCAAATCGTAGTATCCGTTGGCTACCATCACTTTCATTCGTGTATTGCGGTGCATGGCTTCGCTCAGAGACCTCGCCGTACTCACATAAGTCGGTTCCCAATACGCCCCATCCGGCACAGGCTTCCAGTTCCAGCTGCCACCCATTCCTTCGGCTGAGGTGAAATACGGCCGATCCATCGTCACCTTTAAATCCCGCATCAGGTAGTCGTTGAATACCGCCGTGTATGCGGCACCCGTCATGTAGCTCGCCGGGTCGCCCAACACTGGTCCTTCAGCAGCCTTGTCTGTCTCGGTAGCCAAATACCTGCCGTCTAAAGTCCCGATGGCTTTGCCTTCTTCGCGCAGCAATTCTTTTTTGAAGCGATGCATCAGGATTTGATTATCAGAGCGAAGGATATACGCCTTGTCCAATCCGGTGAAGTAAGCTAGTTTTTCGGCAATGGCTTCTTTCTGTGCTTGGGTTTGCTTTTCCCCGAGGAAAAGAGAAGTCAAATACGCTCCGTAGGCAAATTCTCTCGCCTCTTGGGCAAAAGCTTCAATCGTTTTTCCTTTTCCGGCTTTGCCATGATACCAGGCGGTCACTGCTTGGGAGGGAAGGTAGGTGAAAAAGGAGGTCAGGTTATCCGCCCAACTGGACGAACCCGCATAGTCCAAAGCCTGAGAAATCAGGATGATGCCATTCAAGGCCATCGTTTGGCCACCTTCTTCCAGGACTTCAGTCACTTTGGCTGCGCGGGTGGTGCCAAAGCTTTCTCCGGCCATAAACTTTGGGGCTTGCCATCGGCCATGCTGCGTCACCCAAGTCCGCATAAACTGCGCGATCGACTCCGCATCTTCATTCAATCCCCAAAAATCGGAAGTCTTGCCCACACCTTCTATTTGGCTAAACCCAGTCCCAATCGGATCGATAAATACCAAATCCGTGAGATCCAAAAGCGCCTGTGTGTTTTCCACAAACCGATAGGGTGCGGCACCGTCATCATTCTTGGCTTCTGAGTCGGTCTTGACCACTTTGGGACCAAAAAATCCCACATGCAGCCAAATACTCGCTGAACCCGGACCTCCGTTGAAGATGAAGAGAACGGGCCTTTTGGAAGAATCTACGCCCTCGCGGATATACGAAGTCGACCACAGTGCTCCCGTCACTTCTCCTTTGGAGTTTTTCAGAAAAGTCTCCCCGACGACCGCTTTGTAGGTGATTTTTTGGCCGTTGAAAGTCCCCGTGTGGACGGATTCAAATTTCTTTGGATCGCGGGGAACCCACTTGGATTCAGTGTTATCTTCTTGGGAAAAGGAAGAAATTGAGATCAGGACTGCTATTAAAAGGAGAGTATATTTTTTCATATTAAGACAGAAATACGATTGAAATATAGTGGAAATCCACTTCGTGAAATACCATAGGAATAAACCTTGATAAATCAGGATGAAATACTTGAAATCATTTCGATTTTTTATTTCACTGAGCGAAGCGAGGTCTATTTCAATTGTTTTTCAATCGTATTTCCAAAGATTAATAATTCAACCCCACTTTGATTCCTCCATACCAATTCCTCGTCGGTGCCGGCTGGTAAAATCTACCCGCAAAGGCATTCAGGTCATTGCCCAGACTGTAGCTTTCGTCCAGTAGATTATCCACTCCTGCAAAAAGTTCCAAGTCGAAATTCCCCAAGCTTTTCACCCAGCCTGCTCTTAGATTGACCAAGTCGTAGGACTCCTGAAATACCGTATTGGCATCATTCAGAGGAATTTTTTCGGTAAACTGATGGGTGAAATTCAGGTAGATTCCTGGTCTGGTTCGGATATCCAATCTGCTGACTACATTGTGTGGAGGCACTCCGGTCAGGTCATTTCCGGAAAAGTCATTGGTTTGTTTTTTATAGTCGACAAAGGTGAAAAACTGCCCGGTGTAGGCTGTTCCGACCAAGAAGTCTTTGATGAACCCAGTGGCATTTCTCAAAATCGCGTAATCCAAAGAAGCTTCAATTCCCTTTTGATCTGTCGAACCGGCATTTCGGAAGAGTACCACGCCATTGGCATTGGTAAAGGTGGTAATCGTTTCGTCCAATTTGAGGTAGTAAGCAATGAGTTCCAGGTTAAATTTCTCTTTTCCCAGACGATAACCGATCTCGTAATTCACTCCTTTTTCCGCTTCCAGATCTAAGTTCAAGCTTCCCTCATTGGTTCGGACTTCATCGATGATGGGTGGGGAAAACCCACTGCTGATCGAGCCATAGACCGAGCTGAAAGGATTTAAGCGATAATTAAGTGCGGCTCTTGGCACCACAATCGGATCAAAGGTTCGGGTTTGAACTCCTGTTTTTCCTCCAGAAGCGTCGATTTGCCGGTCGATCTCGTAGCCGGAGAAGTTTTCACTTAGGCCCAACGTAACCAGTAGCTTTTCTGTCAGATTCAATTCGGCCTGCTGGAAGAAGAAACCTTGGTAAGTCCGGAGCTTGTCGGCAAAGCGAACCGTATCGGCCTTTCCTGTGCGGTTTCCAAAGTTTTGCGCATCGGTGATGGCATTTTGAAACTCAGCTCCTGCAATCAGGCGCAGGGCTTTTCCACCCAATTTGGTTTCATGGGTAAACTTGGTCCTAGCCCCGTAGCCAAAGCCCAATTCCTTTTTGTAATCCAAAATGAATGGATTTTCAAAGTTGTTGGTGTTGAGGTAGATCGTGGTATTGTTGCTGGTTTTCTCCGAAAAGCGATACAAATGCCCCAAGGACATTAAAATCGCCTGTTGGGAAATCGAGCTGTTTTGGTTGACCGAACCTGGCCTCGCCTGTTTTGGATTGGCGGTTACCTGGGCTTGATTGAGCGCTCCAGGAATCTGATAATTCAGGTCTGAGATCAGCAATTGAGTTCGGATTTCCTGTTTATCAGAAACAGAGAAATATCCTCCTAATTGAAACACTTGTCGATCAACAGCCGAGTGTTCGCGGTAGCCATCTGACTTTTGGCTGACATAGGAGGCCTCGATCCCGCCATTTCCTACTTGTTGGGATAGTCCCAAGCGGAATCTGGAGAGCCCGAAATCTCCCGCTAGATAGTCGGTGGAGATCCTGTTTTCGCTCAAATTAGGTTGACTGAAAAGCGAAATTGCGCCACCGTTACCAGCTCCATAAATGCTTCCCGAAGGACCTTTTACAATTTCGGAAGTACGGATATTTGCCAAGTCGAGCAGATTCAAAGCCGTAGTTCCATCAGGAGAGGTAAAAGGCACCTCATTCCAATATACTTTCACATTTCGTACTCCGAAAGGCGACCGAAGTGAACTCCCACGGATCGACACCCGATAGCTGGCAGGCGCCCGTTCCTCGATGCGAACACCGGCTTTTTGATTGAAGGCATTGACGGGAGAAATCTCATTGAATCGATTAAAATCGCGTTCGCTGACGACACTTATAGCGGCTGATTGCTCCAAAAGGGGGCGTTCGGATTCAAAAGTAGTTACGGTGACAGCTGAAAGATTAAGTACAGTTGGGATCAGCTGCACCTCAAATTCACCACTGGAAAAGGTTTTTTCCAAGGTTTCATAGCCTTCGAGGGCAAAAGAGATTTTCAGATTTTCTCCTGAGAAAGCAACAATCCCCGAAGCGTTGGTTCGAAGAATACTTTTATCAGCTTTGACCCGAACATTTTCCAAGGGAAGTCCGGTGATCTGATCGGTGATTTTGAGTTGGATCTGGGCGAAGAGCTCCAGTGAAAAAAGCAAAAAGAAGAGCGTAAATGCGTGTTTCATGGCTTGAAATTACGAGGGGATCTACGTTGTCAAAGCATTAATTTGATTAATGGTTTCAGAATTGAAGATAGTTTTCTAAAGTTTTTGAAATACTTCCTTTTGAACAGGTTCGTCAAATCAGCAAGTGAAAAGTATGCTCTAATTTCTCAGGGTGCCGAAGGTTTCCACTCAGGGCAATGTTTTTTTATTATTTTTAAAAACTCGTATTTCTTTATTAAAAAAATTCAAAAGTCTGTTTCCAGATTCTTCCGATGAAAAAGATTCTTTTCCCGCTGTTGCTGCTTACACTCAGTTTTTGTCAGGAAAAAGCCGCGCCCCCAGAGCCAGTATTGCCCGTGCCTGATGCCCGACAGATTGCTTGGCAGGAGCTTCAGTTTTACGGATTTGTCCATTTCAATATGAATACCTTCTCCGACCGGGAATGGGGATTTGGAGATGAAAAGCCGGAGCAGTTTAATCCCACTGCACTCGATGCCAGACAGTGGGCTCGGATCGCCAAGGAAGCCGGTATGAAAGGCCTGATCATCACGGCCAAGCACCACGACGGATTTGTCCTTTGGCCGTCAAAGTACACCGAGCATTCGGTGAAAAACAGTCCTTGGCGTGACGGAAAAGGCGATTTGATCCAAGAATTTGTGGATGCCTGTCGGGAATATGGGCTCAAAGTCGGGATCTATTATTCCCCTTGGGACCGAAATCATCCCGACTATGGCAAGCCCGAATACATCACCTACATGCGCAATCAGCTGACCGAGTTGCTGACCAATTACGGAGAAATCTACGAGGTCTGGTTTGATGGTGCCAATGGCGGAACAGGTTGGTATGGAGGAGCCAATGAGGAGCGTAAGGTGGACAAATTCAGCTATTACGACTGGCCAACGACCCATGAACTGGTTCGTAAGCTTCAGCCCGGCGCCATGATGTTCAGCGATGCCGGACCTGATGTACGCTGGGTGGGCAACGAAGACGGCTACGCGTATGAGACCACTTGGTCCAATCTGATGCGGGATTCGGTCTATGCCGGCATGCCTGATTTTGATAAATGGGCCACAGGTCAGGAAAATGGGACCCACTGGGTTCCCGCCGAATCCGATGTAAGCATTCGTCCGGGATGGTACTACCACACCTATGAGGACCACAAAGTGAAAACGCTTCCGGATCTGATGGAGATTTATTACAACAGCATCGGGAGAAATAGCTCCCTGTTGATCAACTTCCCCGTGGATACCCGAGGCTTAATCCATGAAAAAGATGAAGAAGCCATTTTGAAAATGGCAGCCAAAGTCAAAGAAGATTTTGCAGTCAATCTCGCTAAAGATGCTTCCTTCGAAGCAAGCGCAGATCGAGGCAAAGGATATACGGCAGATTTCCTAAATGACGGGGATTTCAATACGTACTGGACTACACCCGATGGACAGTTACAGGCTTCCGTGGAGGTGGATTTTGGGAAAACAGTTTCCTTCAACCGTCTCCTGATTCAGGAATTTGTCAATCTTGGGCAACGCGTGAAAGCTTTTTCCCTGGAAAAAGAAGTAAACGGTAGCTGGGAAAAAATCGCAGAAGGGACCACGATCGGGTACAAGCGGATTTTGAGATTTCCAGATACGGAAGCCCAGAAGATCCGAATCAACTTCCTGGATGGAAAAGGTATTCCGGTGATTTCTGAAATTGGCGTCTATTCCGCTCCTGCCTTGCTTTTTCCTCCTAAAATCACCCGAACTCCCGAAGGAAAAGTAACCATCCAAGCCGCAGAATCTGAGTTGGAAGTCTTCTTTACCACGGATGGATCTGCTCCAAAAGTTGGGCAAAACGCCTATTCCGATGCCTTTGACCTTCTTCAGCCCGCTACTTTTCAGGCTATCGCGGTAGATCCCAAAACCGGAAAAACCTCCGATCCTGCCCGAGTGGATTTTGACCTAGCCAAAGGCAGCTGGAAAGTCATTTCATCCGATACGCTTGCCATTCGCGCCGTCGATGAGCGTGCTACTTCTTATTGGACTTCAACTACCAATGACTTGACCATTGATCTTGGTCAGGAAGTCGATTTGAAAGGGTTTACCTATCTGCCGATGCAAGCCAGATACCCTAGCGGATACATCGCGGATTATGCCTTGGAAGTCAGTGGTGATGGAAAAAGCTGGAAGCGGGTCGCTCAAGGTGAATTTTCCAATATCAAAAACAGCCCGATCGAGCAGATCATAAAAATGGATGCCGTGAAAGCCCGATTTGTTAGGTTAAAGGCCCTTCGGACGGTAGATGGAAATGCTGCTACGTTTGGGGAGTTTGGGGTGATTACCCGATAATCTCAGCCTTGTAAAATTCAGGTAGGGATTTTTCGATAAAATCCCTACTTTCTGGCTTCAATTGCTTTAACCCAATCTATCGCCTTTACCTATGAACAGACGACATGCTTTGCGGCATATTGCGCTGATATCCGGAGGACTTGCCCTGATTCCTTCCTGTGACTTCAGCAAAGACGACATCCTCGCCGCCTACAAAAATCTGAAAGTTACCGCCTCCCAAAAAGCGCTTCTTGCAGCCATTTCCGATACCATCATTCCAGCCGGAGAAATCAAAGGAGCGCTTGATCTAGAGGTGCCTGACTTTATCCTCGTGATGGTCAATGACTGCTTTACCAAGGAAAATCAGGAGAAATTCAGCGCAGGATTAATTGCCTTCCCCGATTATGTCCAAAAGACCGCAGGAAAGAAATTCGACGCCCTTTCCACCAAAGAGAAAGAAGAATTGATCCTCAACGGAACCAAGCTCGAAGGCGATGACACACCGGAGGGAAAAGAGCGAGGCAACATCGCATACTTCCTCAATTCCACCAAGCGATTCACCATCCAAGGATACATGGCCTCCGAATACATCCAAACTGAAATCATTCCTTATTCCCTTATACCTGGCGAATACAATGGCGCCGTTTTGATCACTGACCTTCAAAAACCTCGCATCAATGGCTAATCTGAATATCCGTAGCAAACAGGAGCGAACCTATCAAGCCATCGTCATCGGTTCGGGCATTAGTGGGGCTTGGGCTGCAAAAGAGTTTTGCGATTTGGGTGTAAAAACACTTATGCTGGAGCGCGGCCGCAATGTGGAGCACATCAAAGACTATCCGACTACCAATATGCTACCTTACGAATTTCCCCATCGGAACCAGATTCCTCAGGAGATTCAAGAAGCCAATCCGGTGATCAGCCGATGCTATGCCTTCCGTGAAGATGCGATGCACTTTTTTGTGAAAGACACCGACCATCCTTATGTGCAGGAGAAGCCTTTTGACTGGATTCGAGGCTATCAAGTAGGCGGTAAATCGCTTCTTTGGGCCAGACAGGTGCAGCGTTGGTCTGACTTTGATTTTGACGGGCCGGCTCGTGACGGTTTTGCCGTAGATTGGCCGATTCGATACAAAGACATCGAAAAATGGTACAGCCATGTGGAGAAATTTGCCGGGGTTTCCGGCTTCAAAGATGGCATAGCCCAACTTCCCGATGGAGAGTTTTTGCCAGGGTATGAGTTGAATGTGGTGGAGAAATACTTTGCGGAGCAGCTTAAAAAGCACTACGGCAATGACCGACACATGATCTCGGCCCGCTGTGCGCACATCCATGGCAATGCCGAATACTACGCCCAGCAGGGTCGGGCCATGTGCCAAAACCGTAACCTCTGTCAGCGAGGATGTCCGTTTGGGGGCTACTTCAGTTCCAACTCATCGACCATTCCTTGGGCTTTGAAAACAGGCAACTTGACCCTCCGACCTGATGCGGTGGTTCACTCCATCATCTATGATGAGGAAAAAGGAAAAGCGACCGGGGTACGCATCATCGACCGCCTGACCAAGGAAACTGAGGAATTTTACGCTGATGTGATCTTTGTGAATGCCGCAGCGCTAAATACCAATGCGATTTTGCTCAACTCGACTTCAAACCGGTTCCCGAATGGACTGGGTAATGACAATGGACTGCTTGGCAAATACGTGGCTTTCCATAATTACCGCGCCCGAGTATCGGGTGAATACGAAGGTCATTCCGAATTTACCACTTCCGGAGGTAGACCGACGAGCGGCTATTTTCCAAGATTCCGAAACGTGTACAAGCAGGAGACAGACTTCCTCCGTGGCTATGCAGCGGGATTCTCTGCTAGCCGTGGCTCAGGCCCGGATACCAGCGGTATCGGCATGGACTTGAAAAACAGTCTGCTCAATCCGGATAAGTATGGACCGTGGCGAGTGGGTTCGCACATGATGGGAGAGACGATCCCGAAGGAAACCAACTTTGTCGCCCTCGATCCGAATCAAAAAGACGAATGGGGCATGCCTCAGCTTCGAATCAGCGTAGACTACGACGATAACGATGAGAAAATGGTCAAGGACTACATCGAGCAGATGACGGAGATGTTTACCAAGGCTGGATTTACCAATATCCAATCTGCCGACAGCAAACAGGCGCCGGGCTTGGACATTCACGAAATGGGAGGGGTACGCATGGGCAAAGATCCTAAAACCTCCCTTCTCAATGCCAACCATCAGTTGCATGCCGTGCCGAATGTCTATGTGACTGACGGCGCTTCGATGACTTCTACTTCTACCCAAAATCCATCCTTGACGTACATGGCATTTGCGGCAAGAGCGGCACATCATGCGGTGGCGGAAAGCAAAAAGTAAAGTTTGAAAGCTTGCCTGCCGCAGGAAGGCAGAAGTTAGAAATCAGAAAGCTGAAAAATGGCCCAAGTCGAGAGATTTGGGCTTTTTTGTTATTAAAAAGGCAATTTCCCCAAATCCACATTGCCCCCGGATAGGATGATTCCTACTTTTTTACCTGCAAACCTTTCTTTATTCGCCAATAAAGCCGCCAATGGTACAGCACAGGATGGCTCGATGATGATTTTCATCCGCTCGTAGACCAGTCGCATGGCTTCGATGATCTGCGGGTCGGTGGCAAGCAGGATGTCATCTACGTACTTTTGAATCAATTCAAAATTCAACTTGCCCAACGATGTCAAGAGCCCGTCGGCGATGGTATTTGGACCGGTTTGCGGGATAATATGTCCGGCATGAAAAGATCGAAAAGCATCATCAGCACCGGCAGGTTCTCCGGCAATGACTTCGATTTCCGGATTGATGTAGTGGGCTGTCAAAGCTGTTCCCCCCAAAAGACCACCACCTCCTACAGGAGCCATGACAATATCTAGATCCGGTTGATCTTCCAATAGTTCGAGCACGCAAGTGGCTTGCCCTTCGATCACATCCATATAGTCATATGGTGGTATAAAGGTCGCTCCGGTTCTTGCTACGACCGCTTCAAGGGTAGTTTCCCGTGCTTTGAGGTTGGGTTCGCACTCGATGATTTCTCCTCCGTAGCCTTTGACCGCTTTCTTTTTGATCTCGGGGGCATTGGAGGGCATTACGATATAGGAAGGAATTCCCGCCACACTGGCAGCGCGGGCGAGGGCGGCAGCATGATTACCGGAAGAGTGTGTCGCGACACCTTTGGTTCTTTCCTCTGGACTGAGTTTCATCACGGCATTGGCAGCTCCTCGGGCTTTGAAAGCACCGACTTTTTGAAAGTTTTCGCACTTAAAATAGATCTCGCAACCTGCGATTTCATCAATTGCTGTACAGGTCAAGATAGGAGTGCGATGGATAAACGACTGAATGCGGGCATGTGCCGCGCGGATATCGGAGAGGGTCGGAAAATTCATGGGTTAAAGATAGGGGAAGGGAAACAAAGTGGAAATACTGTTGAAATACAATCGAAATACACTTCGCTTCGCTTCGTGAAAAATTGAAAACCTGAGATTCAATCGGCTCAAAAACTTTAAAATAGGGGTTAAATACGGCTCAATTTTATTTGGATTTGAGCCGTATTTCTTGCGAAAATGAGCCGATTCCTGAAGATTCATTTCCCGCTGATTGACGCAGATCTGAATCGCTGATTTAAGGTGATCTCACTTTTAGATCCTATCAAAATCTGTGGCAATCCGTGACTTTTTCTGCGTGGATCTGCGGGAAACTGAAAAATGTTACCACCTATTATTACCTCTCTATATCAAGCTATCCTTTCCACTTAAAGCTTTTCTCATCAATTGCCCGCATGGTACATAGCACCCCATCGAGATGGTCGTATTCGTGCTGGATCAGTTCTGAAATCGCTCCATCCACAGTCCAGCTTTGTTTTTCCCAGTTTTCGTCTAAATATTCCAATGTCAGACTTTGGTGACGTTTCACTTTCACCAGCAGATTGGGAAAGCTCATGCAGTCATCCCACAGCTCAAAAAGCTCTTCACTAAGCCCCTTCAGTTCGGGATTGAGAATGATGAAAGGCCGATCCAGATTCAGATAAAACATCCGCTTCATGATCCCCAATTGAGGAGCGGCGATTCCCCTTCCAAATCCATACACTCGGCGGATATCTTCCATGGCTTCGTGCAGCTGTTGAGTCCATTCCGTTACCATTGGAAGGTCAGATTTCAAAACAGGTTCGCAAACTTCATAGAGTCGAGGATCGCCGAGTTTGAGAATGTCGTGGATGGTTTTCATAGTACTAAGGTAAATATGCTTTGCGAAATACAGTAGAAATAAACCTCCCTGCGGTCGGTGAAATATGTTGATCCAGCTTTTGCTTCAAGAGTGGAATTTCGCCAAATATTTCGGCCAACGAAGTTGGACCTATTTCAATTGTATTTCTACCATGTTTCAAGTGTAATTCCCTTACTTTTGCGCCATGAATTACCTTTCAGTTGAGAATCTCAGCAAGGCTTTCGGGGAACGAAAGCTTTTTTCAAATATATCCTTTGGCATTTCCCAAGGACAAAAGATCGCTCTCGTCGGAATCAATGGCGCAGGCAAGTCCACTTTGATGAAAATCATCATGGGCCAGGAGATCGCCGATACCGGCCAAGTGGCCATCAATAACGCTGTGAAGATTGCCTATGTGCATCAGAATCCGGTGTTTGATTCCAATCTGACCATCTATCAGACGATATTTGACCAAAGTAATTCGGAGGTCCTTCGGGTGATCGAGGACTATCATAAAGCCATGCTCGATGCCGAGCGGGGCATTGACAACTCCGATCAGATGTCCAAGCTGTTTGAGAAAATGGATGCGCTTCAGGCTTGGGATTTTGAGTATCAAGTGAAAGAAGTACTTGGAAAATTGGGGCTCCACGACACCGAACTCCCCGTGGGAAATCTCTCCGGTGGTCAGCGGAAGCGGGTGGCTTTGGCCAAAGCTATTCTCGAAAAGCCAGATTTACTTCTACTCGACGAACCAACCAACCACTTGGACTTGGAGACGATCGAATGGCTGGAAGATTACCTGGCCAAGGCCAATCTGTCCATTTTCATGGTTACGCACGACCGTTACTTTTTGGATAAGGTGACCAACGAAATCCTCGAACTCGATCAGGGGAAAATCCATCGGTACCAAGGTAATTACGGCTACTTTTTGGACAAAAAAGCCGAGCGACTTCAGATCGAAGACATTGAGATCGAAAAGGCCAAAAGTCTCTACAAAAAGGAGTTGGACTGGATTCGTCGTCAGCCTAAAGCCCGTGGAACCAAAGCGAAATACCGCGTGGATGCTTTCGAAGAAACCAAAGAAAAAGCCTTCACCAAGCGGGAGGAACGGGATATTGAACTTTCAGTATCTACCCAACGCCTAGGGAATAAGATTCTTGAAATCGAGAAAATTAGCAAGTCCTTTGATGAAAAGACGCTTGTCAAGGACTTTTCCTACATCTTCAAAAAGAAAGACCGGATCGGTATCGTGGGACCAAATGGTGCCGGAAAGACGACTTTTCTGAAAATGATCACCGGATTGCTTGATCCGGATGCAGGAAAAATTTCAGTTGGTCAAACCACCGCTTTTGGCTATTACCGTCAGGAAGAGGACCGTTTTGACGAAGAAAAGCGACTGATCGATGTGGTGAAGGAAGTGGCCGAAGTGGTGGTGTTGGACAAAGGACAGACGATCACCGTGAGTCAGTTTTTGACCCAGTTTGGCTTTCCGCCCAAGCAACAATTCACACCGATCGGAAAGATGAGTGGAGGTGAGAGACGTCGACTTCAGCTCCTGATGGTGTTGATCAAGAATCCAAACTTCCTGATACTCGACGAACCGACAAACGATCTGGACTTGATGACCTTGAATATCCTGGAGGAATTTTTGGATACTTTCCCCGGCTGCCTGATCATCGTGTCACACGACCGGTACTTTATGGACCGATTGGTCGAGCACTTGTTTGTGTTTGAAGGAGAAGGGAAAATCAAGGATTTCCCGGGGAATTATACTGATTTCAGGGAATGGGAGAAAGAAAACAGTAATCAGTATCAAGGCACAAGTATCAAGACTTTAGAGCCAAGAAACGAGATCCAAGACACAAAAATCGAGGAAAAGCAGGTCAAAGTAGAAAAGCCCATTTCTGCAACGAAGGTTAAAGCGAGCTTTAAGCAAAAGCAGGAATTCAAAAAGATCAACGAGACGATTGCCAAGTTGGAGGGAGAAAAGTCGACGATCTCCGATCAGATCGCTGCCGGAACCTCCGATGTCAATCAGCTGATGACCTGGACCAATCGCCTGCAAGCCATTGACAGGGAATTGGAAGAATTGGAGCTGGCTTGGCTGGAATTGAGTGAACTGGATGGGATAGAATAAAAGGGAAATACAGTGGAAATTCTGTTGAAATAAGCCTTCCTTCGTCAGGCGAAATATAGCATTACTAGAATATGTCAATATATTTCAAAGCTTCTATTTCAATAGTATTTCACAAAGCGAAGCGGAGTTTATTTCAACTGTATTTCTAAATATTTCCCTTCAAAAAATCCTGCCTCAAGTCTTCCGGAAATTTCTCAATGGCGTACCTCAAGGCTGTTCTGGGTAGGGTTTGGTAGTGCTTTTTCAGAAACTCCAATTCTACTTCAAAATTCCGATTTCCGATTTCCCGTAGCATCCAGCCGACAGCTTTGTGCATGAGGTCATGGGAATGGTTTTTGAGCCTTCCCGCCAATGCCAAAGCATCAGCAAACTCCCCTTTTTTGATCCAAAAATAGCTGCTGATCATGGCCACCCGCTGCCGCCAAAGGTGCCCGGAATCTGCTAATTCATAGAACAGTGTCTTTTCTTTTTTCCAGTAAAAATGCCCCAAAATTTGATAGCAAGAACTGTCTACCAGATCCCAGTTGTTCACAAAGTCCAGTTGAGAAAGGTAAAAATTGACCAGAGCCATCTTGTCCGGTTCAGACTTGGTCTTTTCATAGCGATAAACCAAAGCCAACAATCCTGTCAACCGAACCTCATGAAATGGATGTTGAATCAATCGAGTAAGTTCTTCTAAACTTATTTCTTTAAAAAATTGCTTGGCAATCTGTCTTTGATCGGGAACTGTCACCCCCAAAAAAAGATCTCCTTCTCCGTACTCTCCGGGTCCGGTTTTGAAAAATTTGGGCAAAAAAGAAGCCTTTTCAGGAATTGCTTTTTCCCTCAGGGCTTCGATAATTTGTTCGGTCAAACCACTCATTGAGTAAAGATATCTAGTGCTTTTTGGATAAGGTTATCGACTGTTTTCTCTGCATCTGAATCAAATTTTTTCAATGGACGATTGGCGACGATGGCATTTAGACTTAGCATTTCATGGCCAAGCAACTTCCCTAACGCATAATATCCCGCGGTTTCCATTTCAAAATTGGTCAGTCGCTTTTCTCCGATATTTAATCCGCCAAGTCGCTCGATCATCCGGTCAAATCGTGGTTTGAGACGGACCTCTCGTCCTTGAGGAGCATAAAATCCCGGACAAGTCAGGGTTACCCCTTGTTTTATTTCGCTTGGGAGTTTTCCCAAAAGTTTTCTAGAGGCCTTAGCTTGATAGGGGTAGAAAGGCAAGTTTAGCTCCATTTGGATCGCCCGAGCAATACTTTGATCTTCTTGCAATGCTGGGTAATAGGCCATCAACGTATCCATTCCGATTCCGATTTCAGATGCCAGCATCGTGCCTACAGGAAGATCTGCCTGCATACTGCCTGATGTGCCGATTCGAATGATCTGAAGGCTGTTTTTTTCAGGTTTGATCAGTCGTGTTTCCAGATCTACATTGACCAATGCATCGAGTTCGGTCATGAGTATCTCGATGTTGTCCGTGCCCATTCCGGTACTGATGACCGTCACCCGCTTCCCGTTTTTCCAACCGGTGTGGGTGATAAATTCCCGCTTTTGAAGCTTGAAATCGATCTGATCAAAGTACTGGGAAACCAACGGAGCACGGTCTGGATCACCCACGGTAAAAACAGTTGAAGCCAGGTGTTCTGGCTTCAAATGCAAATGATAAATACTCCCGTCAGAATTGATAATCAGTTCAGACGCAGGAATGGGTTGATTCTCCATGGAGTTTTTGGATTAGTTCTTTGGATGGCTTACGGTGCAGTCCTTTGTAAGGATTGTATCCGTTGGTATTTTTTTGGTAGTAGCCGGTTCCGTCGTAAGGTCGCTTTTCGGGATGTTCTTTGCATTCTGGAGAACAAGCCCCATCGAGTTCCCATCCGCAGGCTTCACAGATTGCCAAGTGCTCATTACAGCTTGGATTGGCGCAGTTAACCATTCGGTCACTGGCAGTCCCGCACACGTGGCATTTGGACACGATGGTTGGATTCACTTTGTTGACTTCCACTGCGATTCGGTTGTCAAAGACATAGCATTTGCCTTCGAAATCTTCACCTCCAGCCTCCATGCCGTACTTAATGATGCCGCCATGCAGCTGGTACACATCTTCAAAGCCCTGCTCCAAGAGGAATGCAGAAGCTTTTTCACATTTGATACCTCCAGTGCAATAGGTAAGTACCTTTTTGTTTTTGAGGTGCTCGAGTTCCTTTACTTTATCCGGAAAATCGCGGAAGTTGTCGATATCCAACGTGATCGCATTTTTGAATCGACCCAACTCATGCTCGTAGTTGGAGCGAACATCCAGAATAACCACATCCTCCTGATCTTTCATTTTCTTGAATTCTTCAGGTTCCAGATGCTTGCCTGTTTTCACATTTGGGTCGAGGTGGCGAAGGGATGAGTGCACGATCTCCGGCTTGTAGCGCACGTGGATTTTGGCAAAGGTATGCGTTTCGTGGTAGTCGATCTTGAATTCAGTCTTGGCAAATCGAGGATCGGCATGAATATAGGCCATGTACTTTTCGCAGTCTTCGATGAGACCGGAAACGGTACCATTTAAGCCTTCGTCGGAGATGATGATCCGACCTCTAATGTTGTTTTCTACGCAGAAGAGGTGATGTTCTTCCCGGTATTCCTCGGGATTTGAGATCTGCGCGTAGCAGTAGTACAGCAATACGCTGTAGGGTTTGTTTGGTGTGTTTTCCATAACTAGAGCCCTGTTTCGGCAGGGTGTTTTGGGTTTGGGTTTTGATTTCGGATTTCAGATCTCGGATAGTTCGATATTCATCATTCCAAATTCAGGGTTCATTATTTCAATAAATTTTGATTTTAGATTTAGGACAAATCAGACGCAAAAGCCCGTAAATCGTAAATCCCAAATCGTACTTCTACTTGACTTTCGCTGCCGGATTTCCGAAGACGGTTTCATTTTTTCCAACTGAGGAAATGACTACTGATCCTGCACCCACTCGAGCTCCTTTCCCTATGGTCACTCCTGCTACGATCGTCACTCCAGACCCAATGAACGCTCCTTCTTCGATGGTGACCTCGGCATTGATGATGGAACCAGCACCTACTTGCACAAAGTCCTGAATTTTCACTTTGTGGTCGACAATTGCACCGGTATGAAAGATACAGTGGCTTCCGACCTCAGCACCTGCTCCAATGAGCACATTGGCATTGATAAAGTTGCCATGTCCTAAAGCCGCATCTGTCGACACATAGGCTCGCTGGTGGATGGCATTGACGGGCTGCACTTTTCGGTTTTCGAGTAGCATGTCTACCAAAAACTTTCGGTATTTGCTGTCATCCACTGCCACAAAAGCTTCAGTCTTTTTACCGATCAATTTCAAAAATCCCTCATCTTCGGTATGACCCAGCACCGGCACATTGTTGATTTCGGTCTGATGTAGACTAGCATCTTCCTCTAGAAATCCATATACAATGACCTGATTGCTGTTGAAAATCTCAAGTGCAGGATGGGCGATGCCTTTTGCACCCAGAATGATCACTGGTTTATCCATGAATTTGTTGGGTTTTGAATTGCAAAAGTAGGGTAATTGTGGTGCTTGCGCAAAGCTTCATTTGGATTGTCCCTTGAGTAGGCTTTGACCGATCTTGCAATTGAGGCATTTTTGAGGCTGACAGTAGCTTCTGTAAAGTCCGATCATCCCTTGTGAGTCGAAGGCATTCTCAGCCTTCCAAGCCTTTTCTTCATACTTTCTGATGATGAAGTTATTCTCCGCAGGAATGGTTTGCATAAGGTCAAAGCAGCGTTCTTGCCATTCGGATTGCTCGAAATATCTGCCATAGGCAAACCAAAGCGGAATCACGAAATTGATGATCAAGAGCTCCAAAGTTTGCCCTGAAATGCCTCTGGAGGCAGTTTTTTCGGCAGGTTTGCCAAAATTGTAGTGGTGTTGCCAGTAATCGGAAGGCTTGACTTGAAGGAGTTTTTTGAAGGCCGAAAACTCCCTGCTGTCTTCCATCACGGACTGAAGGAGGTTGGGAGCTTGGGATAAAATAGCAGCTAACTGCGCGATTCGGAGGGTGGGGAAATTGGTTGGTCTCGCTCCCATAAATGACCATTGCTGTCGGCTGAGTTTTTGTACCCAGCTGAATTTTTTCTGATAAAAATCATACTCCCGAATCAGGTGTTGTGCGTAAGGTTCGTCTGATTTTTCGGGCAATAGTCCTGCTTGACCCAACAGCATAGCCTCAAGAGCTGATACCTGGGTTCGGTGTTTTTGGAGGGTTTTATAAGGTACCAATGCAGCAAGCTCGCTCATTGGGGTAGAGTTGATTTTGAATCCAAAACAGGTAAATAGCCATCGGTAGGCAGTTTCTTCCCAATCGCCTTTGGTTTGATCTAGAATGGATAGGATCAGTTTGGATTTTTCCAGCAGTCGTTCCACTAATGCTTTTTCCAAAGCCGAAAATCGGATGATTTCAGGAACTGATTTCATGGCGTGTGCACAGGGAAGGTCAGATTTGAAGTCAAGGAGGTTTTCGTAGTTTCTCCAGATTTCTAGAAAAATTTTTCCCTTCAGTTCTAAGGTTGGCATTGGAGTGCCATCGTTACGGTAGACTACTTTGTCATTTTCCCAAACCACATGGAGGATCACTGAATTGTAAGCTGGATCTCCACCATGGGCATGCTGCTTCCATTCAGAAGCTAATCGGTGAACCTCCACGTGGCCATGTAAAGTGACCCCGTCGAGAACCAACGAAGCATCCCGGAAGTCAGGCCCTTCTCCTTGGTTGTGAAATCCCACATTCAGAATCTGCAAGTGTTGTCCATCTACAGTTAGCAGATTTTTGCGGTCGAAGTATTGGTACTTCCAGACCAGCTGTAAAAAGTCTTCCCTGAAATTCATAAAAATCTAGTGACTAAAAGTTTTGTACAAATATGTAAAATACTTTCAATCAGGCAAATAATAGTCTTTTAATCTTTGGTAAGCCATTTAATACTCTGGTTGATTTCTGATAGATTCGTTGGAAACTGAAAAAGTCTGTCCGGAATCCAGACAGACTTTTCCAATTAAACCCATTTCTATTTATAATATGCTATCTATTGCTTAGCTAGGATCCCAGAATAATCTTGTAGTCAAGTTGTCTGAGCCTTGTACCACAGAGTAGTTTTCTTTGTTGTAGGTCTGCTCCGAGCCTGGATAAATCCAACGGAGAGGAGGCTGTCTCTGCTGATTGGAGTCATCGTTCCAGAAAGTCAGCTGAACCAATCCGATTCTTCGCAACTCAGCCCAGTTTTCGTTCGGTTGGATTACATTGAAATGCAACCATTTCTGATTGGCAATTAAGCGCATTCTTTCTGTAGGAGTAGTTGCGGCATCCCAAGAGATGGCACCTTTAGCCAAGTAATTGGAAATGTCCTGTGCGGTCGGATTTGCAGGTGCAGCCACGATACCGTTGTTACTGATGCTCCTCAAGAATTGATAGAAACCAATAGACTGCTTGATTGCTTCCTCGTAATGAGTTTTGGCGGTGGACAGCTGGTTTTTCTTCAAGTAGTATTCTGCGGCAAGCAAATGAACCTCAGCTGCGGTGAATATCACGCCAGGGAAAAACTGGTTACGGCTGATGGTCGATCTGTTGTAGATGGTCAAGGTATTGGATCCTACCAATTGAGTTTGTACAGAAGCAGACAAAAGCGGATCCAATCCTATGTATTCACCTTTTGCTTCAAGACCTGGTTCAAATACAAATGGAAGTCTTGGATCTTGGTTGTTTTTCATGTGATCTACAATCACCTTACCTGCAATGTTACCATTCCAATCTTCCAAGCCGCTCTGGAAACTCGTCTGCGAGATCAAGGTGCCAAGTGCGTGGATTTTCCAAGTGATGTTCGTGGCGTTGCTGCTGGCAATCGGATAGCTGCTTGGATTGGAAAGGATGGCTCCGATTTCCTGATCCGCTCTAGCCTGGAATGCACTGCTGCTGCTTACTCTGGTAAGCATGCGTAGTCTTAGGGAGTTTACATAGACTTTCCAAAGCTGAAGGTCACCACGGTTGATCAAATCCTGAGTTCTGAATTCTACCAAAACGGCATTTTTAACCGTAATTGAGTTTAACTCATCAGCAAAGGCCTTCAGATCATTCAGCATTTTAGTGTAGATATCTGTGGCTTTGTCATAGCTCGCATAGGATTTGGAGTAATCTCCCCCATTGGTGCTGAGCATCCCTGCCTTGCTCCATGGAATATCCCCATGCAAATCAACTACCTGCTGTGTGTGATCATAGAAGTAGGTAGCCGCAGCGATCATGTAGATTCTGTTGTCTTGCTTTTCTACGTCCGACAGGTTGTTGTACACTTTTTCTATCTCACGGTACTGGGCTAAGAAGGAGTAGTAATTGTTCCAACGGTCTCCGATAGCAGCTCCGCCGGGTACATATTGATTTTCAGCATTCACCCAGCCTACAGTCTGATTGAAGCGGTTGCTGGTAATACGGTGAACGACGAAGTAGTTCCAATAGCTAGGGAGGACATACTCTCTATTGGTGAAGATCATACCGGAAAACTGCTTGCCTACTGTTGTCTGAGACAGTTTGGATGGATCCCGATAGTTTTCTTCAAAGTCTGACAGGCTACAGGCAGAGATGCTAGCCAATAGCAGGACGTTAAGAATGATATATTTGATTTTCATTTTAGTCTTGAATTAGGATTACCACTCAGTTAGAATTTGGCTCTCAACATGACCCCAAAGGTTCTTGTAGCAGGGTTGGTGCCCGCACTGGTCAAGGTCTGAGTCCATCTTGAACCACCGGTCAATACTTCAGGATCCAGATCCTTTAGGTTACGATAGAAGAAGAATAGGTTTCTTCCAAACAGAGAAAGGTTCACATTAGATGCCCCGAATTTGGCCGCGATGTGATTTGGCAAGGTGTAACCCAAGTTCATTTCTCTCATCTTGAAGAAGGTATTTTCTTCGATGTACAATTCATATCTCGAAGAGCTATACTGTGGGCCTCCCCAGTTGTAGGTTCTTTGGAAATATAAAGCCTGAGAGATCACATTGGTATTTGGCTGTCCGTCAGCAGTCACACCTTCCATCAGCATACCGTCGTGGTATACTTTTTCTCCGTTTGGTCCGGTAGCTTGGTTAGTTTGAACACCTTTGCCATTAGACATATAATAAGAAAGGCCACCGGATTCCTTGTTTCTGAATTTCAAGCTTTCTTCGGTCAGACCACGGCTTTTCATCCAATTGATACCGGTTGGCATTACGTGTCCTCCGATTTGGAAGTCGGCCAGCATGGATAGGGAGAAGTTTTTGTAGTTGAAGGTATTGATGATACCACCTACTGCTTTTGGCATGGCGTTGCCTACTTTGATCCAGTTTTGGTCATCTATTTTGTAGAGACCGTTAGGCTGTACGATTTTGTCTCCGTTGGCATTGGTGGCTATCGGTCTGGCATAGAAGTCACCCATCGGACGTCCCACTACGGATCTCAATTGGGCTGCATTACCGTCGTAATCAGCATGTAGAAGCTCTGTGGCACCGTCAGTGAGTTTTTCTACTGTATTGATGTTTCGTGCAATATTAAAAGTTGCATCCCAAGTAAATGATCCTCTTTGCGCTAGGGTGGCGTTAAGGGATAGCTCGACACCTTTATTTCGCAGCGTACCGATATTGGTTAATACTGAATTAGCTCCTGAAGAGGCCGGTAAAGTCAGAGGAAGGATCTGATCTCGGATTTGAGCGTTGTAGTAGGAGATGTCCAGTCGTAGTTTGTCAGAAAACAAACGAGTGTCCATACCGATTTCAAATTCATGTTTTTGCTCTGGACGGATTCCGTCATTTCCAAAGCTTGATGGAATTACGGTATACAAAACATTAGAACCGCCCGGCTGCTGTGTACCCAATGTATTTTGGCTATAGGCAATGTTTGCACCATATACATCAGGATAGTTACCCACGATACCCCACGATCCTCTCAATTTGGAAAAGGTAACGAAAGAAGGAAGCGTTACCATATCCGAGATCGCCAAGCTAGTGTTGACCGATGGGTAGACAAAGGTGTTATTGTTTGGATTCATGGTAGAAGTACGGTCCTGTCTGATGGTTCCTTCTACAAACCAGAAGCCTTTGTAATCCAAATTCACTGTTCCCAAGACTGCATCGATTACTCTGGAGCTTCTTCTGGAGTTGTTGTTTGGGATATTGCTCGAAGCAACCATGTCAAACAAATTCTCTGTACTCAAGCCACCGTTTGTACTTCTGGATACCATGTTAAAGGTCTCTTTGGTGGCGGTATATCCGGCCATCGCGCTTAGTGTCACATCTTCTGTTAGCTGCTTTCGGTAATTTAGCATGAAGTCACTGTAGAGGATGTTGAAGTTTTCGTTCATCATTCCAAATCCACCTGATGGACCAAAAGCAAGAGGACGCTCGGTTGCAATTCTATCCTCAGAATATCTGTTGGTAAAATCTGTTGAGAATCTAGCTCTAAAGCTCAGGTCAGAGGTAATCTGGTAGTGATTGGTCAAGCTGGTGATCACCCGGTTGGATAGTTCTGAAGAACGATGCTTGTTGACTCTCCATACATAGTCTGCGATGTCACCCAAAAATCCGTTTCGTCGGATGTTTTCCTCTGGAGTCAAACTTTGTCCGTTTCCTGTTACGAATCGGTATCCTCTGCTCGTCTGATAGCGGTTCAGGTACCAGGCACCATTGTCGAATCGGGTCATCATACCTGTGAAGTTGTTGATCATTCGATCTACAGATACTGGTCTGTTCTCAGTATTCTGGTTGATGTAATTGATCATCAAATCGGTTCTGAATTTCTTCGAAATACGGAAGGTAGAATTCAGGTTGGCGATGTTCTTGCTGTTTTTGGAATTTAAGCTTAGTGCTTCATTGTCCTGTCTCGTTAGAGAAAGGCGGAAGTCTGCTACATCAGTGCTGTTGGAAACCGCCACATTGACTTGTGAGTTTACTGGGCTGTTGAATAGAGCGGCATAATTATTTTTTTGAGCTACGTAAGGGCGCATTTCTCCATCCCAACTCATGATCGGCTGACCGTCAAATTCTGGCCCGAAGTTGATAGTAGTGCTGGGTAATCCTCTGATCGTACCATCATAGAGAATAAACCCTTCCGCATTCTGGCCAAGGTTGAATACATGTGATGGACCACCTGGACCTCTAACGTTTTGGTATCTTGGAAGGTAAGCGATTCGGTCTTGAGAATAATTTGCATTGAAATCCACTGTGAAGCCCTTTTTACCGGAAGCTCCTTTTTTGGTAGTGATCAATACGACACCGTTTACTGCTTCAGATCCATAAAGTGCTGCTGCAGATGCCCCCTTCAAGATGGAGATGTTATCAATATCCTCAGGGTTGATGTCCAAGAGGCCATTACCTCTGAGTCGCTGATCGCTCCAGTAGTCATTGTTTCTTACTTCTTCGTTTCGGATGGGCACACCGTCCAAAATGATCAATGGCTGGTTTCGACCCGTAATTGAGTTGATACCACGTACTGTAATATTCACCGCAGAAGTAGCACCACCTGCACCGGCTTGGATACGCACACCTGGTGCTTTACCGTAAAGTGCTGTGGCCACGTTTGGAGTGCCCGCTTTGATCAATTCATCTGCTTTGATCGTGGTAGTGGCATAGCCGAGTGATTTTTGCTCCTTAGGCATACCAAATGAAGTCACGACAAACTCATTGAGGGAGGCTAATTCTTCTACAAGAACTACATCAATTATACTTCTGGAGTTGACATCGATCGTTTGGGCTTTGAATCCCAAATAAGAAAATACCAACTGCCCGTTTTCAGGTGCAGTAAGGGTGAATTTACCGTCGATATCCGTCACTGTACCTCGGGAAGTACCCAAGACGGTAATCGTCGCTCCAGGAAGGGGTTGATTTTTATCGTCTTTTACAGTTCCGCGGATGGTGATATCCGCTCTTTGCTCGACCGATACGGTCAGATTGGAGGAAGAATAACTCACCGGAACTTCTGCCGCATTTGCTGAAAAAGCGGCTCCAAAGAGCAATCCTTGCGCTACTAGAAATGCTCCTCCTCTTCCGAGAATAAGTCTTTTCTTCATGTGCTGGGGTTTTACTTGTTTCATTTTACTAATTGAATTTTGGGGGTTTTCTAAGTGCTTTGATCAACATGGGTTTTATTATTGAATTTTGTTGAAGAAAGTTTGATAAAAGATAAACACTTGGCATATTCTTTATATTAACTTGTTCACAATAATGTAAATATTTGTTAAAGTTCTGAAAAAATAAAAAATAAATTTACAAAATGACTCTCAGGAGAAATAAAATAAATTTTTCATAGCTGATTTTGAATAGATCAGTACTTTAGAAAAGGTCTCTGGATATTTTTTTTTAAAAAAGTCAATGGGAATTGGCTTCTACCTAGGTAAGGTTGCCACGTGGACATTCCTCTTAAAAGAATTGAGGATTTCAAGACCAAAAAGCAATTTGGTTTACTACTGATTCTGAAAATCCCAGCAGGATTTTCTGTGGAGTTAAAGAAAGTAGCAGGATATTTTGGTGGATGGAGTAAAAAAAATGGGGTTTAGTAATGCGATGTCATTTTGCCAAACGTTTACCCCAAAAGGCTTAAGGAGAAGATTCTCATCTAATTTTATTCAAATGCCCATAAAAAGGCATAGTAGAATTTTTCTTCCTTGTTTAATAAAGAGCTTTCTTGGTTAAACGGTTGCGCAAAGGGAAGAACTATGGATAGAACTCTCAGCTTTGGTAAAGGCACTTAATTATCTCCCTTTTTCACAGAGATTCCATCAGTTCAAGTATTTTTCCAACAGACTCTTCATCTCTACTTGAAGCAGATGAGCTTCTTTGCGTGCAGCTTTGGCAAAGTCTTTTTCTCCGGAAGCGTAGAGGATGCCTCGGCTGGAATTGACCAAGAGCCCACAGGTCGAATTCATTCCGAACCGGGCTACATCGGACAGGCTTCCTCCCTGTGCCCCTACGCCGGGGACCAAAAAGAAATGCTCAGGAGCTGCTTTTCTCACTTCTCCGATCAGTTCTCCTCGTGTGGCGCCTACGACATACATGAGGTTTTCTGGGCTGCCCCATTCTTGGCTTTTTTCCAACACAGACTGATAAAGTGGCTTACCTGTTTTGTCTTCGATCAGTTGGAAATCCAAAGAGCCTATATTCGAAGTCAAGGCCAGAAGAATGACCCACTTGTTTTCAAACTCTAAAAATGGCGTCACTGAATCCTTGCCCATATAAGGTGCTACAGTCACGGAGTCAAAGTCCATCGATTCAAAAAAAGCCTTAGCATACAGTTTAGAGGTATTTCCGATATCTCCCCGCTTGGCATCCGCAATGGTGAAAACATCTTTCGGCATGATCTCAGCTACCTTGGCCAAGGTGTCCCAGCCTTTTGCTCCCAAAGCCTCGAAAAAGGCAATGTTTGGCTTGTATGCTACCGCAAAATCGGCTGTTTCCTCAATGATGGCTTTGCAAAAACTAAAAATCGGATCAGGTTCCGAGCGCAAGTGTGCAGGTATTTTCTCCAAATCGGGATCCAAGCCTACGCACAGAAAGGATGATTTTTGTTGGATTTGGGAGAAAAGCTCGGCTTTGTTCATGTTTTGCGGATTTTGGGCAAAGGTAGGGAAAATGGGATTTATCCATTTTCTCTCAGGGCAATTATCCTGTTCATAAGTTGGATCAGCCCGATTGCTGTGACTTTTTCCGAAAGAGGAAATTCTTCCTTTCCCGCATAGACAAAGAACCGATGTGTTGCTTCTACATCCTCTGAAGCAATAGAAAATCCCTTGGAAAGCTTCGGGCTGAGTGTCCGTTTGATTTCAATCGTCCATAGCTGACTTCCTAACTGAATAACCAAATCCAATTCTGCACCTGCGGACGTTCGATAGAATCCGTAATCAGCATTTTTGGGCAATACAGAAATGATATGCTCAATTACAAATCCTTCCCAGCTAAATCCAGCCACCGGATGCGCCAGTAGATTATCCAAAGTGCTGATTTGGAGAAGGGCATGTGTAATGCCTGAATCACGGATGTAGACTTTGGGACTTTTGACCAAGCGCTTCCCTACATTACTCATCCAGGGTCTGATAGAGCGAATCAGCAGCAGATCTTCCAACAGCTCCACATAAGACTTCACAGTCGGCGAAGTAAGGTCAAGGCTTGCACCAAACTTGGATAGATTAATCAGCTGCCCCTGTTCATGTGCGAGCATGGTCCAGAGTCTCCGCAGGCGATTGGTCGGTATAAACTGTGCAATCTGGGGAATATCCCTTTCCAAGTAGGTGGTAATGAAGTTTTGCCTCCAGGTCATGCTGGACTTGTCCGAATTCGCCAGAAATGATTCCGGAAATCCTCCACGAAGCCACAGCTTTTCCAGGTTTTTCCCTTCATCACCCACTTCCAGCAGGGTGAATCCAGGCAGTTCCTCATAAGCAATTCGACCTGCAAGTGTTTCGGACGATTGGCGGATCAGCTCAAGAGAGGCTGAACCCAAAACCAGAAATTGACAAGATCTAAAACCTTTCTTTCTACTTCTGTCGATGACTCCTCTCAAAACCTGAAACAGGTCCGGCATACGCTGTATTTCATCCAGAATGATGAGTTTGCCTTCATGAAGATCAAAATATTGCTCAGGTTCTGTCAATTTGGCCCGGTCAGTCGGGCTTTCCAAATCTAAATAAATGGACTGCTGATCAAAATCCTCAGCCAAAGCCTGAGCAAGCGTAGTCTTCCCCACTTGCCTTGATCCTAAAATGGCAATGGCCGGAAAATCCGGCATCAATTCTTCAAGTCTATGGAAAAGTAATCGCTCAATCATACTTGCAAATTTAAAATGATATTTTAAATCTGCAAGGATGAATTAAATTAAAAATATTGAAATACAGCTAGTTATAATTTTTTGATAAATCAGCTTTGATAAAAGCTCCAGCTAAAGAAACTCCAGCTGAAATCAAGAAGAAGATCAAACTGAAAGCTACCGCTGCGGTTTCTTCGATTCCCGCATAGGCGTGGGCATAGACAAAGACCAATTCGCGGGCACCCACTCCGCCGATAGTCAAAGGAAGTACTGCGACAATGGATGAAATCAAAAAAACCAATTGGTATGCGAGAATATTTTCTTCCATACCTAATGCCAACAAAACGAACCATGCACAAGCTAGCTGGGCAATCTGTCCTGTAAAAGACCAGGCATTCCCTGACCAAAAGGAGGGGAGAAAGTCTTTGAAGACTAACTTTTGAACCAGCCAAAAAGCCGGAACCGTCAACACCAAGCCAGCAATTATCAACCCGTTCCATAAGGAACTTTCGAAAAACTCATGTTTGACTTCTACAATTAAAAACAGTCCAAACAGTAAGAAAACTATAGCAACCAGTCCTCCCAAGCGGTCTAAAAGTACGGCTTGAAGGAGGTTTTTAACCGGTGTTTTAAACTGTTTGTTAAGTAAATAAACTTTATAGCCATCCCCGCCTATGCCTCCGGGGAGAAAAAGATTATAAAACATCCCGAGCAGGTAAAGTCGCCAGTTTTCTGCCTCCGAAAGTTGGATTCCGATATTTTCAAAATAACGGTTGAGTCGAATGGCTGTGGCTACTTTGCTCAGGATAAACAAAATCACAGCAGGAATAAGCCAAGGCCAGTGGATGGAAGTAGCGAGTTGAAAAAGTTGCTCGGTGTCGATCTTGCGAAAAACCAAGTACAAAGCCACTCCTGTCAGCAAAAGCTTCAGTGCAGTTTTGAGTTGGTTTTTGAGTCGGGACAAGGGGAGGTTATTAGTTATTGGTAAAATGGTTACAAGTGGGTAAAACTTACATTTACTGTTGATTTTTTACTTGCTGCGGTGGCTGACCACTTTTTACTTACCACTGCTGACTACTTCAGCTTTCCCCTGAAAGATGGCCTTGATCCGATAGGTCTTTTTGTCCTGTGATTCGAAGTACGTTCTCACAATGATCTCTGCGATGATCCCCGTCGTAATCAACTGAATTCCTCCTAAAATCAGGATGAATCCCAGAATCATGATTGGTCTGCCCCAAATATCCTCTCCCAACAGTTTCAATATCAGTAGGTAAAAACTGATCAATGAGCCTAACAGGAAAGAGAGTAAACCCAAGCCTCCAAAAAGGTGGATCGGTCTTTGAAAATACTTTTGGAAAAAGAGCATCAGGATCAAATCTGCCATCACTTTGAAGGTACGGCTGAGGCCGTATTTCGAAGTGCCGTGGATTCTTGGGTGATGCTTGACGTCCATCTCGGTCATCTTCGCCCCTTGCTGTTTGGCCAAAACGGGAATGAAGCGGTGGAGCTCTCCGTAAAGCCCCATATTCTGCGCGATTTCGGCTTTGTACACACGAAGCGTACAACCGTAATCGTTGAGATAGACTTTGGTGGTATTTCGGATGATCCAGTTGGCGATTTTGGAAGGGATTTTACGAAGCACAAATCCATCCTTTCTGTTTGCCCGACGGCCTGCGACGACGTCCCATTCTTCGTCGATGGCTTTGCGAAGCATCTGAGGAATGTCGGTAGGGTCATTTTGCAAGTCACCATCCATGGTGGCGATGTATTCGCCGGTAGCTTGGTCGATTCCTGCAGCAAGTGCTGTAGTCTGACCATAGTTTCTGTTAAAAATCAGAAGCTTAGTTCGCTCATTTGCATGTTTTTTTACTTCCGCCACTGTCCGGTCTGTACTTCCGTCTTCGATTAGAATCACTTCATAATCTATCTCCGAAAGTGCCGAATAGGTTGCTTCGAGGAGAGGTCGGATGTTGTCCTCTTCGTTGTAAACAGTGATAACGACGGACAAAAGGGGCTTGCTCATGCGATAAAATTTGGTCAAAATTACTCCAAAAAGCCTGTGTAGGCAAAAAAGGTTCTTCATGATGCTTAATTCCAAAGATTGTTTCGGACTCGACCACGGCTAACTTTTATCTTTGCACATGCTTTTATCCCAATCTTCAGAGCTAAAAATCAATCCTTGGATTTTGATGCTGGCCTATTGTGTATTGGTAGGGCCTTTTGCCTTGCACTTTCACATGCACTATCCGGATGAGATCTACTATCGGGATGCTGCTGTCAAAATGCTCCAAAATGGAGACTACATGACGACTTACCTGGGCAGTGGTGAACTGAGATTCAAGAAACCCATTTTAACTTATTGGGCAGTTTTGGCTGGGTTTAAGTTTTTTGGTGTCAATGAATTCGGCTCTCGGATTTTCTTTTTGCTTTCAGGTGCAGCTACAGTGGGATTGACGTTTCTTTTAGCGAAGACGCTTTTCCTTAATGCAAAAATCGCAGGCCTTTCAGCTTTGATTATGGCAGCCAATCCAGTGCTGATTTTATCCTCAGGTCGCTCGATTCCGGACGTGTTATTGGTTTTGACAATGACCCTCAGTGCTGTCGGCTTTGCAGGTTTGCTCCGAGATGGAGACAAGGCACACTCCAAATTCATCTGGTTTATGTATTTGGGCCTAGCTTTGGCCTTTGAGGTCAAAGGGCTGCCTGCCGTGGCTTTGGGTGGTTTGGGCATTGGGGTATTGCTTTTTAACCCATGGAAAAGGGTCTCCTGGAAAAAGCTCTTACATATTCCTGCCTTAGCGCTGAGTTTGGCGATTGCTTTGTTTTGGTTTGTAGCCATGTGGAAAATCCATGGGCCCACCTATTTGAACAGTTTTTTAGAAGACCAAGTGGGGATTCGAGTGGCTTCCCGAGTTTTGTTAATCTTTCAGAATGGTCTCTTAGCCACCTTGCTTTTGGGCCTGATATTTATTCCTTGGATTTTACTGAATGGGGCAAAAGTCAAATCTACCCTTCATCAAGGCTGGAAAGAAAATCCTCAGTTTTTTGCCTTTGCTGTGGTTTGGGCGATAGCGATCATAGGGATGGGTGCACTCACGAGTAGGTTTTATGAGCGCTATTTACTGCCTGTTGCTCCGGTAATTGCGGTATGGATTGCATGGTTGCTTGTTCGTGGAGGGGTTTTTGATCGGGGGAAACCAGTCAAAATTGCTACTGTGATTTTTCTTTTTGTAGTCTTGATTCTTACCTGCTTTAGTCTTTGGATCAATTTGGGTGGAAAAGGCATGGCGTTGCTTTGGGCGCAATTTATAATTGGCTTCTTGTTTTTAATCTATTCAGGATTGATTTGGAGGAGATCTCCTCAAAAGCTTCCAAAGATTATCGCTTATTCCTTCCTGATGATCTTTTTTCTCCTTAGTTCCATTACTTACCATATTTCTTTGCCTCATCAGGGTCAGCAGGCTAGGGAAATGATTAATCTGGAGGAGATTGATTTACCGATTGGCTTCTATGGTAATCCGCATGTGGGTAGTAAAATCCGAATGAGTTTGGGTCCTGAATTAAATATGGTGGATCTTCCTAGAGAAAATTGGGTTGAAAAAAGTAAGGAGTTTGGGATATTGATCCTAGAGGACAAATTCCTCTCTGAGTTGGATACTACGAAATTTAGGACAAAACTGGTCTCCAAAAACTGGGAGTCCAAGGCTATTCCGCAGTTGTTAATAGCTTACCATTCGGAAGAGTTTGACAGACTTTTGGAAGCCAACAGCAAAAAGTATTACCTATTGAGCAAAAAATAACCCCGGAGTTTTGGTCCGGGGCTTTGCTGTTTGTAATAGGCTTATTGGTGACCTAACACCACTTTTTCTTTATACTTTTTGATCTGGCGTCTGAGAGCTTCTACAGCCTCATCGGCAGCAGCTTCAAAGGAATCACTTTGCTCTTTGGCAAAGAATTGTTTGCCGGGAACATTCAGTTTGATTTCTACTATTTTGTTTTCGTTGTTGTCGTTTTTATCGAGTCTCATAAAAACCTCTCCGTCTATGATTCGGTCATAGAATGTGTCCAGTTTGTCAGCTTTCTTTTGGATAAAGTCGATCAGTTTTTGATCGGCGTCAAAGTGGATGGAGTGCATCTGCAGTTTCATAACGATTGCATTTAAATGGTTGAACAATTGATTTATTTACGCTTTCGGATGTGCCTGTTCAAACACAGCCTTCAGTTTTTCCATGGAGTTGTGAGTGTACACCTGTGTGGCAGCCAAGTTGGCATGACCTAGTAGGTCCTTGACTGCATTGAGGTCGGCGCCCTTGTTTAATAAGTGAGTGGCAAAGGTGTGTCTCAAGAGGTGTGGACTTCGTTTGGTGTTTTGCGCGAAAAGATCCAAATAGTGTCTTACGATTCGATAAATCATCATAGAATAGGCCTTTTCGCCTTTGTTGCTCACAATAAAGTACTCATTCCCTTCAATCTTTGAAAACCTTTCCTCAAATACTTTTCGATAGGAAACTATATTTTGTTGGAGGCCTTTCGTAATTGGGATTATTCTTTCTTTTTGTCTTTTACCGAGCACCTTCACTTGCTCTTCCAATAAGTTAAGATCTTTCCACTTGATCGAGGTAAGTTCAGATAGTCGGACTCCTGTGAGGTAAAGAAACTCCATCACCATTCGATCTCGGAAGCCTTCGAAGGTTGGTTCGTAGACTTCTTCTTCCAATACGGATTCAATGGTTGTTTCTTGTATGAATTCGGGGAGTTTTTTCGGGGTTTTAAGAGATTTTAACTTGTAAGTGGGGTCCTTTTGGATCACTTTGGATCGCATCAGAAACTTGTAATAGGAGCGCAGGGTGGCGAGTTTTCGGTTGACGGTGGTCTGACTGAGGCCTTGTTCGACCAAGTCGATGATCCAAGCACGCAATTCTGAATGGGTACAATTGGAGAGTTCTTCTATGGAGAAGGAAGTATTTACAAATTCTTCAGCTTGCTCCAAGTCTTTACGATAAGCCAAGACAGTATGGCTGCTGCTTCTCTTTTCGTACTCGAGGTAATTGATGAAAGAATCGATCATGGCGCTTTATTGAAAAATAAGTTAGACCAAAAATCGGAATTCCAAGGTGACATAGATCATTTCTGGGAGTGATTTCGATAGAAATGTCTGAAGGTGATTCGAAAAAATACGGCAGGATTAAAAAAAATATGGATAAACGGAACTTTGCCAGTAGCTTTCTTATGAGGTCAAATGAAATACCAAAAGCCAATTCTTTGACTTCTTCGGTCTCCCGTCATCGGTCTTCCAGCCCAAAATCAGAGAAATATTCGTGTACTGCTAGAATAGCGTATAATCAAAAAAAAAAGAGCATTCCCAGTACTGAGAATGCTCTTATGTTTTATCTCTAAAACTGCAATTACTTCATTACTTCATTTTGAAGTTTCTGACGATAAGCTGCTTTAATGATCTCATCTCTTCTTTTAACGGAAGGTTTGGTGAAAGCCTGACGGGCTCTGAGTTCGCGAACCGCACCGGTCTTGTCAAATTTCTTTTTAAAACGCTTTAGCGCTTTGTCGATGGATTCGTTCTCTTTTACGTTTACAATGATCATAAGTATACACCCCCTTTCGTGGCTGCAAAGGTAATGGAATATTTTAAAGATTCGAAGATCGAAAAATTTAAAATTTTTAAACCTAGGTCTTCGTGTGTTCTCTCATAGTTTAGAACCTTGCAAAGTTTAATTAATTACAAACAAAAAAGTCCAACCCTTAAGAGTTGGACTTTTCTATTTATTACCGGTTGCGATTAGCCTACTACTTTTTCAGCCAAAACTACAATCACGTTATTTTTCACTTCAACCACTCCTCCATCCACAATCATGGACTGCTTACCTTCTTTGGTAGTAAAGGATACAGCCCCCTTGGCCAAAGCCGATACGATAGGAGCGTGGCTGTTCAACACCTGAAATGCACCTGAAGCTCCCGGAAAAGTCGCTTCACTGACTTCTCCTTGGAATACCTTCTTATCCGGTGTGACGATTTCTAATTGCATGTTTTTCTAGTTATTGAGTTATTAGGTTGAAAAGTTATTGATTTCAGAAAGAAACCAATAACTATTAACCAGTAACTTATTTTCTTACTTCACTTCAGCAAGCATCTTCTCACCCTTAGCGATGGCATCTTCGATGCTACCTACTAGGTTGAACGCTGCTTCAGGCAGGTGATCCAATTCACCGTCCATGATCATGTTGAAGCCTTTGATGGTGTCCTTGATGTCAACCAACACACCCTTCAAACCGGTAAACTGCTCTGCTACGTGGAATGGCTGAGACAAGAAACGCTGCACTCGACGAGCCCTGTGTACCACCTGCTTATCCTCTTCAGAAAGTTCTTCCATACCGAGGATGGCGATGATGTCCTGAAGTTCTTTGTATCGCTGAAGGGTTTCTTTCACGCGCTGCGCACAGTTGTAGTGATCGTCACCCAAAATGTCTGGAGAAAGGATTCGGGAAGTAGAGTCCAAAGGATCCACCGCAGGGTAGATACCCAATTCGGCAATCTTACGGGACAATACGGTCGTAGCATCCAAGTGAGCGAAAGTCGTCGCAGGAGCCGGGTCAGTCAAGTCATCCGCAGGTACGTAAACCGCCTGTACGGAAGTGATGGAACCGTTTTTGGTAGAGGTGATTCGCTCCTGCATGGCACCCATTTCGGTAGCCAAGGTTGGCTGATAACCTACCGCAGATGGCATACGACCCAAAAGTGCAGATACTTCTGAACCTGCCTGAGTGAATCGGAAGATGTTGTCGATGAAGAAAAGGATGTCTTTTCCTTGTCCTGTACCGTCACCATCTCTATAGTATTCCGCAAGAGTCAAACCAGTCAAAGCTACTCGAGCACGTGCTCCAGGAGGCTCGTTCATCTGACCAAACACAAAGGTTGCTTTGGAGTCTTCCAGCTTTTTAAGATCTACTTTAGATAGATCCCATCCGCCTTGCTCTTCTAAGGTATGTACGAAGTCTTCACCGTAAGTCACGATACCAGACTCGATCATTTCTCTCAAAAGGTCATTTCCTTCACGGGTCCGTTCACCCACACCGGCAAATACTGACAAACCAGAGTATGCTTTCGCAATGTTGTTGATCAATTCCTGAATCAATACGGTCTTTCCTACACCCGCACCACCGAAAAGACCGATTTTACCACCTTTTGCATAAGGCTCGATCAGGTCGATTACCTTGATACCTGTGAAAAGTACTTCAGTGGAGGTAGAAAGGTCTTCAAATTTAGGAGCTGATCTGTGGATTGGTAGTCTCTTTCCAGCTGGTACTTGAGGCAAACCGTCGATAGCTTCACCTACTACATTGAAAAGACGGCCTTTGATGCCTTCGCCAGTCGGAACAGAGATGGGCTGCCCCATGTCTCTTACTTCCATGCCTCTTACCATACCTTCGGAAGAGTCCATTGCGATGGTTCTTACCCGGTCTTCACCCAAGTGCTGCTGTACTTCCAAAACGACTTTTTGTCCGTTTTCTTTGGTCAGTTCGAGCGCGTCAAGGATGTTAGGCAGTTTTCCGCCTTCGAAGGATACGTCCACCACCGGGCCGATTACCTGAGTTATCTTTCCAATATTTGCCATTTGATTAGATGAAATGTAAAAAGGATCCGCTTTTTTAATTCGAGCGCAAAATTAGTCAGAAATGCCTATTCCCAAAGGATATTTGGAAAATTAATCCTAAGTATCACACACTTTTAAATTTAAGGGCTCTGAATGGCCCTATGAGAAATTTTTATTCAATAAACCTTTTCTACCCTCTCCCTGAGTTTCTGAATTTATTCAAATCATTTTTATTTTTATTTGTAATTAATCTAAATAGGAATAAATTTGTATCAATTTAAAATTGATCTAAATAATGATAAGAAAATTCAATCTAGTATTTATCATTCTGATGGTATCATGTAAAGCGCCACAGAATCAAGAGTCAGCTCCCTCGGAGTCTAGAAAAATCATTACTGCCGGTGGCACTGTCACTGAAATCGTAGATGCTCTTGGATTTGGAGATCAAATCATCGCCACCGATATCACCTCTACCTATCCTGCCTCTATGCAAATCCTGCCTTCAATAGGCTACCGCAATCAGATCAAGGCTGAAGGTATACTTGCCTTAGGGCCTGATTTAATTTTGGCAGAAGAAGGGTACCTCTCTGAAGATGTAGTCAATCAGCTCAAATCTGCTCAGATCGAAATCCACTTCTTCAAAAAGCCAATTCAAGTAGAGGAAACCAAAAAGCTCATTACCGATTTGGCGGCTTTCTTTGAAGCTCAAGTGAAGGGAAATCGAATTATTGATGAATTGCAAGCAGACCTCGACAGCCTGAAGTCCTATTTAGTGTTGAACAACTCAAGTCCTAAAGCTGCCTTTATCATGGCGAGAGGGCCTCAGACGGTGTTTATGGCAGGCGAGGATACCTTTGCCCAATCTATTTTCGAGTTGGCAGGCTTGCAGCCTGCGGCTTCAGGTTTCAAGGATTTTGTACCGGTGACACCTGAGGCTTTAGTAACCCTGAATCCTGATTTTCTGGTCTTTTTTGACTCAGGAATCGAAAGCCTAGGTGGAAAGGAGGGTCTGGCCCAAGTGAAAGGCCTATCAGAAACTCCGGCTTTTAAAAACGGCCACATCCTCAGTTTTGATGGCCATTACTTATCAGGCTTTGGCCCAAGAGTGGGTAAGGCTGCCCTTGAATTGGCAAAAGCAGCAAGACCTTAATTGCCATGTGGACCACTCATCCCTATTCAAAAACACGGGCCCAAAACCTGATTATTGCCGGACTGCTGGCCATACTGGGTGTATTGGGGTTAGTCTCTCTTAGTTTGGGAGCCTATCAGATCCCGTTTTCCCAACTCTTGGGTGCCATTTTGGATGGTTTGGGTGTCCAAGGAGTAGCTGCTGAAAGTCAGCAAGTCAATGTGCTGCTTCAGATTCGTCTGCCTCGTATTGTTTTTGCAACCTTGATCGGTGGAGGATTGGGTGTGGCGGGTGCTTCTTTACAAGGTATGTTCAGAAACCCACTCGTTGAGCCGGGGTTGATCGGCGTCAGCAGTGGCAGTGCACTTTTCGCAGTCATTTACCTGGTGCTGATCGCAGGATCTACAGGATTATGGAAGACCATGAGTGCATTCGGCTTGCCGTTGTTTGCTTTTGCAGGAGGTCTAATTCATGTGGCTGCTGTGTACCGATTGAGCCGATCACAGGGGAAAACGGAAACTTCCACATTGATCCTCGCAGGCGTAGCGATCAATGCACTGGCTGGTGCGCTGATTGGGTTGACGCTGTTCTATGCCGACGATGCGGCACTTAGAAGTTTCACCTTTTGGAGCCTTGGGGATTTGGGAGGTGCTTCTTGGACCAAGGTGCCTACCGCCTTACTACTCATCTTAATACCTAGCCTTTTCTTACTTCGAGACTACCGAGCGCTGAATGCACTTGCTCTTGGAGAGCACGAGGCTTTCCACATGGGTGTGAATGTAAAACAGATAAAAATCAAACTACTCATTACTACTGCCCTCATCGTGGGTGTGGGTGTTTCTTTGGCAGGGATGATTGGATTTATCGGTCTCATTGTGCCACACTTGATCCGAATCGGCTTTGGTGCCGATCACAGGCTCGTGTTGCCGGGGGCATTTTTGTTAGGGGCCATTTTGATGAATGTTGCAGACCTGATTGCTCGGTTAATCGTGATTCCGGCAGAGATGCCCATCGGTGTGGTGACGGCCTTGATTGGTGCTCCCTTTTTCATTTGGCTCATTTTCAACCTAAACAAACCAAAACGCTAATGCTACAAGCAAGTCGTATTCACTTTTGTATTCAAAAAAGACCAGTGGTTGACCGGATCAGCCTGACCCTTCAGGCAGGGGAGATCTTGGCTGTCCTTGGTCCTAATGGAGCAGGTAAATCCACCTTGTTCAAGATCCTTTCAGGAGAAATATCCTGTAAGCATGGAGATGTAGATTACAATGGTTTGCCTGTTGGAAATCTCAACTCAAAGAAACTTGCCGAGATAAGGGCGGTCATGCCTCAGCATTCGGCAGTCAACTTTCCATTTTCTGCTCAGGAAGTAGTCGAGCTCGGTCTTTTCAGCACCCAATCCAAAAATCCGGCTAAGCTGGTAGAGGAGGTCATGGAGGCTACCCATACGCTTCATTTGAAAAATTCCAATTTCCAACACCTCTCCGGAGGTGAAAAGCAACGGGTACAACTAGCCAGAGTATTGGTTCAGATTTGGGAACAAAAACCTTTCCCCCGGTACCTCCTTCTCGATGAGCCTACATCTAGTCTAGACATAGCACAGCAGCATGGAGTCCTGAGTATCCTACGCCAACTCACCCAGCGAAACATCGGCGTCTTGATCATTCTCCATGAGCTTAACCTCGCTGCTCAATATGCTGATCGGATCGCCCTGCTCAAAAACGGCATGATCACCAGTTGTGGTCCTGTCCAAGAGGTTCTTCAGGAAAAGACCCTTCACCAAGTATTTGATTACCCGATCCAGATCCTACAGCATCCGCACCATGGTGGATTGATCGTGTCCACCAGCAAACCCTCTTTTCAAAAACAACTTATTAAACAAGCTTGATATGGAAACTCTTTTTGAAACATCTTCTGCACTTAAGGCCGCATGGCATGAGCTGAAAGTGTCCCAACCTCAACTCCGAATCCGTGACGCTGCCAAAAAATTGGGTGTCTCTGAGGCTGAATTGCTAGCAACAGGAATCGGCGAACAGGTTGTTCGTCTAAATTCTGACTTTGCCAATCAGGTTTTGGATTTCCCAAAACTTGGAAAAGTGATGGCCTTGACCCGAAATGAAGGCTGTGTGTTGGAGCACAAGGGGACTTTTCAAAAGATCGATTTGATGGGCGCTTCACCTAATCAGATTGCTACCGTCATCGGGCCAATTGAGCAGCGGATCTTCTTCAGCGCCTGGAAATTTGGTTTTGCAGTGTCCAATGAGACCGCCTCAGGGCCACAGTCGAGCCTTCAGTATTTTGACAAGGAAGGAAATGCGGTACTGAAAGTGTTTTTACAAGAGTCATCTGACTATGAAGCTGCGGAGCATTTTCTCCAATCATTCAGAGATGAAAATCAAAACTCACAGATCGACCTTGAGAAATTTGAGGCACCTGTCTACTCTACCAGAAAAGAGCTGGATTTTTCAGCCTTTTCTCAGGATTGGGAAAACATGAAAGACACCCACGATTTCTTTGGCATGCTTAGAAAATACAAGCTCAATCGACTGGATGCTGTCAAATGGATCGATGACAAGTGGGCCTATGAGGTAGATCGGCTGTCTGCAAGAAAAGTATTGGAAGTAGCTTCCTCCACACAACTGCCGATCATGATTTTTGCGGGCAATAAAGGAAACATTCAGATCCATCAAGGGAAAGTGAAAACGATCCGACAGCTAGGCGATTGGCTGAATGTGATGGATCCGGAATTTAACCTGCACTTGAATGAAGCAGAAGTGGCTTCTGCTTATGTAGTGCACAAAAACACCACCGAAGGTTTGGTGTCTGCATTGGAACTTTTTGATCATTCGGGGGAAATGGTCGTACAGTTCTTTGGACTTCGTAAGCCTGGAATCCCGCAAAAGCCAGAATGGAAAGCCCTCCTCGATAGTTTGTCTTAATCCCACTTGCGGGGGGAAACCTCCGCAAAAATTTTAAACCAATGTTTAGAATTAGTCTAATTAAAATCATTTTCCCATTCTCCCTTCTTGCTTGTTGTTCGGCTTGGGCACAAGACGGCAGAAAAAGAATTCTCGACTCATCAGGAAATCCCATTGCCCACGCGGTGATTCAGGTGGATGGATTGAAGCCATTTCAAGTTAGTTTAACCGGTGAATTGGAGGCAGAATTACCATCCGGTAAGTCGGTTATAGTATTTGCTATGGGTTTTGATTCGCATCGGTTCACATGGCAGGAGTGGGGTAGATTGGAAGAGATTATTCTCAAAGAAAAAACCGGAGCCCTGCAAGAGGTAGTCGTCGCAGCTACTCGGACGGATCGGACGGTGGAGGACTTGCCGCTTCCCGTGACCGTTTTGACCTCCGAACAAGTGCAGGAGACGGGAGGATTGAGACTTTCCGAAGTACTTCGTGAGCAGACTGGTCTGCAGATCAGCTCAGATCATGGCGCAGGCTTGCAGATGCAAGGGTTAGATTCGGATTACATTTTGATCCTGCTGGACGGGGAGCCTCTGATCGGCAGGACAGCCGGCACCTTTGACCTGGATCGGATTGCTGTGTCAAATATTGAGCGGATAGAAATCCTCCGAGGGCCTTCCAGTGCGATCTATGGAAGTGAAGCCATGGCAGGTGTGGTGAATATCATCACTAAGGCCAATAAGGAAACCAAGAAAGTCGATTTAGGCCTTCGTCACCGTTCCTTTAACACCTGGAATCCCTACGCAGAGCTTGGGTTTAATTCCGAAAAATGGCGGGTCTCCGGAATGTATGATTACCTCCGAAGTGAGGGATTTGATCTCACACCGGAGACGGTAGGTCAAACCCAAAATCCATTTGCTGCTCAAACTGCCCAACTGAAAGTAACTCGGGCTTTCTCTCCAAAGTGGGAGCTCAGTCTCTTTTCCAGAGGCTATCTGGAGACATCTTCAGGTCAGATGCAATCCGGAGTCTCCGAAACCTTATTGGGTATGGAGAATTTCCGCAGGGATTTCAACCTTAATCCAACCCTTAGATTCAAGCCTTCTGAAAAATGGCTCTTTACCCTTCGCGGGATGAGTTCCCAATTTTCAACCGAGTCGGATACCCGATTTATGGCCGATGGGACAAGCTTTGATTTTCAGGAATTTCGCCAGTTCTATCATCGGACTGAGCAGCAGACCGACTTCCAATTGGACAGTAAAAATTTATTCACCCTCGGAGTGGGCCACTTGCTCGAAACAGTAGAGGCCACTCGCTATGATGAAGTCAACCGATTTGATGCCGGATACTTTTTTGTTCAGCACCAATGGGACCCAAGTCCGAAAATCAATATTGTCACCGGGTTGAGGGGAGATCTGCACAGTCAGTTTGGAGGAAGACTCAGTCCAAAGGTTGCGGGGCAATTCAAGTTCTCGGACAAATTCAGTTGGCAAGCTTCCCTAGGAGCCGGATTTAAGGCCCCCGATTTTCGACAGATGCTGCTCAATTTCAACAATGCAGCATCGGGCTATTATGTCTTCGGAGCCAATCTCGCCGAGGAAGGGATAGCTCGTCTCCAGCAGGAAGGCTTGGTAGCTAGAGTGTTGATTGAGCCAGAAACATTGGGCAATCTTCAGGCAGAAAGTTCTTGGGCGCTCAACACCGGTTTTCGCTGGAACCCATCTGCCAAAGCACTCCTCGTAGTCAATGCCTATCGAAACCAAATCGAAAATCTCATTGAGACTGCCCCAATTGCCCAGTTGGTGACCGGCCAAAATGCCTTCTCCTACTTCAATGTCCGTAGTGTCATCACCCAAGGTGTGGAGGCAGATCTCTCCATGACGCTTTCCAATACGCTGCGGGTCAGTGTCGGTTATGCTTTTCTCGATACCAGAGATACCCAAGTTCTCGATCGCATCGATGCCGGAGAGCTATTTAAGCGAAATGCTCAGAACATCACCTCTCGGGTTACCCGCTCGGATTACGGCGGATTGTTTAACAGAAGCCGACATAGCGGAAATGTGAAAATCAACTACTCTGAACCTATCACGGGAATTGATTGGTCACTTCGGGGAATTTACAGGGGAAAGTTTGGTTTCGCCGATCTCAATGGCAACCTGATTTTGGACGATCCTTCTGAATATGCTTCGGGATGGCTTAGCGTCAACCTCACGGCTACCAAGACCTTTTCCAATGGGCTTTTCTTCGAGGCAGGTGCTACCAACCTTCTGAATACCCTCACTCCAGCCCAACCCAACAATCCCGGAAGAGTGCTTTTCCTTGGGACCAGAATTCCATTTGCAAATCTTATCAACTAATCCAATAACTCTTAATTTACTATGAAAACTACCGTTTATTCAGTTCTATTCTTTCTCCTGTCGTTTACCCTGCTTTCCTGTGGCAATGATGACACTCCAGAGCCAGTTATTCCCCTGGAAGCGACCTTGATTCAAGACCTGGCAGCTCCAAATGATGTCATCGATCGTACCACAGGTCAAGTGACTCAGGCAAGACCTTTCATTTTCTTCAGCTTGGAGACGCAATCTATCGTGACAGAAGCTCAGGATTGGGACATTGCTTTCAAAGGCACCACCATCCGAGTCAACAGTGCAAAAAATGTGACGGCTGCTTTGGCTAACGGCATCTTTGAAGAATTGAAAGAAGTACCTGCTTCTGCCCAGTTTGCCACGGATACACCTACCACTTTTGCAATACCCACCGGCAGTGGCGCTGGTTGGTATAATTACAATTCTGCCACCTTCACCGTGACTCCTATTCCCGGAAGAATTCTTTTGTTCAAGACCTCAAAAGGAAACTATGTGAAAATGGAAATAATGAGCTATTACAAAGGTAATCCACCTGTAGCTCAGATCAATCCAATGACGACACCAAGTGCGCATTATACCTTCAGGTATATACTCCAGCCTAATGGTTCGCAAAAGTTTTAAAAGTTAATTTTTTTGCTGGGTAACGGGGAGCGCTTCGGTGCTCCCTTTTTTATTCCAAGATGCGCTTAGCAAAAAGAAAAGCCTTAGACCAATACTCCGAGCTAAGGAAATCCTCTGTAACTCCCAAAGAAGTGGAGGAGTGGATAAATCTCACGTCGCCCTTTTCCACTTCAGTGACTATTCCCGAGTGGGAGACTTCATTTCTTTTTCTGCCTGTGGCAAAAAACAGCACATCCCCCGGCTTGACTTGGGTTAAGGGTACTTTTTCACCCAATTTGCTTTGATCCTCTGACCTCCTGGGAAGAGAAATCCCAATTGAGTAAAAAGAATGGTACACCAAAGCAGAACAGTCTATCCCAGCCTTGGTCGTGCCTCCATAGCGGTAAGGCGTGCCTCGGTAAGACTTGGCGGTCTGAATGACTGTGAATGCAGGTGACTCCTCAGCGAGTTTTTTCTTGGATTTGCAGCTTCCCAAAAAGGTGAGTAGAGTCAGCGTAACCCAAAAGAAAAACCGAGGGGAAAGAAATTTTTGATCCAAGGGAATTTGTTTTGAATGATTCAAGTTTACAAGCTCAATGATTCATTTTCAAATAAAAAGGATTTGATGAGACTTTTTCCCGAAAGTGATCAACATCACCAAAACTGATTTTTGTCATGTTTTATCTTTGCCTCATCAAAATTGATAAACAACACAATCATGGATATTCAACAGTTTTATGACGAAGGCTTGGCTCATGCGAGTTATGCAATATTATCTGAGGGAAAAGTAGCCCTGATAGATCCGGGACGCAATCCTCAGCAATACTACGATTTTGCGGAGGCAAACAGCGCACAAATCGTTGCTGTCATCGAGACTCACCCCCATGCAGATTTTGTGAGTTCACACTTGGAATTTCACAAAAATGAAGAATCTACGATCTATGTATCCAAATTGGTAGGAGCTGAATATCCTCACAAGGGATTTGATGAGGGAGATTCTTTTTTCCTTGGTAATGTGACACTTCATTCCATTCAAACACCCGGCCACTCACCGGATTCGATCAGCATCTTGTTGAAGGATGAAAATGGAAAAGATCATGCCTTATTTTCCGGAGACACCTTGTTCATTGGAGATGTAGGCCGTCCTGACCTGAGAGAAAAGGCAGGAAACATGACTGCGCAGCGAGAGGAGCTTGCGAGAATGATGTACCATACGGTACAGAATAAATTGAAGCCTTTGTCCGATGATGTGCTGGTTTTTCCCGCACACGGAGCGGGGTCACTTTGTGGCAAAAACCTAAGCGATGCCCGTCAGTCCACCATTGGAGAGCAACGTGCCACCAACTGGGCTTTCTCAGATTTGGACGAAAAGACTTTCATGGACTCCTTGCTTCAGGGTCAGCCGTACATTCCAAAGTACTTTGGTTACGATGTGGATATGAACAAAAAAGGGGCTCCTTCTTATCAGAGGTCTATTTCTCAGGTGAGCATTTGGCCTGAGGGTGCTACACTTCCTGCGGGTGCTTTGGTCATCGACACCAGAAAGCAAAATCAGTTCGCCAAAGGACATATCCCCGGGGCCATCAATATCATGAATGGGGGCAAGTTTGAGACGTGGTTGGGATCAATTGTAGGTCCTGAGGAAAAATTCTTCCTCGTGGCTGACTCTACTTCTGAGCTTGAAGTCCTCATATACAAAGCAGCTAAAATCGGATACGAGCAACTCATTCATGGAGCAGTGGTCAATCCTGCCGGGATGACTGAAACAGGAACCTCATTCGATGTCGAAGCTTTCAAAGCCAATCCAGATGCCTATACCATCGTGGATATTCGTAGCCGTGACGAGCATGCAACTGCTCCAATTTTCGAAGAGGCATTGAATATTCCACTTCAGGAACTGAGAGAAAGAGCAAGTGAGATTCCTACAGGCAAGGCCGTTTTGGTTCATTGTGCCGGAGGATACCGTTCTGCGGCCGGTTCAAGCATTATAGCTGGAGTCTTGAGGCATACAGAAGTGCTGGACTTCAGCGAGGCGATCAAAGACTTTCAGACCGTAGCTCATTAAGGAAAAAGTTGAGCATCATCCCACGCCCTTCGAACTTCGGAGGGCTTTTTCTTTTTCATGGAGTGGATCTTCTCAAAAGAAAAAATAACCCTTTTGCTTACTTTTCGGTCTTGATAGAAAAATCAGAATCGTGAGTCGGGAAGAATTCAGCCAATTGCCTTTGTATCAAAAGATCAAAACCCTCTATTTGGAAGGGACTTTTGTCGTGGGCATTCGCTACTACCGCCACAAGGTCAATCTGTATTTGCTGGAAAATGAGTACGTAGAGGTTTTCTACAACCACAAAGAAGATCGAATAGACAAAATCGACTTTTTGGAACGAGATCACAGTCGAATGAAATTCTATCTGGATCAGATCAAAATCGAATAAAAAGCCGCAAGAATTTTATTCCTGCGGCTTTTTAATTGGTTTTCAGTTTTTTACAGCTTTCTCTTCAAGAAATCAGTCATCATCGTGTACAAATGCCACGTGGTGTTGCCGCCGTAGATTCCGTGGTTTCTGTTGGGATAGTAGAAGGATTCAAACTGCTTGTCTGCCGCTATCAGGGCATTGGTGAGATCGACCGCATTTTGGAAGTGCACGTTGTCATCGCCGGTTCCATGGATCAAAAGCAAATTTCCTTTCAGCTTGTTCACATGGGTGATTGGGCTGTTATCATCATATCCAGAAGGATTGAGTTGGGGAGTCTGAAGGTAGCGCTCGGTGTAGATCGTGTCATAATACCTCCAGGTGGTGACCGGCGCTACTGCGATAGCAGTCTTAAACACGTCATTTCCGATCATTAGGGAAAGCGAAGACATGTAGCCTCCATAAGACCATCCCCAGATTCCGATCCGGGAAGGATCGACAAATGGCATTTTCGCAAAATACTTCGCCCCCTCGATCTGATCAATGGTTTCCAGTTTGCCCAAGTTGGCATAGGTAGAATGCTTGAAGTCACGGCCACGTGCGCCAGTGCCACGATTGTCCACACAGGCCACGATGATCCCTTCCGCAGCCAATTGCTGATGCCAGAAGTCGCGGGTTCCTCCCCACGAATTCAATACATTTTGCGAACCCGGACCGCCGTAGACATACATCAGCACCGGATATTTTTTGTTTGGATCAAAGTCAGCCGGCTTGATGATGTAGCCATTGAGCTGCGTACCATCCACAGTTGGGAAGGTGAAAAATTCCTTTTTCCCCAAGGCAAAACCTGCCAAACGCTCCTTCAAGGCCTGATTGTCCTCGAGGACTTTCAATTCTTTTCCTGCTGCATCGTTCAACGTCACTTTTACCGGCGTATCAGCTGTAGTATAGTAATCGATGAAGAACTTGTAATCAGGGCTCATGTTGATCGTATGAGTGCCTTTGGCAGGAGTGAGCACTTTCTTGCCTTTGCCATCCAGATTGATCACATAAAAATTCCGCTCAAGTGGAGAGGACTCTGTCGAGATGAAATAGAGTTTTTTGGCTTTCTCATCTACGCCTACCATGGAGCTCACTTCCCAATTCCCAGAAGTAATCTGACGGATCAGACTTCCATCCAAATTGTGATGGTAGATGTGCTTGTAGCCGTCCTGTTCGGAAGTACGGATAAAGGTCTTACCGTCGCTGAGGTATTGCAGGTCATCGTTGTAGTCAAGGTCCACGTAGGTTTTGGCAGTTTCAGAGATGATCAACTTACTCTCGCCTGAAGTAGCGTTGGCATGAAAAATATCCAGCTGATTCTGAAGTCTATTCATTCGGATAAAGGCCAAGGTATTCGCATCCTTAGTCCAGTAGATTCTAGGCAGGTAGATATCGGTTTCGGTGCCTGCGTCCATCTTTTGCGTTTTTGCAGTCGCCAAATCATACACATGGATACTCACGAGGGAGTTTTTCTCGCCTGCTTTAGGATACTTGAACTTGTAATCCTGAGGATAAAGCGGGCCCCAAGTCTGCATGTTGAACTCAGGAACTTGGGTTTCGTCAAATCGAATGAAGGCAATCTTTTTTCCATCAGGTGACCACTTGAAAGCTTGAGCCATGGAAAATTCCTCTTCATATACCCAGTCTGCAGCACCGTTGATGACCTTATTCCACTCGCCATCTCGTGTGATTTGCGTGAGCTTGTTTGTTGCCAACTCAATCACATAGAGGTTGTTGTCTTTGACAAAAGCTACCTTGTCATTGTCTGGGGATAGGGTAGCGTAGGAGATTTTTTCTCCGTTCATCAGCTGTTGCTTCTGGCCGGAGGCCATTTCTACCACGTAGAAAATGCCTTTGGAAGAGCGGCGATAGATAGATTCCACATCCGTTGCTATGAGTGCCTTGGACTCATCGGCGTTGAAGGAATAGCTTGAAAAGTTTAGCCCAAGCTTGGCTCCATCCAGCAATACTCCTGCTTCCTCACCGGTGGCTAGGTTGATTTTGACCACAGCCGATGCTCCACCACGCTGCACGAGCGAACTGTAAAACTGCCCGTCTTTCATCCAGTTGATGCCGTAGACGGATTTTTGGTTGAAGGTGCCTTTTTTGAAGACATCCTCCAGAGTTACTTTTTTCACGCTTTGCGCCTGCACGCTGAGGGCCATTCCGATCATCGCGATCCAGGCTAGGCTCAGCACTTTCCAACTTTTAATCATATCCACTGATTTTGGGTAAAATTCTTGAATGAAACGAAGGCGAATATATAAAACCATCTAAGGGATTTGAAACCTTTGGAGGGTAAACGGAAAATTAGCTATTTCGTAAACCAGATTTTTCCCCACCATGAAGAAGAAAATTGCCTTGGTCACCGGAGGTTTTACCGGGGAGTCCGTCATCTCCCTCAAAAGTGCCGCTGTCGTCGAAAAGACCATCGATCGGGACCGCTTCGATGTCTATAAAATTTTAGTGTATCCGGGGGATTGGCATTTTATCTGTTCTTCCGGAGAAAAAATTCCAGTAGACCTGAACGATTTTAGTATTTCCATTGGGGACGAAAAAATCAAATTTGACGGGGTTTTTAACATTCTTCACGGTTCACCGGGAGAAGACGGAAAATTGGCCGGCTATTTCGATATGTTGGGAATTCCTTACACGACTTGCGATCAGCTAACTTCTGCCATTACGATGAATAAAGGCTATACAAAGGCCATCGTTCAGGATATTCCCGAACTCAACGTGGCTCGCTCGATTCAGCTTTTTGAAAATGTAGCTGAAAACGTATCCAAAATTCAATCTGAACTCACGCTGCCTCTCTTTATCAAACCCAACAACGGTGGAAGCTCCATCGGGATGAGTAAGGTGAAAACTTGGGAGGAATTGGCCGAAGCTTTGGAAAAGGCCTTCGCTGAAGACAAGCAAGTACTCGTGGAAGAGTTTGTGTCAGGCAGAGAATTTTCGATCGGGATTTTCAAGGGGAAAGGAAAAATCACCGTGCTTCCGGCTACGGAGATTGTGAGCAGCAAGGAGTTTTTTGACTACGAAGCGAAGTACGTCCCCGGTGTCTGTGAGGAAATTACTCCCGGAAGAATGGCCGAGGAAGAAGTCGAGCGAGTCGGTAGAATTGTGACCAAGGTGTATGAAAAACTCAACTGCAAAGGCGCGGTGAGAATCGATTATTTTCTCCAACATGAAACGGGGAAATTTTACTTTATTGAGATCAACACCGTACCCGGACAGACCGAAACCAGCTTGATTTCGCAGCAAGTCAAAGCAACCGGCAAATCAATCAAAGAATTTTACACCGAGTTGATTGAGGAGATGTTTGAGTGATTAGGAAGACCGAAGACGGTAGACCGAAGTATTGACTCTCCAGAATTGGTAAAAAAATTGAAAAAACGGGGAAAGCCTGAAAAGGTCTTTTCCCGTTTGTATGTTTTTCCGCCAGATAAATTTTATTTTTGACACACATTCAGGCACTAATGATCGAGAAGCTATTTCCACTGGACAAAAATTACATCCTCAGACAGGCACAATCAGCCTTGGAAGAGGAATTGGTGGATCGGATGGTTTTTGAACTGAAGCGTTCTTACACTTTTTTGTACAATCCACTTCGCTTGATGGATCAGACCTATGCCTTGATTTTGGATACGGTCGATTTTCCAAGAGAGCGAGTGCGAATGATCTATCGACAGCTTTGTGGTATCTACCGATACAAGCACCGTGACAATCAGCTTGAGCTTCTTTTTGACGGACGCACACATTTCGAAAAATTTCAGGAGGACTGGTCTCAGGCGCTCATTACCTATGTGCAACAATTGGGGCAGCATGAGCAATATGTGAAAACCCTACTTCGAATGACACTCTTATATGATACAGAGACTCGCGCCGAGTGGGCAGAAAATCACTGTAAGGCTTTCATCAATCAGCATTTTGAACTCAAAGTGGTCAAGCGACATGGTGAGCTTAGACTCAAGGTTTCCTAAAAAATTAAAAAACCCGCTGATGAAGCGGGTTTTGTGTTTTTAGAAGTTGGGACTCAAGAGGTATTTGCTGTAAAACTCATCGATGACTTTTAGTGCCTCGGTGGCGTCATCCACGATGCAAAACAGATCCAAATCAGATTCGCTGATGTAGTTCGGATCCCCTCTCAGTAGGGTTGACTTGATCCAGTCCACCAGGCCGGTCCAGTAATCTCTGCCCACGAGCACAATCGGGAATCTTCCGATTTTGTTGGTTTGGATGAGTGTCAAGGCTTCAAAGAATTCATCCAAAGTGCCAAAGCCGCCGGGTAATACCACGAAGCCCTGCGAGTATCGGATAAACATGACCTTTCTGACGAAAAAGTAGTCAAAGGTCAACAGCTTGTCGCGGTCTATATAAATGTTATTGAATTGCTCAAAAGGCAAATGGATATTCAGGCCCACAGATTTTCCCCCCTGAGAATAAGCGCCTTTGTTACCAGCTTCCATGATACCCGGTCCACCACCAGTAATGACACCATAGCCATGCTGTACAAGTTTTGCAGCTATTTCTTCTGCAGTCTTATAATAGTGGTGGTCTCTCGGGGTCCGAGCCGATCCAAAGATGGTCACGCAAGGACCTATTTTGGCCAGTTTTTCGAAGCCCTCCACAAATTCTGACATTACTTTAAAAATTGCCCAAGAATCAGCGCTCTTGATTTCACTCCAGTCACGCTCCTTAAAAGCTCTTCGGATTCTTTCTTCCGATTTTTTCTCATCGATGTGGCTCATATTCTCTGAAATTGATCTTGTAAGAAAACGAATCTTTCGAAGGAATGGCGAAAAACCAAGCTTTTTTCCCTGTAAAACATTGGGAATCAACAATAAAAAATCATTTTCTGATCTGGCCAGATTCCAGTTTGGCTAAGCTATTTTTGTATTGGAAAAAACCAGATCGATGAATCTTTTAGAAAAGTCCAAAGCGGTGGAGGCAATCTTCCAAGAGCTTGAGCAAGAATCCAAGCAATTTCATGAGGAGGCTGGAATGGGCTGCCTTTCAGGTTGTGGATTTTGCTGTGCCAATCCTGAGGTTCCTGCTTCTCCTCTGGAATTTTTGCCTTTGGCTTTTGATCTGTATGAAAAGGGCATCGCAGATGATCTTGCAAACAAACTAGCCAATCAGGAAAGCCCAGGTATCTGTGTGGTCTATCGATCCAATTCAGCGGACGACACCAAGGGCTTTTGTGGGAATTATGCAAAGAGAGGATTGATTTGTCGACTCTTTGGAGCTTCTGCGAGGAAAAATAACAAGACTGGGCTAAGGGAACTGATCACCTGTAAGATTTTGAAAACTGAAAAAGAAGCGGCATTTCAATCCGTGACTGAGCGGATCAATTCAGATATGCAGATTCCACTTGCACCAGCCTACTATACTCGGATCAAGGATATAGACGAAGCTCTGACCAACCAATATCCCGTCAATCAGGCAATTTTGATGGCTTTGGAGCTAGTGCTTCGCTATAAATTTTATCAGGAGGAGCAAGAGTAATAACCCAAGCGATTTTTTTGATCCTTGGTTTTAGCCTATATTCGATTATCATTTTAAGAAGATTAAATCCCGTAAAAAGCCAAACGCATGCTGAATCTTGGGGAAATTGTACAGACGATCAAGAGTATTGTAGAAACCAGAATCCAACTGATCAAAAGTGAGATCCAGGATGAATTTGTCGGGATTCTTTCCAGATTAATTCTATTGATGATTATGGGAGCGCTGACTTTGTTGGTGTTTTTGTTTCTATCGCTTTCGTTAGCATTTTTCATCAGTCAAGTTACTCAGAGTCCATATTTGGGATTTTTGATCGTGGCTTTGATGTATTTGTTGATCGTGCTTATTCTTTATTTAACCAGAGATTCTCACGGCATTCAAGATCAAATCAATTCTTCTTTGAAGAATTTTATTTTCAGCGCAAAACGGGATAAAGAAGATGAGTAAGGAATTAGAAAAAAAGTCGGAAGAACTCGAACAAACGCTTACCAAGCAGCTCGATTTGCTTAAAAAAGATTCTCAAGACTGGCTAAAAGTCGGTGCTGCAGTGGCAGTCGGTGCTGTGATCGCTTATGGGATCTTAAAAGCGACCCGTAAAAAGAAAGTAAAGAATACAGAGAAGGCACTGGAAGTATTAGAAAAGGAAGGTTTGCTCAATGATGAGCTGAAAAACCGCTTAACCAAACCAAAATCTTCTTCTTTTTGGCCAACTGTGACGCAACGCTTACTTATCCTTGGTCTTGCTTTGGCAAAAGATAAAATCTACAACGAGCTTTTTTCAGGAAATACTGAGCAACAAGCAGTTGAAAAGGATAAATAAACTCCTGAAAGGACTTTCTAAATCAGGTCAAAAAGGCTTGGCTTGGCTCGTAGATCCTGAGAAATACCAAGAATCCCCACAGTTGGAATGGATTGAAAATTCTGGATTGGATTTGATTTTGGTAGGTGGAAGCAGCGGAAATGCTGAAGCTCTTGACTTTACCATCCGATCACTGAAAGCCCTCTCGGGAAAAATTCCCATCTGTATATTTCCAGGCTCCAAGGATCAGGTATCTGAACATGCCGACGGGATATTGTTCCTTTCCCTTATTTCAGGGACCAATCCAGAGTATCTCATTACCCAGCAGGTAGAAGGAGCTAGGGCCATTGAGCATCTTGGACTTGAAATACTTCCCACGGGCTACCTTCTTGTCAATGAAGGAGAGATACTCAGTGTGCACAAAGCCAGCAACACACTCCCACTTTTGAATTCGGAAGAAGATCGAATCAGATTGATCGCATTGGCTGGGAAATACCTTGGCCTGAAGTATTTCTATCTCGAAGCCGGAAGTGGTGCAAAAGCACCTGTTTCGAATTCAGTGATACAAACTGTAAAAAAGACTGTCAAAAGCCCCTTGATTGTGGGTGGAGGTTTGGATTCGCTTGAAAAAGTGAAAAAAGCTTTTGATGCAGGAGCTGATTTAGTGGTGTTGGGTAATGCGATAGAAAAAGACCCCGGGTTTTTGGCCGAGGTCTTGAAAGCTAAGCGATGGTATAATCAGTTACTGAACATTAATTAGAGATTCCCTTCGACGCATTTTACCTGCAGGTACCCCGTACATCATTTTGAAACGGCGGCAAAAGTAAGCAGTGTCTTTGTAGCCCACCTCTTTACCGATATCACGGATGGATTTTTTGGTCGTTCTCAAAAGCTCAACTGCTGCTTCCATCCGCTGATATTCAATGTAATCTTGAGGATTGATGCCGGTGAGCATTTTGAAATATTGTCCCACATAGTCCTCCGAAACATTTGCCACCTTGGCTAGAATCTTGTTTGAAAGATCGCCCCCGATATTGGTTTTGATAAAGTTGAACAAGTCGATCAACCTTGGATCTTTGAAATAGGTGGAGTTAGTAGAAAGCTCCTCGGTGAAAAGTCTGTTTTTTAGAATATGCCGCAACAATTCTATGACAAGTACCTCTGTGAGCGCTTTCAAGGCTCTCTCTTTACCAATGTTGGAGAGTTCCAGTTCTTTCATCAAATCCTCCATTAAGGTGGCTATTCGATCATTGAAGCGGATGATGAAAGGCGGGATATCCAAAGAGTTAAAGAAATTGACCACATCAAAAACCTTGGATTCAAAGTGTATCATGGAAATACAATCCTCCTCTGAGGCATTTATTTCCTTGTAACTGATACTTTGAAGATATTTTCTTTTGGATTCAATGAATTTTTCCAAGGTCAATTCCTGTCTCTTGCTGCCTGAACCAAACGTGAGCGATGTTTTGCGACCCTTTGGTAAAAAAAGTACTTCGCCTTCATTAATCAACTCCTGGTCTTCGCCAAACTTTAGCGTACCATGGTGAAGTAGAACCAAGGCGTTTTCATTTTCTTCGTAATTAGAAATTGAAACAGGCTTATCAATCTTAAAATTGTTGCCTCTCAAAAATCTTACGTGAACAGACTCGATGACTTTATTGTAGTAATCCATGAAATATCTATAAAAATGAACTTCAAAAATATAACTTAAACCTAGTTAGTACATAAACTATTCTAGAAAATAAGTCTAAAAAGAAGAAAAAGGGTATAAAAATTTGCATCTATACCCTTTTTCTGTGCTAAGTAGTGTATTATTTCAATATTCCTCTGGAGATAACGATTCGTTGAATTTCTGAGGTGCCTTCGTAAATCTGGGTAATTTTAGCATCTCTCATGAGGCGTTCTACATGGTATTCTTTCACATAACCATAGCCCCCATGTACCTGTACCGCCTCTACTGTCACATTCATCGCTACTTCAGAGGCATATAGTTTAGCCATAGCAGATGCGTGGGCATAATCTTCCCCCTGATCTTTGAGCCAGGCTGCTTTGTAGACCAAAAGTCTGGCAGCTTCGATTTGAGTAGCCATATCTGCCAATTTGAACTGAATGGCCTGATGTTGACTGATAGGTTTGCCAAAAGCCTTTCTTTCTTTTGAATAGGCTAAAGCCAATTCATAGGCGCCTGATGCGATTCCGAGCGCTTGTGCTGCGATTCCTATTCGACCACCGTTGAGCGTCTCCATCGCGAAGGTAAATCCAAACCCTTCCTCTCCAATTCGGTTTTCCGAGGGTACTTTCACATCGGTAAACATCAAGGAATGTGTATCAGAACCTCTGATTCCCAGTTTATCCTCTTTTTTACCAATTACAAAGCCATCCCAACCTTTTTCTACAATAAAGACAGAAATACCTTTATGGCCTTTGCTGGCATCGGTCTGCGCAATTACTAGGTAAATACTTGCGGAAGAACCATTGGTAATCCAATTTTTGGTGCCGTTGAGCAGGTAATGATCTCCTTTCCATTCCGCATTGGTCCGCTGTGAAGTAGCATCCGAACCAGCTTCTGGTTCAGATAGGCAAAATGCGCCTAGCACTTCGCCGGTGGCAAGCTTGGTCAGGTATTTCTGCTTTTGGGCTTCGGTTCCATACTTCTCCAATCCCCAGCAGACCAAGGAATTGTTGACAGACATAGACACAGAGGCAGATGCGTCGATTTTGGAAAGCTCTTCCATGGCAATCACGTAAGATATTGTATCCATTCCGCCTCCATTATACCTAGGGTCAACCATCATTCCCATGAAGCCGAGTTCGCCCATTTTTTTGATTTGTTCGTAAGGGAATTTTGCTTCGGTATCGCGGTCTATGACTCCTGGAAGTAATTCTGCTTTGGCAAATTCCCTGGCTGCCTCTTGCACAGCCAAGTGCTCTTCAGTCAATTGAAAGTTCATAAGAGTAGTAAAATTTTGGGTTTAGATTCAAGTTGGAAAATATAGCCGAAAAAAAGAAAAGGGACAAAAACTTGTCCCTTTCCGAATTTTATTTTGATTTTGATCAATCTCTATTTCCAAAGAAAACAAAGATGTAGTAAGCTAGCGTAACCAAAGATGCTAATGCAGCGACCACATAGGTCATCGCAGCCCACTTCAAGGCATCCTTTGACATGTCATATTCTTGTCTGGTCACCACATTTCTACTTTGTACCCAAGCCAAAGCTCTATTAGAAGCATCAAATTCTACAGGCAGCGTAACTAATGTAAACAGCGTCATTACTGAATAAGAACCTACTACAATGTATCCAATCCAATGGTAAGGCAAGCCCAACGCAAATCCACCGAAAAGAGAGGCTATTAAGACTATGTTTAGGATTTTACCTGAGATGTTTTGAACCGGAACCATCGCTGATCGAAAGTTTAGCCAAACGTAGGAGGTGGCATGCTGCACTGCATGTCCACATTCGTGAGCTGCCACGGCGGTAGCTGCAGCATTTCTGCCATAGTATACATCCGGAGAAAGGTTAACCGTTCTGTCCATAGGGTTGTAATGGTCGGTCAGTTGACCTTCGACACAAATGACCTGTACATCGTGAATATTGTGATCAGCAAGCATCAACTTTGCAATTTCTGCGCCGGATAAATTTGCCTGAAGAGCAGTTTGAGAATATTGTTTGAATTTGCTTTTCAATCTATTGCTTACCACAAATCCAAGAATTGCAAATACGACTACAATTAGAATAATCATTTTATTAGGTGTTTAACTGGGTGTGAATACGAAGTTAGGACTTGTCAGGTTTAATCCAAACCGGGATTTTTACCATCACTATCCAACTAACCAAGCCCACAAGCATCACAAGAATGACTTGGGTTCCATGGATGATGGCAGCAAAGATTTTTCCGTCTGTTTCTGACACTCCAAACTGGATCAAAATGTAGGCCACCAAGGCATGAAAGGTTCCGATTCCCCCTTGAACAGGTGCCACCATGCCAATACTTCCCATTACCATCACAAGAAGGACTTGGCTAGCCGACAAAGTGGCAGTACTTTGGATCCCTTGGGAAACAGTATACATAGTCAAAAAGTAGATAATCCAGATTACTAGAGAGCTGACCCAAAATCCAATCGGATTTTGAAGCTTCCCTATAGTCTGAATTCCTGAAATAAGCTGTCTGAAAAACTGCTGAAGTTTATTGACTAGGCCATTTCCTCGGAATTTTCGAAAGAGCACGTATAGAAAAAGCACAAAAACCAAAATACCACCCAGAAAGAGCGGTAGTAAAGAGATGATTTTTTCCCCTAAAGAAGAAACGTCGATCAGCTCCCCAGCAAGAGAAAGGAAAAGACTACTTTCAAGTACAAATGCCAAAAAAATCGTTCCGGCTAAAAAGCTCAAATCAATGGTCCGTTCCAAAATGACGGTACCCAACAGATGGCCGATAGAAATTCCGTTCGTTCTTGCCAATACGCCGCATCGGGCAACTTCACCTGCCCTTGGAATGAGGAGGTTTACCAAATAGCCGACCATCACCGCATGGTATGCTCTATTGCCGCTTACTTGTTGTTCCCCTACCTGTTTTTGGATCAAAAGCGCCCATCGCCAGCCTCTGATCCAATATCCGATCCAAGCGATAGTCAGTGATCCAAAGATCCAAAACCAGTTGCTGGATGCTAATTGGGTTTGGAGCTCCACAAGTTCAATATCCTTATATAAAAACCAAAAAATCCAGAAAGCCACTCCTAAAGAAATGACTACCTGGATACTTTGTTTGATCTTTGGATTGGGCATCAGATGAGTTTATTTCTTTCGTCCGGAAAAATCAAGACAGGCTTATGCTGTTTTGCTTCTTCAGGGGTCATTCCTGCATAGGAGATGATGATCACGATGTCACCTACCGCAGCTTTTCTCGCAGCAGGGCCATTGAGGCACACTTGACCGCTTCCTCTTGCTCCTTTGATGACGTAAGTTTCAAGTCGCTCTCCATTATTGATATTGACGATCTGTACTTTTTCATTTTCGAGGAGCTGTGCGGCATCCATCAGGTCTTCATCTATGGTGATGGAGCCCACATAGTGAAGTTCTGCCTGAGTGATTTTTACCCGGTGGATTTTGGATTTGAGGATTTGCAGTTGCATTGGTTTAGTTTTTCGGCCGCGAAATTAGGGAATAATCGGCAAGTTGTCGATCAATCTCACCTCACCGATATAGGCAGCAACACAAATCGAGGATTTTTGATTCGGATCAAAATCATTCTTGATTTCAAATGTATCTGGATGTATCAATTCAAAATACTCCAATCGAGCTAGCTCCACTTGATCAAATTCCTTTTCTATTTCAGATTTAATTGATAACCAAGGTCGGCCTTCCATCAGCTGGTTTTTTGCTTTGATCAAACTGGTGAAAAGAAGTAAAGCCTTTTGTCGCTCCTCGTTATTCAAGCGCATATTCCTTGAAGACATCGCTAGGCCGTCAGTTTCTCTCCGGGTTAGGACAGTTTCCAATTGGATATCAAATGAAAGGTCTTTCACTAGTCTTTTGATAACGGCAACCTGCTGCAAGTCCTTTTGGCCAAAAAAAGCAATGTGCGGCTTGATTATATGAAACAGTTTGGAGACGATGATACCGACTCCATTAAAATGCCCTGGTCTAAACCTTCCTTCCAAAACTCGCTCTAAGTCCCCAAAATCTAACGTCAGGCAAGACGGGGAAGGATACATGGTTTCTATTGATGGTAGAAAAACATAATCTACCCCAATGGATTCCAATTTTTCCAAATCTGCATCGAGTGTGATGGGATACTTTTCGAAATCCTTGAGATTATTAAACTGAGTAGGGTTGACAAAAATCGAAACCACCGTTACATCCATTTTCGATTTGCTGGTCTGGACAAGATCCAAATGACCTTGATGCAATGCTCCCATGGTTGGGACAAAACCGATTTGGCGATTACTTTGGAGGTGGCTGAGCCAGTGGGGATTCCATTCGGCCCCTGTGTGGATTAGCTTCACGGCAAGGCAGTATTACGGCTAAATTGGGGCAAAACTAGATTAATATCCAGAAATACAATGCTGATAGGCTTTTTTTATTTACCTTTGTGCCCGTTGTTTATCACGATCATTAAAATCCCTATAGCATGTCCAAACTACGTATCCTCTACGTTGCTAGTGAAATCAACCCATTCTTACAAACTTCCGAAGTCGCCAATTTTCTCAGAAATCTCCCTCAAGCTATGCAGGAGCGTGGGATGGAAATCCGGATTTTGGTGCCTCGTTTTGGATTGATCAACGAGCGAAAAAACAGACTTCACGAGGTGGTCAGGCTTTCAGGGATCAACATTTCCGTAGGTGAAGAAGAAAAGCCCTTGATCATCAAAGTGGCGTCTATCCCAAATGCCAAGCTTCAGGTATATTTTATTGATAATGAAGATTATTTTCAGCGAAAGCATGTGTTTCACGACAAGCAACAGCGATTCTATGAGGATAATGACGAGCGTGCTATCTTTTTCTGTAAAGGTGTCATTGAAACCGTTAAAAAGTTAGGCTGGGCACCGGATATCGTGCATTGCAATGATTGGATGACCTCCTTGATCCCAATGTATCTAAAGACGACCTACAAAAACGAACCGCTCTTTAAGGATACCAAAACAGTATTTGGCATTTATAACAATGGATTTTCCCATACCTTTGGCGACGATTTGTTAAACAAGGTTAAGATGGTGGACATCGATGACACTATTTTAGCACCTTTGAAAAGCAAAGACTTCGAAGGCTTTATCAAGATGGGTATCGAATATGCCGATCGGGTGGTGAAAGGGAATGAAGTCTCTGCCGAACTAAACCAACTAATTGAGGATTTCTCTAAAGACAAAAATCTTGAAATCAGTTTTGAAGAAGAGCAGCAAGCTCATGAAGAGCTTTATGGAGTATACACCAGCCTTGCAGGCTAAGCTTTCCATTTACGCGTTAATTTCCGTCTTATTTCTTGGTGCATGTAGCGACCCTGCCACGGTAGGACTTGAGCTTGCACCTCAGAATAACCAAATCGGTGTTTTTTATAAAGAATTTACCCTTGACGCACAGGTGGTACTCCTGGATTCATTCAATACTACCAACTCAGGGGTTCTCTTAGTAGGTAACGAAGTGGATGACTACTTTGGAAAGACTACTTCCACAGCCTACACGAGATTATATATCGATCAAACTGCAGAACGACCTAAATCAGACGCTGTTTTGGATTCTGTGTTTTTTAACTTTTCGACTGTAAGTGTAAATGGATCTAATTTGGACAAACCGAAGAGGTATAGAGTCCACCTCCTCAACGAACCCATCCTTGATACACTCTATTACAACTTCAGTACCTTATCCTACAAGCCGACCCCAATCTTGGATGCTGAGATTCTTTTTGGAGATAAAAAGGATACCTTGGTAAAAGTCCCGATTACTAATGAAGCATTTATCAATGACCTTTTTACCAAGATGAAAAGAGGTCAAGAATTTGATAATTTATTTAGCTTTAGAAGGTACCTTCCTGGATTGGCGATTACAGCCAGAGATGGAGATAATGCAACTGCAGGGTTTTCTTTGGGTACAAATACAGGAATCACTGTTTATTACCATGCACTTGGTGACACCACTGCATTGAAGTATTCGATTACTACTTTATCCTCTAGAAGTTTCAATAGTATTGCATCTGATCGAGCAGGTACTCCTACAAGTGTAATTACTGAATACGGAAAGTCTTACAATACCAGCCCGATTGTTGGAATGAAGGCAGGACTTGGTCTAGCGATGAGAGTGAATACAGGTCCTATTGATGCCTTCTTGGATACTTTGCAAGGAGTGATTTTCAATCAAGTTAACCTTACTATCGGTGCGCTTGAAAATCAAGATGCAGGAAACGTCCCTATTTCTTCGATGGTTTTGAAATTTGTAGATTCTCAAAATCGTGTGCTTTTAAGTTCCTTTAACAAAGCAGAACTTCATGTTCAAGGCGATGGGCAAGCTCAAGTTATAGATGATGGAAAAGGCAACCTAATTCCCAATTATTTATTTGCCTCTTCAGCAGTTGTAGAATACAATAGTGTAGATAAACTTTACAGAGCAGGCATTTCTTCCCACCTAAACGCGATCTATAGAGGTCAAATTAAGCGTCAAGATTGGCTTCTATACCCTTCTACTCCCAGAGATCTAAGTGATGATTTCAAACGATCATTGAGACAGTTTAAAGTGAATAAAGATAAAATTAAGGTAACTGTTATTTACTCTAAGATTAGGTAAACAATCGATTTCGAAAAAGTATTACTAATCCACTTTTAGTTTTTATAAAAGTGGATTATTTTTTTTGCTGTTAATGCTGTTTCTTTGCGCAAGTACTAACCAACTTTTAAGAATTTTTACTTATGTGTGGAATTGTCGCGTATGTAGGGCAGCAGGAGGCGCTGCCCATTATCATTAAAGGGCTAAAAAGATTGGAATACCGCGGCTATGATTCGGCCGGTGTAGCTTTGATCGACCAAAAGGGCCTTAGTATTTACAAGAAAAAAGGAAAGGTCTCCGAACTTGAAAATCACCTCGCAGAAAATGGAATACTAAATTCAAAAATTGGCATCGGCCACACTCGATGGGCCACTCATGGAGAGCCTAATGATGTCAATGCTCACCCTCATTATTCTTCTTCTGAAAGGTTTGCCATGATCCATAACGGAATCATTGAAAACTATGAGGTGCTCAAGAAAGACCTGCTTCAAAAAGGTTATAAGTTCCAAAGTGAGACGGATACTGAAGTTTTCGTCAAGTTTATAGAGGATATTTTCACAAATAGCAACTGTACCCTTGAGGAAGCCTTACGGCTTGCTTTGCAAAAAGTGGTCGGGGCCTATGCTATTGTATTGATCAATCTTGAGGAGCCCGATACGCTTATCGCTGCCCGAAAGGGATCCCCTTTGGTGATTGGTGTCGGCGAAGACGAATACTTTTTGGCATCGGATGCCACTCCGATTATCGAATACACTAATAAGGTGATCTATCTGGATGATTATGAGATTGCGGTGATACGTGAAGGAAAACTTCAAGTGAAGACTATCGAAAATATCGAAACTAGTCCTTACATCAATCAGCTGGAGCTTGAACTGGAGGCTATCGAAAAAGGAGGCTATGAGCATTTTATGCTCAAAGAAATTTTTGAACAGCCCAAGTCCATAGCTGATTGCCTTCGTGGAAGACTCGATCCCAAAACAGGACGCTTGGTCTTGGGTGGCTTGAGGGATTACATGAATAAATTTCAAAATGCAGAGCGAATCGTAATTACAGCTTGTGGTACTTCTTGGCATGCTGGATTGGTGGCGGAGTACCTTTTTGAAGAGTTTGCCCGTGTTCCAGTTGAAGTGGAATATGCATCAGAGTTTAGATACCGTAATCCGGTAGTGAGTGATAAAGATTTCATCATCGCCATTTCTCAATCTGGGGAGACTGCGGATACGCTTGCTGCAATTGAACTGGCAAAATCAAAAGGTGCAACCATTTTTGGAGTTTGTAATGTGGTTGGTTCTTCGATTCCAAGAACAACTCATGCGGGATGCTACACCCACGCGGGTCCTGAGATTGGGGTGGCATCTACCAAAGCTTTTACAGCACAAATTTCAGTACTCACCATGATGGCATTGAAGCTTGGCTATCAGAGAGGGACCTTACCTGAAAGCAAATACATCCTGATGCTTCATGAACTTGCAGACATTCCTGCTAAGGTGGAGAAAGCGCTACAAACTAACGAGGCGATCAAGAAAATTGCGGAGCAATACAAGGATGCTCGTAACATGCTGTATCTGGGAAGGGGATATAATTTCCCTGTGGCTTTGGAAGGGGCATTGAAGCTGAAGGAGATTTCATATATCCATGCTGAAGGCTATCCTGCTGCTGAGATGAAGCACGGCCCGATCGCTCTAATCGATGAGGAAATGCCGGTGATTTTCATTGCTACGTTGGACAGTTCTTACGAAAAAGTGGTGAGCAACATCCAAGAGGTAAAAGCCAGAAAAGGCAAAGTAATCGCAGTAGTAACCGAAGGAGATAAGCAGGTAAAGGCACTTGCTGACCACGTGATCGAGATTCCACCGACTAATGAGGCCTTCACGCCGTTGCTTTCTGTGATCCCACTTCAGCTGCTTTCTTATCATATTGCAGTAATGAGGGGTTGTAATGTGGATCAACCAAGGAATTTGGCGAAGTCAGTGACAGTGGAGTAATCAACTGAACTTTAAAAAGCTACCAAGCGAATGACAACCCTGAAGACCCCGATTTTCAGGGTTGTTGTATTTAAAGCTAAATTTTCTTGGGCTATTGACTTGTTTGAGAGTTTTTTACCTCAATTGCACGCTCCTGGTGCGAAATACTTGTTTCCTGCAGCTCTTGCAAGGCATTCATTGGAATATGTTTTAGCATCACACCCACATACGGGCTGAAAAACAGTAGAGCAAGTTGTAGGTCGACTTTCCAAATCAGAATTTAGGCAGGGATTGGCTTGGTCCTCCTCTTTGACACATCCCATCATTACGAAAATAGCTACTAGGCGAAATCTAAAGATATGGTGGTAAAAATTGGTTTTTTTCATACCGTTAAGTTGATTTTTGGATAATTCACTAAGTTATCCATATCTACGTTGGACCCCCGTCTCTTAGTAGAAAATCCTTACTTTTGCGCAGCCAAGGAAAAACCAATGCTGGATAAATTACAAGCCCTAAAGGAACGTTTCGAAGAAGTAGGTCAGCTGATTATTTTGCCGGACTCGATGTCTGACATGAGCAAGTATGCCAAGCTCACCAAAGAGTATAAGGATCTTGAAAAGCTCGTTTCGGTGTATGACGAATACTCTTTGGTCCTTAAAAATATCGACAGCTCCAAGGAGATGCTCGAAAAGGAGAAAGATCCTGAGTTTAGGGAAATGGCCAAAGCAGAGTTGGATGATCTGAGAGAGCGAAAGGAAGTTCTCGAGCAAGAACTCAAGCAACAGCTGACTCCCAAGGATCCCAATGATTCCAAAGATTGTATATTGGAGATCAGGGGAGGTACAGGTGGTGATGAAGCTGCAATCTTTGCCGGTGATCTTTTCAGAATGTATGAGCGCTTCTGCGAAATGAAAGGATGGAAGCTTACGGTGTTGGATTTGACCTTTGGCTCAGCAGGCGGATACAAAGAAATAATTGCTACCGTCTCAGGAGCGGATGTCTATGGAATGCTCAAATATGAATCTGGTGTGCATCGGGTTCAACGGGTTCCTGCCACCGAATCTCAGGGAAGAGTTCATACCTCAGCAGCTTCTGTAGCTGTGCTGCCTGAAATGGATGAAGTAGAAGTCCACTTGGACATGAATGACATCCGTAAAGACACCTATTGCTCCTCTGGCCCGGGTGGTCAGTCTGTCAATACCACGTATTCAGCAGTCCGATTGACCCACAATCCGACAGGTTTGGTGGTGACGTGTCAGGATGAAAAATCCCAGATCAAAAACTTTGAAAAGGCTTTGAAGGTGCTTCGATCCAGGTTGTATGAGATCGAACTTGCTAAGCATAACGAGGCCGTCGGTGCCCAGCGAAAGTCCATGGTGGGAAGTGGGGATCGTTCGGATAAGATCAGAACTTATAATTACCCACAATCTAGAGTCACAGATCACAGGATTAACAAAACGGTCTATAATTTGCCAGACGTAATGGACGGTAATATCGAAGAATTTATTTCCGCTTTGAGATTAGCAGAAAATTTAGAAAAAATGCAGGCTGGAGGTATTGAGTAATTGCCTTGGACTTTGCAAGCTTGATTTAAGCCAGTATATTGAATTAATTAACAAAGCAACCTAAGTAAACCCAGCGCTATTATGATTATTGAAGGAGAAAGAGAAATCAATCTGGTGACATGGAACGAATCTCATTTTCATCAGCTCTATCCTTTGGCCAACAATCCAAAAATAGCCATGAATCTGAGGGATAGCTACCCACAGCCTTATACCATTCATGATGCGCGTCACTGGATTGAGCATAATCAGAAGTTTAATCCTGCTCAAAATTTTGCGATCGAATTTGAAGGTAGACTAGCAGGCGCGATAGGGGCAGAGCGTGGAAAAGATGAACTACGAACCAATATGGAACTCGGTTTTTGGGTTGGAGAGGCTTTCTGGGGAAAAGGGATTGCGACAGAGGCGGTCAAGTTGTACACCAAATACATCTTTGAGAAATTTGATATTCACCGGATTTTCGCTCAGGTCTATGACTTCAATGGGGAGTCGATGAATGTGCTGGAAAAGGCCGGTTATATTCCTGAGGCTATTCTAAAAAATGGCTTTATCAAGCGAGGAAGGATCGGAGATATTTTCCAATATGTAAGAATCAGGGATGAAGAATAGCTCTTCATCCCTTTTTCTTTTATCCTACTTTTTCAAGCGCCTGCTGAATATCCCAGATGAGGTCTTCATAGTGTTCTACTCCGATCGATAATCGAATGAGTTTTTCTGAAATACCCAACTTAGCCCTGTCTTGCTCGCTTACATCACTGTGCGTCATGGTAGCTGGGTGTTCGGCCAATGATTCTGTACTTCCCAAGGAAACTGCCAAATGGAATAGATGAAGGTGATCCAAAAACTGGAATGCTTCTTTTTCTCCGCCTTTAATGTCAAAAGATAACATGGCTCCCGCACAGGAGAGTTGCTTTTTGAAAATTTGATATTGCTCTGAATTTTCAGCTAAATGACCTAGGTAATAGACTTTTTCTACTTTGGGGTGGGCAGCGAGGAAGTCGGCTACCTTTGAGGCATTTTCAGCCTGCTGTGTCATCCGGACTTTTAGAGTCTCCAAACTTCGCATTAATAGCCAACCAGTCCATGGGCCCGCCATATTCCCCAAAAATGTACGAAGGGTTCGAACTCGCTTCATTAGGTCTTTTTTTCCTAGCACCGCACCTGCAATTAGGTCGGAATGACCTCCAATGTATTTGGTAGCCGAATACATGACCAAGTCTGCCCCATGCTTCAGAGGGTGTTGCCAGAGAGGTCCCATGTAGGTGTTGTCTACGACGACATATACTGAGTTTTCTGCATTGCTGAGCTGATCTGCTACTTTTCGACAAAGTTCAAGATCGAAAAGGGCGTTGGTTGGATTGGCTGGGGTTTCGACGTAGACTAGTTTGACTTTGGCTTTTTCTGCTTTAAGAAGGATTTGCTCCAGCTTATCGTCCGGAGTAAAGCCTATTCCGGTGATTCCATATTGAGGAAGGACTTTATTGATGAAATGATCAGTCCCACCATAGACAGGCATACTGTAGAGTAGCGCATCACCCGGTCTTAGAAATTCCAGCAGAACAGTAGAGATTGCCGACATTCCGCTTTCAAAGACTGCGCATTCATCCGCACCGTCCCAAAGGCAGAGCCTTTCTTCGAGAATTTGTAGATCCGGATTATTCAATCTGGAATAGATCAACCCCGGTTCTTCACCGGGGGATTTTTCGCGTTTTCCGTAAGCAAGTTCAAAAAATTCTTTGCCTTCCTGTGCTGTCTTAAAGACGAATGTGGAGGTTTGGAATATGGGGCATTTGATGGCGCCTTCTGAAAGTTCTGGCTTGTAGCCATAGGACATCATCAGGCTCTCAGGGTGGAAATATCTGGAGTTCATTTGGGTTCTTTTTTACCCAAAAGAGTGAAAAAACTCTATAATTTACAATGAGACCTTCCTAATGATGTTTTGTTGTTTTATGAATATATTGAAATTATTACTGCGAAATCTGTAAAAATAGTACATTATTTTTCAAACACGGAATAATATTCTGTATTGATTCAATTTTTCGTCCTAGTGGAAAAGTTAATTTTTTTAAGAAGTTCTGTGCATTTTACTTCACCAAGACCTTTTGGGTGATTACTCCATTTTTCCCTGATAGTCGGATATAAAGCAGGCCTCTAGGGAGAGCATCGATGGCGTGTTGTTTGTCTCCTTGGTTAATACTTGAATGATAAACTACCTGTCCAAAAGAATTAATTACTTGGATGGACTCAAACAAGTCTAAAGAGGTTGATTCTACAGTGGCTTGACCTTGGCTTGGGTTAGGAAATACCTTGAGCTTACCTAAAGATGGCTTTGGCTCTAGAGCTGTAATGATGTTTACATTCACATTCAATGCCCTTTTTGGTCCAAAATTGCATTCATTTTGAGCTTCTACGGAAACTTCAAATTGTCCCTCTTGCTCCCAATTCACAGTGATGCTTGCCGAACCTTGGCCTGAAATGATTTTCCCTCCACCTGAAATACTCCATTTGTAATTCAATCCGGGTAATGCAGTCGTTTGGTAAGTAAATTGGCCAAGCGGTGTGATGGTCTCTCCGGCAATCGCAGCAGGTTGATCGGGTGCTTTATTGGCCTTGATGGATTTAAAGGTTGGCTCGGATTTTCCACAAGGACTTGAGGCAGTTACCTGGATTTTTTGGTCGCCTGAGGCAATCCAGCGGACTGAGATATTTGAAGTACCTTGACCTGATTGAATTTCACCTCCGGTGACTTCCCATGTATAGCTACTTCCCGCTTGTGCAGGAACAGAATAGGTGTGTGTTGAATTGATACAAACCGTTCCTTCTCCTGAAATAGGAGTCGAAATAGCGGGTATTGGGTTGACAAATACCTCCAAAGATGATGTTTCTCCGTTTCCGCAAAAATTGGATCTGCTCACCAATACAGCGTTTCTTCCAGGAATAGTCCATTCAACTTCTATGGTGGGTGATCCTTGTCCTGACAATATAATTCCACCGTCTACTCTCCACACGATATCAGAACTCAGCTCTTGCTGGCTGGAAATGCTGTAAGTGCTTGCACCTAGACAAGAAGTCGAATTGCCCGAAATTGGGCTGACTGAACCTGGCGGTGTACAGGAATAGCTCAGGATTGTACCGTCGTTACCTACTGCAAAGGCTGAATTGGGGTCCCCGTAGTTGACAGAATTTAGATCCCTAATGGTTCCACTGTTGATCTTAACCCAAGTTAACCCTCCGTCTTTTGTTTGGTATGTAATGCCACCTTCCCCCACTACAAAACCCAAAAAAAGATCCCAAAAATCCACTGAGGTCAAATTTACTTTTTCGGGAAATGGTAAAATTTCCCAAGTGACTGCTTTGTCTTTTGTCTTTAAGACTACGCCATTATTTCCCACTACAATGGCTGTTGTGGTATCTAGTTTGGCTAGAGCATTTAGATTTTCACTGGTAAGTTTGGGTTTCAATTCCCAATTGGTGCCGCCGGCAGTTCGAATGATTTGACCATTTTTTCCAATTGCAAAGCCGAACACGAAATCAAAGTATGTCAGGTCAGCCAAATCCTCTGTAATTCCTGTGTTAATGGTTTGATCCCAAGTAACGCCTGAGTCAAACGATCTTGAAACATACCCTTTCGTGCCAGAAACATATAAAACAGAGGTAGCAAATAAGTAGAATCCAGTGATTTTATTTGGTGTATTAGATGGTACGGGGACCCATGATGAACCGGAATTTGCTGTTCGGTACATTTTTCCTGATTCTGACGATGCATATCCAAAAGAAGTATTCCAAAAATCGATCGTATGAATGTCTACTTTTTCAGGTAGAGGTCTGCTGATCAAAGAAGTTCCGCCGTTGGTGGTCAGGTAGAATTCTCCGTTTTTACCGGAAATGAAACCTATTGTATTGCTCTTAAAATCCGTGGAAGAAAAGTCATTCCTAACTCCAGCCTGTCTTGTAGTCCAGCTTGTTCCTGCATTGGTGGAGGAAATGATAAATCCATTTTGGCCAAAAGTAAACAGCGTATTGGAAGCAGGAATAAATCTGAGATCATTTAGATTTCTGGTATTACCTGCCCCCAAGTTAATTGTGCTGAAGGTTGTCCCTGAATTGGCTGATCTGATGAGAGTCGCCTGTTCACCAATTGCCACCAAGATTCTGTTGTCCACTGGGCTGGCGGCAACTTTTTTTAATTTGGTAGACACATTGCTGACTAGGGGGAGCCACGTCGTTCCGCCGTCCGCAGTTCTGAAAAAGGAGCCTTGATCTCCGACCGCATAGCCAATCAGAGTACTGGTAAAAACCAATCCATTTAAGTTTCTCACGGTAGGAAGCTGGATTTTTTCCCAAGACACGCCCTTATTGGAAGACTTAAATACATTTCCACCCTCAGCTGCTATGAATCCCAGGTTTTCATTTACAAAAAAGATTTCCTGAAAATCAAGCGTCGTGTTGATGGTTATCAAGGACCAAGAACCGCCGGAATTCATGGAACTGAGAAGAGTTCCATCTTCACCTGAAGCAAACAGTTGGTTTTCTCCAATAGAAACTACACTCTTCAGATTTTTCTGGGTTCCTGAACTGATTTTTGTCCAGGTTTTTCCCCCGTCCGCACTTCTATAAATTGTACCCAATTCACCCACCGCGATCCCATTGGATTCATTGGTAAAAGTGACGTCACTAAATCTAACCCCAAATTCCTGGCCCACTTCCGTCCAAGTGCTTCCCGCGTTTTCAGAGTAAATGATGAGGTTTTCTCCTACCGCGACCACTTTTTGATTGGTAACCCAGTGATTTGCTTCAAGGTCTAGCCCCCAGCCTTGCATTCTTGTCCAAGTTTGACCATGAGAAAGGCTTATGACAATCAGGGAAAAAAGTAAAGCGGCTAGAAGTTTTTTCATCCTTTTGAAATAAGGCTAAATATAATTCCTATGAGATTTGAATTATTTAGGAAGTAAATTAAGAACAAGAATTGGGTAATTAACAGAACTTTGCTCTCTAAATTAGATTTGACTCCTTAGAACTATTCCCTTTAGCCATGAAAATCTTCGCTCCGGTCTTTGTTAGTATGGTTTTGATAGTTTCTTGCGGACCACAAGAGAGGGTTTCGAAGGAGACTTTTGAAGAGGTAAACCGGAACATGGAAATCAAACGTGTCACCGAAGCTGAAATCATTCAGGAAGCTATGATATGGGGAGATTCACTGACTCAAGAGGCTCAAAATCAATTAATATCAAATTTGCAAAAGGCAATTTCCGAACAGGGGATCCCAGGTGCTATTGATTTTTGTAATGTCAACGCCCTACCTATATTAACTGAATTAGGCAAAGTCTATTCGGTTCAGCTCAAAAGAGCCTCAAATCGAGCGAGGAATTCAGCAGATTTACCAACCGATGAAGAACGGCCTATTTTGGAAGCCTATGAGTATAATGCTGAAAATGGGATAAAAAGTGATCCGAACATTCAGAAATTTGAAAACGGTGAGGTACTTCTTTATACCAAATCCATCACGATTCCAAGCGGCATGTGCTTAAATTGCCATGGAGAACCTGAGAAAGAAATTTCCAAGGAAACTTTGGTGAAGCTTGACCAACTTTATCCAAGTGATCGGGCAAGAGGTCATAAAGTAGGTGACCTAAGGGGAATGTGGTCTGTACGGATACCAAAAAAGGAAGTGGTAAAAAGGTTGTAGGTAACCGTAAGTCTCGGTTTTTTGGATCGGTTTCTTAAATCGAAAGAAAACTGTCTTCCGTATGGGCAACTATAGCTTTGTACCTGAAAAGGGATTTTTTTAAGATTTAGAAAAATCAATTTCAGATTCTTTTTAAATAGAAAATTTCAACCTTAGTAAATACTCCCGAATAATAATTTTCGGAATAATTAACTAGCAAAAGTTTGTTTCAAAAATTTAATTTTTTGTTGAATAAAAGAGGGTTGATTCTTAAACATTCTTTGTTTTACCTATAAATTTTACTTTCCATTTATATAAACGCTGTAAAACAGTCAGTTTTGGACAAAAAACAGTTGGGCTAAAATCTTGGTAAGATTCGAAATTGGGATTAGTTAAAATTAACCCAAACTGCCTATGAAGTTTAGTACCGCAGTCAGGCTATTTGCCCTGACTCTTTTTACGTACCTATTGTGTTTAGGTGCGGTGATGGCCCAGTCCCGACAGGTATCTGGTGTAGTGCTATCGGGGGAAGATAACTTCCCTCTCCCTGGTGTGTCCATTTTAGTAAAAGGCACAACCACGGGTACAGTTACCGATGTAGATGGTAACTTCAGAATTTCAGTTCCTTCAGATGCTGCTGTTCTGGTATTCTCCTTCATTGGATTTGTTTCCCAAGAAGTACCGGTGGGATCGCAAAGCAATCTTTCCATCACCTTAAAACCAGATACCAAGTCCCTTCAGGAGGTGATCGTGGTAGGTTATGGTGAGCAAAAGAAGGAAACAATTACGGGTTCGGTAGCCTCTGTGAAGGGGGGTGAGCTTGCCAAGTCTCCAGCTATGAACCTTTCCAACTCCATTGCAGGTCGTATGCCTGGTGTAGTTGCAGTAAACAGAAGCGGTGAACCAGGATATGATGGCTCAAGTATTCGAATCCGTGGCTCCAATACCTTAGGTAACAACGATGCCTTGATCGTAATCGATGGTATTCCTGCACGAGCGGGTGGTATTGACCGATTGAATCCAAATGACATCGAAAGTATCTCCGTATTGAAAGATGCATCCGCAGCCATCTACGGTTCACGAGCTGCCAACGGGGTTATCCTTGTCACCACCAAAAGAGGAAAAAGCGGTAAGCCAGAATTTACTTTCCAAGTCAATCAAGGTGCTGCTCAGCCTACGGTTATTCCTGACCTAGCAGATGCTGCCCAGTATGCCGAAATGCTCAATGACCTTGATATCTACGCACTTCCTGTAGGAGAGTGGGCTGCTGCAAATCAAGCTTACAAAACAGCAGGAACTTTCACAAGACCAAATGGTGTGGTTCGTAAGGCTCCTTATTTGCCTAATGAATTGGAGCTTTACAGAAACGGTTCAGATCCATGGAACTATCCTAACACCGATTGGTATAAGTCAACTTTGAAGACATGGTCTCCACAGACCAGAGTCAATGCACAGTTGGTTGGTGGTAATGACAACGTGAAATACATGACGTCAATTGGCTATCAGGATCAGGATGGTTACTACAAGCAGTCTGCAACAGGATTTAAGCAGTATGACATCCGTATGAACCTTGACGCAACTGTTAACAAGTACGTGAAAGTTGGTTTGGGTATTTTAGGTCGTGAAGAATCTCGATTCTTCCCCACAAGAGGTGCAGGTGCCATCTTCAGAATGCAAATGAGAGGTAAACCAAATCAGCCGGCTTTCTGGCCTAATGGTCTACCAGGACCTGATATCGAAAACGGTGAGAACCCTGTAGTAATCACGACAAATGCTACTGGCTATGACCGTGATACAAGAGATTACTTCCAGACCAACGGAACAATCGAAATCAAAGTACCAGGTATTGAAGGCCTAAAAATCACAGGTACAGGTGCTATTGATAAGACTATGCAGTTTAATAAGCGTTGGGAAACTCCATGGGTTCTTTATCAGAAAGGCTCAGGCTTTGAAGCGGATGGCGTGACTCCAAAGTTGGTAGCAACTGTGAGAGGTCCAGCCGATCCAAGATTGACAGAGGCTAATAGCAACACGCTGAATATCCTTTTGGGTACCGTGGCCTCTTATGACAAGGTGATCGACAATAAGCACACGATCAATGTTTTGGCTGGTTTTAACAAGGAAACTGTGTCAGGCAACAACTTCAATGCATTCAGAAGATACTTTATCTCCACAGCCATTGATCAAATGTTTGCCGGTGGTGACTTGGAGAAAAACAACGGCGGTGGTGCCTTTGAAAGAGCTCGTCTCAATTACTTCGGTCGTGCCTCTTACAACTACAAGGAGAAATATCTAGCGGAATTCCTTTGGAGATATGATGGTTCATACATCTTCCCAGAGGCTACTCGTTACGGTTTCTTCCCTGGTGTCATGTTGGGCTGGGTAGTCTCTGACGAAGGTTTCTGGAAAAATTCAATTGGAAAAACCATGGACTTCTTCAAAATCAGAGGTTCTTGGGGACAGTTGGGTAACGACCAGATCTTCTTCGGAGGTGCTCTTCAGGAATACCAATTCCTATCCACTTACGGCTTCAGCTCTTACATCGCTAACAATACGGAGGTAAAAACCCTATTGGAAAACAGAGTTCCAAATACTCGAATCACTTGGGAAGTGGCTAACAACTCCAACTTGGGTTTTGAGGGTCAATTCATGGATGGCAAAATTTTCTTCGAGTTTGACGTTTTCTACAACAAGCGTACAAATATCCTTTGGCAGAAAAATGCCTCTGTACCTCAAAGTACAGGTTTGATCCTTCCAGCCGAAAACATTGGTGAAGTAGAGAACAAAGGGTATGATTTCAGTGTAGGCTACAGAGGAAATGTAGGCGACTTTACGTATTCAGTAGGTGTTAATGGCGGTTATGCAAAGAACAAAATCCTCTTCTGGGACGAAGCTCCGGGAGCTCCGGAATGGCAGCGTTCTACTGGCAAGCCAATGAACACGTTCTTGGTCTATCAGTATGATGGTGTATTTGCTACCCAGGAAGAAATCAATTCCAATCCGTTGGACTACAAGTCAATCACTAACAACCTTCGTCCTGGTGACATGAAGTATAAGGATGTGAACGGTGATGGAAAAATTAATCCTGATGACCGAATCCGTATGGATGACAACGATATTCCAAGATTCCAAGGTGGGGTGACCTTAAATGCTTCTTTCAAAAACTTTGATCTGTCTGTCCTTTTCCAAGGTGCGGCAGGTGCAAGACAATATGTGAGTGCAGGTGAATCCGGTAACATTGGTAACTTCCTGTTGGACATCTATGAAAACAGATGGACGATCGACAATCCAAGCAGCGTTCATCCAAGGATTGCCAACAGAAATGATCAATATTTCTCCAGCGGTAACACCTATTGGTTTAGAAGCACCGATTATGTCCGTCTGAAGAACCTGGAGTTGGGTTACAATCTGCCTTCATTTATCGCCGAAAAAGCAGGTGTGAGAAACCTACGTGTCTATGTAAACGGACTCAATCTGTTTACTTGGGATAAATTGGGGGTTTATGACCCTGAGACAGCTAGCTCTACAGGGCAGTACTATCCTCAAGCTAGAATTATCAGCACTGGTCTAAATGTCACTTTCTAACCTAGACAATCATGAAAAGATTAAATAAGATCGTCGCTTTACTTCTTGCTACAAGCTTTGCGTTTACAGCTTGTAATGATGATTTCCTAAATACACGCCCACTGGGTCAAGTATCTGAAAATGCCGTTTGGGCGGATCCTGCTTTAGCGGAAGCTTTCGTAGTGGGTATTTACCAAGGTTTCGGCAATGGTGGTTTTGATGAGCAAATGCTTGCTTCCTTGACGGATGAAGCTATTTTCACTCACCCGGGTCGTGGTATAACTACCATTACTGAGGCTAGATCCAACTCGGCTGATATCGGATGGGTAAATGGTACATTAGCTTGGAACCAAATGTATTCTCGTATCCGTGCGGCTAACGTAGCTATCGCAAAAATGAGCGATACTAACTTTCCAAAGGGAGCCAATACAGATAGATTGATCGGAGAGGCTAAATTCTTAAGAGCGTACTATTCGCATCAGTTATTGAGATACTATGGTGGCTTCCCGATTATTGACAAGCCTTATACCCTAGATTCTGAGACTTTCAAAGCTCCAAGAAATACCTTTGAAGAATGCGTGAATTTTATCGTAAAGGATTTGGATGAAGCAGCCACACTCCTCACCGGTAAGTCTAGAATTAATGGAAGAGCTACTCAAATTGCATCTTTGGCCCTTAAGTCACGAGTATTGCTCTATGCTGCCAGTGACCTTCATGATGGACCGACTGCTAAAGCTAAGTCAGCAGATCTAGCTGGTTATGCCAAAATCGAGTACTTGGCGTATCCTTCTGGAAGCCGAGCAGAAAGATGGCAAAAAGCACAAGCCGCTGCTAAGGCAGTTTTGGATGCGACGACAGGTAACAAAATGGGTCTTTCTGCTCCTGTTTCCCATGCAGAAGGTATCCAGAATTACATCAACAACTCCATGGCTAGAAGCGGTGGCGAAGCTGAAATCATTTTGGGTAGATATTTCATCAACCTCAAAAATGAGAACGGTGGTCGTCAGGGCTTGTTCAATGGTCCTAACGGATACAATAACTGGGCGGGAAATACTCCTGTTCAGCTTTTGATCGATGACTACGAAATGATGGATGGTACCAAGTTTTCTTGGAGCAATCCTGACCAAGCTGCAGCACCTTACAAAAACCGTGATGCTAGATTCTATGCTTCAGTACTTTATGATGGTGCTCAGTGGAAGCCAAGATCTTCTGCTAACCAAGTAAGAGATCCACTAGGACAAATCCAGACAGGTACTTACGAAGTGACTAATGCAGCAGGTGCTAAAGTCACACACTTCGGTTTGGATACTCGTAACAGCCCTATCGAAGACTGGAATGGTAGCTATACTGGTTATTACTTCCGTAAATTCGTGGATGCCAATCCAGCAATCGTAGACCAAAATACTTGGCAGCAAGTTCCTTGGCCAGTACTCAGATACACAGAAGCTGTACTTAATTACGTTGAAGCTAGTATCGAATTGGGTCAGGAAGAAGAAGCCAGAAAATGGTTGAATCAAATCCGATTCCGAGTAGGCCAACCGGCTGTAACAGAAACCGGTGATGCTTTGAGACAGCGTTACAGAAATGAGCGAAGAATCGAGATGGCTTACGAAGAGCAGCGTTACCACGACGTAAGAAGATGGATGATTGCTCCTCAAGCCTTTAGCAGACAAGCAAACGGTATCAGTATCAGAGGCACACTCAAACCTGGTAAGACGCTTGGAGTTTACAAATACGATCCTGAAATTTTCGATTACGTCTACAAAGTTATCGATATGGATCCGGGTAAGGAAAACAGAAAGTGGTTGGACAAAATGTACTATTTGCCAATCCATCGTGATGAAATGAACCGAAATAGCGAGTTGGTTCAGAACCCTGGATTCTAAATTCCTGATTATCTTGTCTGGGCTATTCCATTTGGGATAGCCCAGACTTATTTCCTATGAAGCAGTTACGATTACCTCTTTTTTTACTCAGTTCGATTGCGCTATTTTTTTCCTGTAACCAATCAGTAGAAACAGATTCGACTTCTCAAGCAGCACCTTCCAATCCTTTGTTTAAGCTCCTTCCCTCGGAGCAGACAGGGATCAATTTTGTCAATCCCCTGGAGGAAAATCTCAACCTCAACGTTCTCATGTATGAGTACCTCTACAATGGTGGTGGTGTCGCAGTTGGCGACATAAATGGAGATGGGCTTGATGACCTTTATTTTTCTTCCAATGTGGGGCAAAATCAACTTTACCTCAACCAAGGAAACCTAAAATTCAAAGACATTACTTCCGAATCCGGTACAGAAGGTAGGCCGGGCCCATGGAAAACAGGTGTCGTCATGGTTGATATCAACGGGGATGGCTTGTTGGATATTTACCAGTGTCATTCAGGTGCGTTGATGCCTGAAAAGCGTAAAAATGAGCTTTTTGTCAATCAAGGAGTCAATGCTCAAGGCATCCCACAATTCAAAGAAATGGCTGAGGAATATGGGATAGCTTCGGAAAACACGTCCACTTCAGCTGCATTTTTTGACTATGACTTAGATGGAGATTTGGATTTATTTCTCCTTAATCACAACATCAAATCCATCCAAAATATGGATGTGAGGTTGACCAAAAATCTCCTGAAGGAAAAGCATGAAGCCGGTTCTCAGCTTTTTGAAAACCGAAATGGAAAGTTTACAGAAGTGAGTGAAAAGGCCGGAATTTCCTCATCTAGTCTTTCCTATGGATTGGGAGTCAATGTCTCCGATATCAATCAGGACGGCTGGCCGGATATCTATATCGGCAACGATTACACCATGCCGGATTACCTGTATATCAATCAGAAAAACGGCACATTCAAAGATGAAATCCAGAATATGCTGGATCAGGTTTCCCATTTTTCCATGGGAAATGACATCGCGGATATCAATAATGACGGTCTCGTGGACATCTTTACGCTGGACATGCTGCCAGAGGATAATCAACGTCAAAAGCTTCTGCTTTCTCCGGATAATTTTGAAGCGTTTCAATTCAATGTCGATCGGGGATTTTATTACCAATACATGCGGAATATGCTCCATCTCAATGCGGGAGATGGCACCTTTCATGAGATTGGACAGCTTTCGGGTGTTTCGAATACAGATTGGAGCTGGTCAGCACTCTTTACAGACTTGGACTTGGACGGATGGAAGGACCTTTTCATCACCAATGGCTACCTGAGGGATTATAACAATCAGGATTTTTTGAAATACATGGATAACTATGTGCAGACCAAAGGGGGACAACTCAGACGCGAGGATCTTTTGACGCTAGTCAAATCCATGACTTCTTCTAATCTAAAGAATTACACCTTCAGAAACCGTCAGGACCTCACGTTCGAGAATGTCTCCGACTCTTGGGGCCTTCCTCAACATGCAAACACCAATGGGGCTGCCTATGCCGATTTGGACAATGACGGAGACATGGATCTCATCCTCAACAATCTGAATGCTCCCGCAATGGTCTATGAAAACTTGTCCATTCAGCAGCAAAAGGGGAATTATTTGAAAATCAAACTCAAGGGAGAAGATCAGAATTCACTTGGACTTGGAGCAAAAGTTACCCTCTTTACGCCTCAGGGAATTCAATACCAAGAACTGAGTCCGTTTAGAGGATATCAATCATCCGTGGCGCCTTACTTGACTTTTGGAATGGGTACCTTGACTGCTGTTGACTCCATTCAGGTTAGCTGGCCTGGAGGTAAGATCACCAAGTTGGCTAAAGTCGAGGCGAATCAAACCCTAGAACTAACTCAAAGTGAAGCCAAAAATGAAAAAGTCAACAATCTCTCGCCTGAGAAGGGATTGTTTGCTTCTGTTTCAAAAGTGCCTCTTTCCAAAGGCCAAGAAGTGAATGATTTCAAAAGACAGCCCTTGATGAGCTTTGGGATCTCAGGAAATGGCAAGGCCATGGTTCTAGAGGATTTCAATGGCGATGGAGAGACAGATATGTTTGTGGGTGGAGATGCCGGTTTGAGTGGGAAAATGATTTTTGGCTTGGGAAATGGAAAGCTTGGCAGGGTAGATTCGACTGGTTTCATGGGAGAAAGAGCTTCCGAGGATGTGGTTACCATCGCTTTTGATGCCAATGGGGATGGATTCAAAGACTTATATGTAGCAAGTGGGGGAGTTTACCAATTTAGCCTTGGTGATGATGCATTAAGCGACCGACTATACCTCAATGACGGGAAAGGTAAATTCCGTAAATCGCCTGATGCGCTTCCTAAAGAAAATTTCCCCACAGGTGCGGCTTTAGCCGAAGATCTGAATGGTGATGGAATTCTGGATTTGCTTGTGGGAGCTCGGGTCAATCCCGGTCAATACCCGACTTCGCCTGGAGCTCGGATTTGGATTGGGGATGGAAAAGGGAAATTCACCGATCAAACGGAGTCAATAGCACCGGACTTGGCTAAGCTGGGAATGGTCACCGGTGTAGCCGTGGCAGATTTCAATTCGGATGGGGCAAATGAATTGGTATTCGTCGGGGATGCCATGCCGATAACTGTATTTTCCAAAAAGAATAAAACTTGGGAAAATTCCACGTCCGACTTTTTCGCTTTGCCACAGGTGGGACTTTGGTCTGATCTGCTCCTGGGTGATTGGGATCAGGATGGCAAGCTGGAACTTTTGGTAGGTAATCATGGGAAAAACTCCCAACTTTTTGCCAGCGACACCCAGCCGATGGAATTACTCTACAAAGATTTTGATGCCAATGGCTCCACAGATGCCATTTTGGGATATTACATCAAAGGAGAAAAATACCCTTCTCCAAGTAGAGATGAGATTTTGGGTCAGGTGAATTTTCTCAAGAAAAGATACCTCGACTTCAAGAGTTTTTCCGAAGTGAAAATGGATAATCTGTTAACGGTTGAGGAACGAAAGGATGCTTCCTCCATTTTCATCAATCGATTGGAAACCTCCTATTTTGTCCTGAATGCGGACGGTAAATTCATTTCAAAGCCGCTTCCCATTCAAGCACAGTTTGCCCCTGTGTTTGCTGCGGAGAAAGGCGACTTCAATGCAGATGGTCACCTGGATATGATCCTGGGAGGTAATTTGCTCGATGCCAAATTGAAATTTGGCAGGTATACAGCTAACCATCTTCAAGTGTTTTTGGGAGATGGAAAAGGAAATTTCACTCCGATTACAGCACAGCAATCAGGAGTCTCACTTCGTGGCGAAGTTCGAGCCATTGAATTTTCTCAGGGTTTTCTTTTGGTAAAGCAAAACGGGCAGGCGGTTCATCTATTTCGTAACCTTTCATCAAAAGACTAATTTAAAAAAAACAGAAAAGGCTTATTTTCAATCATTCATGCCCCCCAGCAACCTATGAAAAAATTATTCATTGCCTCAGGCTTGATCTTGATGAGCTTCCAGCTCAACGAGTCGACTGTTTTTGAGGCCTATACCCAGAAAATTCCCGGAACTCCAGTGTTCTTTGACATGACTCCGATTCCTGCAGGGACTTTTAAGATGGGCTCCAGTGATCCCCAATTTCCAGATCAAAATCCTGCCCACGAAGTCAAAGTGGATGCCTTTTGGATGGGAACACATGAGGTAACATGGGATGCATTTGAGCTGTTTTTGGATAAGCATTACGAGCAGACCATGACAGAGGGTGGAGTAGAGGAACGAGTGGATGGGTTGACACGCCCGAGTTTGCCCTACCTCGACATGACCTTTGGGATGGGTAAAGAAGGTAAGCCTGCCGTGGGAATGACCCAATATGGGGCGATTCAGTATTGCTATTGGTTGTATTTGAAAACAGGAATTTTCTACCGATTGCCGACGGAAGCTGAATGGGAATATGCTGCTCGGGCTGGATCTACGGACCGCTTTTTCTTCGGAAAAGAAGAATCCAAACTCGTCGAATATGCTTGGACAGCTACAAATAGTGGCGGAGCAACTCATGAGGTAGGTAAAAAGAAGCCGAATCCTTGGGGGCTTTATGATATCTATGGCAATGTGCAGGAATGGACGATCGATTTGTATGAAAAGGATTTCTACAGCAGGTCAGGCAAGGACAATCCTTATAATCCTGCTGGTAAACTTTATCCTCATGTTGTAAGAGGCGGTAGTTTCAAAACTTCTGATTCAGAGATCGGATCAGCTTTCCGGGGAGTTTCTGACCCCTCTTGGAAGCGGATTGACCCACAGATTCCTAAGAGTCAGTGGTGGTTTCCTGAGGCGCCATTTATCGGCCTTCGTCTGGTAAGACCACTGAATCCCCCCTCTCCTGAGCAGATTATGGCTTATTACACTCAGGAACCTATTGCAGATTATTAAAAACCAAAATAACCATACTATGAACAATCAAAATTCACGCAGAGACTTTCTCAAGACCTCTGCATTGGTGACCGGTGGCATGCTGGCACCTTCATTTTTGGTTCCGGGAGCTCATGCGGCACCGGACAATCAGATCAAACTAGCGGTCATTGGCTGCGGTGGTCGAGGTACAGGAGCAGTGTTCCAAGCCTTTGAGACAGGCCATCCGATCAAGTTAGTCGCGATGGCAGATGCATTTCAGGATAGACTCGACTCCAGTTACAAAGCCATTTTTGACAAGTATGGAAAAGACAAAGTTGATGTTCCTGTGGAAAAACGCTTTGTAGGGTTTGACGGATACAAGAAAGCAATGGCTGAGGCAGATGTAGTTATCTTGGCAGCACCTCCTGGTTTCCGTCCTTCCCATTTTGAAGAAGCGGTCAATCAAGGCAAGCAGATTTTCGCAGAAAAGCCCATGGCTACAGATGCCGCCGGTATTCGAAAAGTTTTGGCCGCTGCCGAGGTAGCCAAAGCTAAGAAACTAAACGTCGTAGTCGGCCTACAGCGACACTATCAGCATAACTACCGAGAAGTTATGAAGCGAATTCACGATGGAGCTTTAGGAGATATCGTGGGTGGTCAGGTGTACTGGAATGACGGGGGTGTTTGGGTGCGCGAGCGAAAGCCCGGACAGACCGAGATGGAGTACCAAATGAGAAACTGGTATTACTTCAACTGGCTGTGTGGAGACCATATCGTGGAGCAGCACGTCCATAATATTGACATTGCCAACTGGGCCAAAAATGGCTACCCGGTAAAAGCAGAAGGGACAGGTGGACGTCAAGTGCGTACAGGAAAAGACCATGGGGAGATTTTTGATCACCATGTGTTGACACTGACTTACGCCGATGGATCCGTGATTCACTCCGAGTGCCGTCACTTCCCTGGTGCAGCCAACCGTGTGGATGAGACTTTCCAAGGAACAAAAGGAAAGGTATTCCTAAGCGCAGGAAATCACGGAGTGATGACTGACTGGAAAGGAAATGCTATCTACACGCACAACCGAGATAACAATCCAAACCCCTATCAAGTCGAGCATGACGAGCTTTGGGCCGCTATCGTCAAAGGTGAATACAAATTTGCAGATGCTGAAAATGCAGCTAAGTCCACGCTAACCGCGATCATGGGACGTTATGCAACGTATTCCGGTAAGGTTGTCACTTGGGATGAAGCACTCAACGGGACTGTAGATTTGTTCCCTGAAAAACTCGCTTGGGATGCCATGCCAAAGCTACTCCCAAATGCTGACGGCTTCTATCCACATGCAGTTCCTGGTAAAACCAAAGTAATCTAATCCATGGAGAGAAGAGGTTTTATCAAAAGAATTGGTCTTGGAGGCGCTCTGGTGAGCGCGACAGGAGCGATGAGTTTGCCGGCATTTTCCAAGGAAAACGCCCCTGCGCCAACTTTCAAAATGGACTTTGCGCCTCATTTTGGAATGTTTAAAAATCATGCTCCGGGTGGATTGGTCGATGAGCTGAAATATATGGCGGATCAGGGTTTCCGGTCTCTGGAAGACAATGGTATGCTGAAGCGTTCTGTTGCAGATCAGGAATTGATTGGAAAGACGCTGAACGATCTCGGAATGCGAATGGGAGTCTTTGTGATCGATGGAGGAGACAACTTGAAAGTATCGCTGACCACTGGAAAACAAGAATTTCTGGATGTATTTCTCAAAACCTGTCGAGAATCCGTGGAAGTTGCCAAGCGTGTGGGAGCAAAATGGATGACCGTGGTTCCGGGATACTTTGAGCGCAATCTCCCAATGGGAGTGCAGACGGGAAATGTAATCGAAGCATTAAAGCGTGGAGCAGAGATATTTGAGCCCCATGGTTTGACCATGGTACTTGAGCCGCTTAGTGACAATCCGGATCTTTTCCTCCGTCATGCAGATCAGACGTACATGATCTGCAAAGCAGTAGGCAGCCCTTCCTGCAAGATTCTCTATGACATTTACCACATGCAGCGAAATGAAGGTAATCTGATCGCAACCATGGAGAAAACTTGGAGTGAAATTGCCTACATCCAAATTGGTGATAATCCAGGCAGAAAAGAACCCGGAACAGGCGAGATCAATTATTCCAATGTCTTCAAATACATCCACAACAAAGGATTTACCGGAGTGATGGGGATGGAGCATGGCAATGCGTTGCCGGGCAAGGAAGGCGAACTGGCATTGATCCAAGCCTACCGTAAAGTGGATATCGTATGATCAAATGGATTTTCCTGATTGGTTTTTGGGCTGGTATCAATTCAGCCTCTGCTCAAAACTATTCCTGGCAAGAAATTCAAACACCGGTGAAAGCCTCCTTAAGGGGGCTTTCACCCGTTTCAGACCAAGTGGTTTGGGCCAGTGGATCGGGTGGAACTTGGCTGAGAACTCTTGATGGTGGAAAAACTTGGGATCATGGGGTGATTGCTGGATTGGATACCGTGGATTTTAGATCCATTCATGCATTTGATGGCAATACTGCCTTGGCCGCTTCGGCTGGGCAGCCGGCGGTGATTTATCGGACTGAGGATGGGGGTCGATCTTGGGTCAAAGTGCATGAGGAAGGGAAAGAGGCATTTTTTGATGCCATCGCGTTTAGTGATAAGAGAAAAGGCTACGCGCTTGGAGATCCGGTAGGAGGCAATTGGATGATTCTTGAAACTGTGGATGGAGGGAAGTCCTGGCAATCCTTGACCAACTTACCTAAAGCCGAAGCAGGCGAGGCTGCATTTGCGGCGAGTTCATCTTCCATGATTGCAAAAAAGGATCAACTGATGTTTGCAACTGGGGGCAGTATTTCCAATTTGCATTTCTATTCTTTTTCCAAGGCTCAATGGACCAAGGAACCTATTTCACAGATCGCTCAAGGAGAGTCTTCTCAGGGTGTTTTTGCCATAACGGAGCAAGGTGAACATCTCATATTGGTAGGGGGAGATTACCTTAAACCAAAAGTCGTCCAAGGAAATTTAGTCCTTCGATCACATGGTGTTTTTTCCATTCCTTCACAGTCTACCAGTGGTTACCGCTCTGGAATCGCATCTTTAAGAAAGCCTAACCTGCTAGTGGCAGTAGGACCGGATGGTTGGGATTATTCTTTAGAAGAAGGAATAAGGTGGGTTAATTTTTCTAATGTGGGTTTCCATGCGGTTAAGTCAAGTCCTGACAAAAAACACCTTTGGGCATCCGGTTCGCAAGGAAGGATAGGCAAATTCATCAAGTGAATACTTCCTCTTTTCGAGTGGTTTTTTAAGTGAGTTGGTTAAAAAATTGAAATCATTCGGGCAAAACTTCTTTTAAAAAAGGCCTGCAGTCGTATATTTAAGGATATAACCTGCTCTTTAACCTTTAAACTAACTCAAGTCGCTATGTTTGAAATCGTTCCTTCAATTTGGGTGATCAACGGGAAATGTGTTCGGCTCAAGCGTGGAGATTTTGCAACAGAAGAAGTCATTTCTTCCAATCCATTGGAAATAGCTCAAGCATTTGAGGGAATTGGGATCCAGAGACTTCATTTGGTAGACCTTGATGGTGCACGCAGAGGTGAGCCAAAAAATTATCATATCCTGGAGGCAATCGCTGGCTATACTGACTTAAAGTTGGACTTTACAGGTGGCATCTCCACAGACGGTGATGTAATCAAATGTTTTGAATTTGGGGCCAAAACAGTCACAGTGGCTTCCGCAGCCGCCAATTTCCCTGAGCGATTCGCTCAGTTTATTTTGTCTTACGGACGAGAAAAAATCAACCTAGCAGCAGACACCAATCCCTCCGATCACAAGATCAAAATCCGTGGCTGGTTGAAAAAAACTGAAATTGACTTATTTGATCATATCGAATTTTTCTACGATAGAGGTTTGAAATACCTCAAATGCTCGGATGTGACACGGGATGGGGTGATGGAAGGCCCTAATTTTGAATTGTACAAGGAAGTGCTTGAAAGATTTCCCAATATCCATGTTGCTGCCTCAGGAGGAGTGCGTGGTATAGATGATTTCCGAAAGCTCCGCGATATGGGTTTACATGCAGTGGTTTTTGGCAGGGCGTTTTATGAGGGCAAAATCAGCCTGAATGACCTTGAAAAATTCATTGCAAATGGATAAAAACAGAAAGGAGGCCTAAAGCCTCCTTTCTGTTTTTATGGTTAGGTTGTTTTGGGGTTAATCTTCTTTGAATTTGTCTACGATGTAGAGAAAAATATTGAAAGAAAGAGTCGAGGGAGAATCATTTTTCTTGGATTCCTTTTCCTGAAAGATTCCACCCGCCGGAAGATCTCTTTTTGGCCCAATAACACTAGCTGACGAAGGTTTCTGGGTTGATTTAAACAGAGGGAAAACTGGTGAAGTAACGTCTTGGTTAGTAGTATTTTCTTCCACCAATGGTTTTTCGATCGCCCTTGGACTATTCTCTTCCTGTGCTTTTACTTCTGAAGAGAAAAGCACAAATCCCCCTATAGCTGCGCACAGCACGGTGACTTGGTTCAATGGAAATCTTGAAAATTTCAACATGACTTGTTGGAAGTTGAGTTAATTTAACCTCGGTTTTCACAAAATGTTCCTAAAAATAGGAAAAAAACTGGCTATGCAAACGATTGACCTAGAAGATTTCAACAAAATTGAACTACGAATTGGTACCATTCAGAGGGCTGAACTTTTTGAAAAAGCAAAGAAGCCGGCCTATAAAATTTGGGTGGATCTTGGCCCTGATTTGGGGGTCAAAAAATCTTCTGCCCAAGTGACTGTCCATTATTCGCTCTCCGATCTTCCGGGCAAGCAAGTACTTTGCGTATGTAATCTTAAGCCGAGGCAAATCGCCGATTTTATGTCAGAAGTATTGATTACGGGTTTTTCAAGCAGTGAAGGAGGGATTTTTTTGGCCACTTCAGATCTGCCCGCTCCCAATGGTGCCAGGCTTCACTAAGGGAGGCAAACAAAAAGGCCATTTTCGGATAATTTGACTTGAAAAACAGGCAATTCTCCGCAAAATCCTGAACGGACCTGACCACTTTTCAAATCGAACCTATACTGATGCAAAGGACAGATGATTTCACCTGCCCCATTGATATTGGCCTGGAGAAGATCCGCTCCTCTGTGGGGACATTGAGAGTCAAATGCAAAAAACTCATCTCCTATTCTCAATATGCCTATCGATTTTTTGCCAAGAATTACTTTTTTGATTCTCCTGTCGGGGACCATTTGGTATACTTCCTGCATGTTCGTTCCTAGCTGATATTCTTTCATGGGAGGATTCCACTTATTGAATCAAAATGCCAACAAAATACCCAGGGGTTGGTTTTTTGTCGAATGTTTCTCAATTTCAGCTATTCCCATCAATTTAACCTCAATATCATGAAGAAATACCTTTTGTTATCCTTACTGCTGATAGCTTCGTTGGCAAAGGGGCAAAGTTTGGAAGGAGCATGGAAAATGATCAGTCAAAATGGTAAAGCAGTAACTGAACAGGAATATATCAAAATCTACCAGGATGATTATTTTGCTTTTGGGATCAAAAATGTAGCTGATAATGCATTTATCGGAGCAGGTGGTGGTCCCTATAAATTTGAAGCAGGAAAATGCATCGAAACATTGGATTTTTTTACACTTGATCCTCTGCAAGTAGGTACTTCCACCCCGTTTAAAGTAGAGTTAAAAGGAAATAAGCTTACGCTCTCTGCTGATACTAATCGAGGAATGCTGGTAGAAACTTGGGAGAAAATATCTGAAACTAAGGATGAGCTTTCAGGAAATTGGGTAATTACTGGCCGAAAGCGTGATGATCAGATTTCCAGATCCACTCCCGGTGCCAGGAGAACCATCAAAATCCTAAGCGGTGGAAGATTCCAATGGGTAGCTTTCAATTCCGAAACCAAAGAATTTTCAGGAACTGGAGGGGGTACCTATTCAGCAAAAAATGGAAAGTACGTAGAAACCATCACCTTTTTCTCAAGAGATAATTCCAGGGTTGGGGCAAGCTTGGGATTTGATTTTAAAGTGATTGAAGGAGAATGGCACCACAGTGGATTGAGTTCCCAAGGTCAGCCGATCTATGAAATTTGGACTCCTTATGCAATAGGTTACAAGCCTGCTAAATGATCTTATACATAGGTTAAAATCAAAAAAGGAATCAAATCGACTCCTTTTTTGATTTAGGCTTCTACTGCATAAAGTTCCTTAAGCTTGGTTACCGTGTAATCCACCTCGTCCAATGTATTGAATCGGCTGAAGGAAAACCGGACAGAATCCCGCTCTGGATTATGATTTAAAGCTCTGAGTACATGAGAACCTACAGTAGCTCCGGAGCTACAGGCTGATCCTCCTGAAGCAGAAATACCCTCCAAGTCGAGATTGAAAAGCAACATTCCTCTATTGGATTCCGAAGGAGGAAGGCTCACATTTAGCACCGTATAAAGGCTTTTGCTTAACTCTTGAGAACGTCCATTAAACGCTACTCCCGGAAATTCGGCCACTAGCTTTTCGATGAAATGCTTTTTGATTTTCTCAACATGTGCCCGATGTCCCGACATATCTTCGTAGGCGAGTTCAAGCGCTTTTGCGATTCCGATAATGCCGATTACATTTTCTGTACCTCCGCGCATATTGCGCTCCTGGGCACCGCCATGAATGAAGGGATGGATTTTTTTCTCTTTTCTTACAAAAAGAAATCCTGATCCCTTTGGTCCATGAAACTTATGACCTCCAGCTACTAAGGCATCTACAGGTAGGGTTTTTAGGTCATGGATGTAGTGGCCCATCGTTTGAACGGTATCGGAATGAAAAAAAGCGCCATATTCTTTGGCCATTCCACCAATTCGCTCAAGGTCATTTAGATTTCCTATTTCATTGTTGGCATGCATTAAAGAGACCAAGCTGCCTGGATTGGCTTTTAATAAGGATTCTAACTGATCCAGATCTACATCACCCTGTGCATTTACATCCAAGAGGCTAAGTTTTACTGTCCCTTTTTTTGCCAAAACTTCCAGGGTATGAAGGACGGCGTGATGTTCGATAGGGGATGAAATAGCATGTGTAATTCCGTGAGTCTCTACTCCGCAGACCAAAGCGGTATTGTCCGCTTCCGTTCCTCCTGAAGTGAAAAAAATCTCAGAAGGACTGGCATTGAGCAATTCTGCCACTTTTTTTCGTGATTTCTCGATGGCTGTCCGCACTTCACGCCCATGGCTGTGGACAGATGATGGATTGCCAAAATGAGACTTCATAAAAGGCAGCATGGCCTCGATCACTCGATCGTCCATAGCTGTGGTGGCGGCATTGTCAAAGTAAACTTTAATCATATTTGGGCTGGGCGGGGTCGGTTCAACGTCAGATCAAAGAAGCACTGACGACTTCTTTGATGTCTTGGATGATTTTCTTTGCCAAATGCTCCGCCGTAGCTTCTGAATCTGACTCAGAATAAATTCGAATAATGGGTTCGGTGTTTGATTTTCTCAAGTGAACCCATTCTTTTTCAAACTCTATTTTCACTCCGTCGATGTCATTGATCGGGTGCTTTTTATACTTGTTTTTAATCTCCAGTAGGATTTTGTCCACATCGATTTCCGGTGTGAGTTCGATCTTGTTTTTGGAAATATAGTAATTTGGATAAGTAGCTCTGAGCATGGATATGGACTTGCCAAACTTAGCCAAATGGGTCAAAAACAAACCGATTCCCACTAAAGCATCGCGACCATAATGAGAAGCAGGATAGATAATTCCTCCATTTCCTTCTCCTCCGATGACAGCTTCTGTAGCTTTCATTTGATTGACTACATTGACTTCACCTACTGCAGCCGCATTATATTTTCCACCTCTCTTTTCGGTCACATCTCGCAACGCTCGGGTGGAGGAAAGATTGGAAACGGTGTTGCCGGGAGTTTTAGACAGGACATAATCTGCAACAGCCACCAAGGTGTATTCCTCACCAAACATGGATCCGTCTTCATTGACAAAGGCCAATCGGTCCACATCTGGATCCACTACGATGCCAAGGTCAAAATTCCCTTTTTCCAGCTTTTTCGAAATATCTCTGAGATTTTCAGGGAGGGGTTCGGGGTTGTGTGGAAAATGGCCATCCGGGGTGCAATACATTTCTTCGATGGTCTCTACGCCCAAAGCTCGCAGTAACTTAGGAATCACGATACCTCCTGTGGAATTGACCGCATCCACCACTACTTTGAAGTTTCTCGCTTTGATGGCTTCTGCATCGACCAACTCCAAGTCCAGTACATGCTGGATGTGTCGGTCCATGTAATCTTCGATCAAGGTGTATTTCCCTAGCTTTTTCACTTCCGCAAAAGTGAAATCTTCCCTTTCTGCTTTTTCTAAAATGGCTTTTCCTTCCTCATCAGAAATAAATTCTCCGACAGAATTCAGAAGTTTGAGTGCATTCCATTGGATGGGGTTATGGCTTGCGGTGAGGATAATGCCGCCACCTGCTTGTTCTCTCGGCACGGCAAATTCTACAGTTGGAGTAGTGCTGAGTCCCAAGTCAATGACATGAATTCCCAACCCTTGTAGCGTGGCGGACACCAATCTGGAAATCATGTCTCCTGATAACCTTGCATCTCTGCCGATGACTACTTTGGGATTTCCCGTCTTTTCAAGAACCCAAGCCCCGTAGGCTGAAGCAAATTTTACAACATCTATAGGAGTCAATCCATCGCCGGCTTTTCCTCCGATGGTTCCCCTGATTCCGGAAATTGATTTGATTAATGACACTTAAAGTTGGTTTTAAGAAGAATTAAAGAAAAAATGAAAGCAAAAGTAAGAAGGATCCTTATTTGAATTTGGCCATCACTTTATCCACTTCGCTTTCTGGTTTTCCGCAGTTACTGCTTGAATCTACTGTTTTCCCACAATAACTGCAGGTGACTCCTTCTTGATTTAGAAATGGACTTTGTGAGGCACAAGTGCCCTTGAATTCACCGTTTTTGAGGAAAATTAGCCTAACGGACATCAAGACAAAGAACAATGCTACGAAGCCGAGTGTGATCAATACAGTTGCCATAACGGATAAATTTGCGCAAATTTAAAGCTTTCCTCCGAAAACGCTTACTATTCCAGCTTAGTTTCCCAAGACATGTCAAATTTGAGTTCCAGGGCCGAGCAATTAGCCGCTTTTGATCGACTTTTAACCATCATGGACGAGCTTCGGGCGCAGTGTCCTTGGGATAAAAAGCAAACCACTGAGAGCCTCAGGCATTTAACTATTGAAGAAACGTTTGAACTCTCAGATGCCATCTTGGAAGGGAATCCTGAGGAAATCAAAAAGGAACTCGGAGACATTCTCCTACACATTGTCTTCTATGCTAAGATCGGTTCGGAAGAAGGCAATTTTGATATGGCCTCTTTGATCCATTCACTATGTGAAAAGTTGATCAGGAGACATCCTCACATCTATGGGGACACCATCGCCCAAGATGAGGAGACTGTGAAGCAAAATTGGGAAAAAATCAAGCTCCAGGAAAAAGGAAATGTCTCCGTACTTGGGGGAGTTCCAAAGTCTCTCCCCGCCGTAATCAAGGCCATGCGGATTCAGGAAAAAGCCCGAGGAGTGGGATTTGATTGGGAAGAAAAGCATCAGGTCTGGGAAAAAGTGGAGGAAGAAATGCAGGAATTCAAAGAAGAATTCAATGCTGCAGAAGACAAGGAAATCGACAAGGAAAAGGCCACAGGAGAGTTTGGAGATTTACTGTTCTCCTTGATCAACTACGCCCGATTTATTGAGATCAATCCCGAAGAAGCCTTGGAGCGTACGAATCTGAAGTTTATCAAGCGATTTCAATACCTGGAAAATGCTGCACGCCAAGCAGGCAAAAATCTGAGTGAGATGACCCTTGCGGAAATGGATGTGTACTGGAATGAAGCAAAGAAGAAGTAGGCAGTAAGTAGTGTTCAGTCACAGTGATCTGACTAGGAAAGTTGAAACTTTGGATCTCAGATCTCAGATTTCGGACTGCTAACCAAGTAACTCAATAAACTAATTACCCATTAACTCAATTACCCATTATGTCCAAACAACTCATTTTCACTGCTGAAGCCCCTGCGCCCATTGGTCCTTATTCTCAAGCTGTGTTGGCTGGAAATACACTTTATGTATCTGGTCAGATTGCTTTAGACCCAGAGACTGGGGAGCTGATCAATGAAAACATCACCGAAGAAACTCACGCGGTCATGAAAAACATGGAGGCAATCTTGCGTGCAGCCGGATTTGGCTTTTCTGATGTGGCCAAATGCACCATTTTCATCCGGGACATGGGGCAGTTTGCCACGATCAATGAAGCGTATGGACAATACTTCAAATCAAACCCTCCGGCCCGTGAAACAGTTGAGGTAAGCAAGCTTCCAAAAAATGTGAATGTAGAGATCTCCTGCATCGCAGTAAAATAAACACATTTGAATCTGATCCCCTACCATACCGAAACCTTGGTGAGCCCTCTTTCCAAAGAAGAGGTCTTGGGTCATTTGATGCGGGTGACTCGGGAAGTGAATTTCCTGGACTCCCGTACCTATCAAAATGATCAAATCAAATTTAACGGCATGGTAGGGCGTGAGGGATTTCGGATTTCCCGATCCATCAAAAAAGGAGATACTTTTCTTCCTCTGCTTATTGGAAAGCTGGAAGACACACCTAGAGGAAGTATTATTTTTCTAGAATTCCGACTATTCCCTTCTGCGGTGTTTTTTTTGGCATTTTGGAGTATTGTTTTGATAGCCTTTTCTGCCTTTTACCTTTTTTTCTTACCCAATCTCAGCTATAGCTTGATTTGTTTTTTGTTGGCCATCGGGAATTATGCCTTGGGATTGATGTTTTTCAATCGTCAATACAAAATCTCCAGAGAAGTCTTTCATCGATTGATCAATTTTCAACTGAAGGACAAGGATTAAAAGGCTATTGCTTAGGCAGAAAAAAACACAGCCCTTAACTTTGCGACCGAAAAATTAAACTCCTATTCCCAAATACCATGTCAATCCGAATCGAAAAAGACACGATGGGCCCTGTAGAGGTGCCTGCAGACAAATACTGGGGCGCCCAAACCCAACGCTCTATCAATAACTTCAAAATCGGCGGAGAGAAAAACCGCATGCCGATCGAGATCATCAAGGCTTTCGCTATTTTGAAAAAAGCTGCTGCATTGACCAATGCGGAATTGGGCGTTCTGGCTCAGGACAAGGCTGAAATCATCGGGAAAGTATGTGATGAGATTCTAGCAGGTCAGCACGATGATCAGTTTCCATTGGTGATTTGGCAAACGGGTTCTGGGACTCAGTCCAACATGAACGCCAATGAGGTGATCGCCTACCGTGCGCATGTACTTTTGGGAGGATCTTTGGAAGATGCCAAAAAGAAAATCCACCCCAATGATGACGTCAACAAGTCTCAGTCCTCGAATGATACCTATCCAACTGCTATGCACGTAGCTGCTTACCAAATGGTGGTGGAGACAACCATTCCGGGTGTTCAAAAATTGAGAGATACGCTCGCTGAAAAGGCAGAAGCATTCAAAAATGTGGTGAAAATCGGACGTACCCACTTCATGGATGCGACTCCGCTTACCTTGGGTCAGGAGTTTAGCGGCTATGTGGCTCAGCTAGACCATGGCTTGAGAGCTCTAAAAAATACCTTAGCTCACCTTTCCGAACTTGCCTTGGGCGGTACAGCAGTAGGTACAGGGCTAAATACTCCTCAAGGGTATTCTGAACTGGTGGCTCAAAAGATCGCCCAACTTTCCGGTCATCCTTTTGTCACTGCTCCAAACAAATTCGAAGCCTTAGCAGCACACGACGGAATGGTTGAGGCGCACGGTGCTTTGAAGCAATTGGCTGTTTCTTTGATGAAAATCGCCAACGATATCCGAATGCTTTCCTCAGGACCTCGTTCTGGTATCGGTGAAATCCTGATTCCTGAAAACGAACCGGGATCCTCCATCATGCCCGGAAAGGTAAATCCAACCCAAGTTGAAGCGATGACCATGGTCGCTGCTCAAGTGATGGGCAATGATGTGGCCATCACCATCGGTGGTTCCAATGGTCACTTTGAACTGAACGTGTTCAAGCCACTGATCGCAGCCAACTTCTTACAGTCTGCCCGATTGATCGGTGATGCCTGTGTGTCTTTCAATGACAACTGTGCCATCGGTATCGAGCCAAACACGCCGATGATTCAGCGTCACCTAGAAAATTCCCTGATGCTCGTGACGGCTCTGAATCCCTACATCGGCTATGAAAATGCCGCTGCTATCGCCAAGAAAGCGCATAAAGAAGGAACCAGCCTGAGAGAAGCTGCCATTGCTTTGGGTCTATTAACCTCTGAGCAGTTTGACGAGTGGGTGAGACCGGAAGATATGATCGGAAGCTTGAAATAAATCTTTTGGAATCTTGATAAAAGAGAAAAGCTGGCCATTTCGGTCAGCTTTTTTTTTGAGGCGATCTAGTTGGATTACTTTTTAGGGATCCAGACCATCATTTCATTTTGGCCGCGATTGGCCCAGGTGTAGTAAGGAATGGCGGTAACAGTTTTGGGAGATTGTCCATCCCAAGCTTGGAATTGGATGGCTTGGACTTTTTCATCCAAAATCTGATACTCCTTCGTCGTGAAATTCGGACTGGAACTGAGCGCAAGCTGAAGGACTTTTCCCTGATTATCTGCCCCTTCTACGCAGTATACCAATGGCCCACGTTGAATGGCGATTCTATCTGTATTGGCCAGTACTTCAGGTCGGGACTGAAGTTGGCGGATTTCCAGCGGCAACTCATAGGTGATTCGATCTCCTTTTTTCCACTCCCTCTCCAACACAGCGTAGCCGTTTTCCTGTCGGAAAGTGGCTTTTTCTCCATTGACCAGCAGGGTAAAGTTGGTCTTTTCCTCTTGGAGGAAGCTGTAGAGTTTTCCCGGAACAGGGTTTTCTTGAATCCAGCCCGGGATTCTCAGACTCACTGTAAAGCGTTGGGTCGTGGTCGGATTGACTTCTAGTTCCACTTTTCCTTCCCAAGGGAAATTGGTTTTCATTTCTACCCCCACTTTTTCACCCGAAAGATCAAACTCGGTCTGATTGGCAATGAAAAGATTGACCCAAATCCCGTTCTCATTTTTTGCATAAATATAGTCTCCGACAGAGGCCACCAGTCTGGCAATATTGGAAGGACAGCAGGCAGTGCCAAACCATTCCTTTCTGAAATGCTGCCCGCTGGAGGCTAGAGGATTTCCGTAGAAAAATCGGTCCCCAGTCAAGCTCAAGCCGTCTAAAGCTGCATTGTATAAACTCCGCTCTAGGACATCGATGTACTGGGATTGTCCCTCGAGAAGGTTCATCCGCTGATTCCAAAATACCATTCCCACCGAGGCACAAGTCTCACTGTAAGCATTTTCATTGGGTAAATCGTAATCGACAGAAAATCCCTCATTGCTTCCAGAGGAACCGATTCCCCCGGTCACGTACATATTTCGATAGACCACATCTTCCCAGACGGTCTTCATGGCCTTCATGTAGCCGGGATCATTTTTGGCCGCAGCCACATCCGCCGCACCGGTGTAGAGGTACATAGCGCGCACGGCATGTCCGGTGATTTCCTTTTGGTCTTTGACGGGGACGTCGTCCTGAGCGTACTTTGGTCCCCAATGCGGATTGTCCCAGATGCCTCCGACTCCGTGTCCTCGGCCTCGCTGATCCAAAAACCAATCAGCCAATTGGAGGTAACGATCTTCTCCGGTGACTTTATAAAGCTTGACCAAAGCCAACTCGATTTCTTCGTGGCCGCTTACCCAAGGTTTGTTTGCTTGACGAAACTGTGTGTCGATATGATTCGCCATTTTGATTGCTACATCCAGGAGTTGGCGCTTGCCGGTAGCTTGGAAGTAAGCCACTCCGGCTTCCATCAAGTGTCCGGCACAATAGTCTTCGTGCTTTTCCATGTCCTTCCAGCGCTTATCTAGGCCAGTCAAAGAATAGAAGGTGTTGATATAGCCGTCAGGTTCCTGAGCTGAGGCGATCTTGGCGATCCACTCGTCCGCTTTTTGCTCCAAGGCAGCATCGGGGATATTTTGGAGGGAATAGGCGATGGCTTCCAGTGCTTTGTATACATCACTGTCGTCGTAGTAGATGCCTTCGTGAGCTTCCCCTTGCTTTCTGCCGGCCTTTTCAAAATTCCGGATTCTTCCCGTTTTCACTTCCGTCTGGTAGACAGAAGCAGGGAGAGCCGATTTGGCCACTTTTTCCAATTTGGGTTTCCAAAAGGAATCAGTGATTTTGATTTGGGAAAAGGAATGAGCTTCCAAGACAATTTGCTTTTCCTGAGCCACTGCCAAATAGAGCGGGCTTAGGAAAGCAAAGAATAAAAGCGATTTCTTCATGGGTTTTGGGTTTGCCTGAAGTTAGGGATTTCGCTCTTTTAGTATCAATTCATCCTTAAGAAATTGGCTATGGGAACTCAAAAAATTGCAGTGTCCCACTTACTCTGAACCTGTAATCAGTGCTCGGAATCAGTGGAGACTCTTCTATAGGTAGAAGGATTGCAGCCCATCATTTTTTTGAATCTACGGTTGAAATAAGGCAAATCCCCAAATCCGCTTTCCATAGCCACTTGGCTGATTCCAAGGTCAGTATGTGTCAGTAGATGGCAGGCGTGTTTGATTCTAAACTCCATCACTACCTCTATCAGTGTTTTTTTCATGACTCCTTTGAAAAATCTGCAAAAAGAAGAGGGAGTCATGTGAACCAATTCTGCCATTTGATCTAATTGGATCTCCTGTTTATAGTTTTGAATCAGATAGGAAATGACTTTTTTGAATCGTTCCGTATGCGGCAGATCCTGATTGAGCCTGATCATAGACTCATCCAAAAGCGTCAAATCAACAGAAGAAGCCAGTTCATCCAAAATTTCCAAAAGGCAAAAGATCCTTTTCACAGGAGGGCTGGAACTGAGCTGCTGGATTTTTTCCTGAATGATTCCACTGGTAGGACTGGAGATGACAAATCCTGATTTTGACTGTTCTATGAGCAGCTTGATACGTTCCATTTCGGGTAAGTTGAAAAAATCCCTTCCCAAAAAATCCTCCTTGAATTGGATCACATGCGCAGCGACTCCATCCTCAGTTTTTTGATTGATCCAGCAATGGGGAAGGTTTGGTCCCAAAAAAACCAGATCTCCTTCTTTGAATTCTTGAACACTCCTGCCCACGTAGCGCATCCCCACGCCTTTGACTATCCATGTGAGTTCCAATTGAGGGTGAAAATGAAAAGGTGTGTCAAAATTAGGTGCCTCAAAGTATTTATGAAGAAATGAAGCTTTAGAACTGGCGGTTACTTGTTCAAAAATTGCTTTCATTGCCTGTAATTGTCATTTAATGGTAAATTAAATTCAATATGAGGTAAAAAAGGACAATAATCTGAAAATTTTGGCCAAGTAGAAATGGGGTGAGCATGGGTTATTTGTAGTATCAATTTAAATCAACCTTCAAAATTTTAAGACTCATGAAAGATCTCTTGGACCAGCCTTATTATTTACCACCTCAGGCTATCGAGTTTTATCAGAAAAATCGCTTTATCAAATTGAAAGATGTCCTGGATAGCGAGACCTTGGCTTTCTTTGAACAACGTATCTCTGAAAAAGTATCTGAACTCAATCGTCAGTCTGATCCATTGGACAGTCGAGATACCTATGGCAAGGCTTTTCTCCAGATTTTTAATTTATGGAGAGAAGATCCAGCGATCAAAAAATTAGTATTCAGCAAGCGCCTGGCGGGTATCGCTTCAGCTTTGATGCAGGTGGAAGGGGTAAGGATCTATCATGATCAGGCTTTGTACAAAGAGGCCGGGGGAGGGATCACTCCTTGGCATGCTGACCAATACTATTGGCCATTAAGTTCGGACAAAACAATCACCGTTTGGATCCCGCTGCAAGAGGTCAAATTGGAAATGGGACCACTCGAATTCAGTGCGGGTAGTCATCAAATCACTGAAGGAAGAGAGCTCTCGATCAGTGATGAGAGTGAAGAAAAAATACGACAAAAGCTTCGAGTCACTGATTTTCCTCACATCGTAGAGCCGTTTGCCTTGGGGGAGGTTAGCTTTCATTCGGGGTGGGTATTTCACCGGGCAGGTGCCAATCAAACCGATAAAGTCCGCAAAGTGATGACTGTAATCTATATGGACAAAGACATGATGCTCAAAGAGCCGGAAAATGACAACCAGCGGAATGACTGGGAAACCTGGTGTCCGGGAGCTAGTATTGGTCAGGAAATAGATACCCCTTTAAATCCGGTACTTTTCCCCTAAATCTACCCCGACTACTTGGCATTTCTGAATTGATGTTTGCAAGATTAGGCAGGAATTAAATTTTCCAGCCTTTCTTTTGGGAAACAGCAAGAGGCAAGTTTGTAAAGGATAGCATTCTTCTGCGCTTATGTTATTTTGCAAGACTAATCCTCCCTCCCTATGCGGCTGTTTAAAAAGAGTTTGATCCTGCTGTTTGGCGTAATTTTCTTGGTTTCAGGATCTCCTAACCCCATCACTTGGGTCGCTATCGGAGACTCTATCACTTACCTCAATGATCATCCCAACGAAGCCGGCAATCGAATCACTAAGGGGTATTTGAGTTTGGTAAAGGAGAAATTCCCCAGCCTCGAAGTAGTCAATAAAGGCTACAATGGTTGGACAGCAATTCGAATCGCAGAGGAATTTGCCAAGCTCGAGATTCCAAAGGCAGAGGTGTATAGCATTTTCCTAGGCACCAATGATTGGTGGAGGGGCAATCCCCTCGGGACGATCGAGGATTACAAGAATGCCTCAGGTACAGCCACGGTAGCAGGCTCATTTCGCCAGATCGTCAACCAAATCCGAAACCTTAATCCTCAGGCAAAAATCATTCTGATCACTCCGATGAAGCGGGTGGATTTTGTGTATATCAACAATTACAAAAACAATGCGTTAGGCTCCTATCGGGATAAAAACGGCCAACGTTTGGAGTCCTTCTCATCTCTTTTGAAGGCAATTGCACAATGGGAAGGAATGGAACTGGTAGACCTATACCATCAAAAAGGAATGGATCATGCCGATCTGGTGAAGTTTAAGCGATTGAAAGATCCGTTGAACGGGGAGTATAAAAATTACCCATATCCTGATTTTATCGACATCCCCTTTGATCCGGAGAAAGACGACTATCCCTATCCGATAGAATCGATCGATGTGACCTACGACGGACTTCATCCTTCTGATAAAGGGTATCGAATAATTGCCAAAGAGTTGGTTCCTATTTTTAGAAAAATGTTGAAATAAGAGGGGAAAACGACCGGAGAAAGCCTTCCTGTAAAAATGGAAAAGCCCTATACTGAACGCATAAGGCTTTAATTGTAGTCCCGACGGGAATCGAACCCATATCTAAAGTTTAGGAAACTTCTATTCTATCCATTGAACTACGGGACCAAAGAAAGTGCGCAAGATAAAGCAAAACCTAACTTTCTGGCAAATATTCTTGAGCCAACTTGTGGCTTTCCAATCATTTACCCTATCTTTGCACTCCAAATTTAGGATGGACGGGTTCCATCCACTCACTTAATCTAAACAATTATGTCCGTAAAAATCAGATTAGCACGTCGTGGTCGCAAGAAACAAGCCATCTATGACGTCGTTGTAGCTGATGCAAGAGCTCCACGTGATGGACGCTTCATCGAGAAACTCGGAACTTACAATCCGAACACCAACCCTGCTTCAATCAACATCAACAATGAGCGCGCTCTTACTTGGTTGTTGAACGGAGCTCAGCCTACCGATACCGTGAAAGCTATGCTTTCTTATAGAGGTATCCTGCTGAAGAAACACCTTCAAATCGGTGTGTTGAAAGGTGCAATCACTCAAGAACAAGCTGACGCAAAATACAATGCCTGGTTGTCAGAGAAAGATGCCAAAATCGAAGGCAAAAAAGATCAGTTGGCTACTGCTAAGGCAGATGCTCGTAAGGCGGCTCTTGCTGCTGAAGCGGCTAAAAACCAAGCTCGTCTGGATGCCATCAAAGCAAGAGAAGAAGAAGCTAAGGCTGCTGCAGCCGCTGCTGAGGCTCCTGCTGCTGAAGAAGCTGCTACTGAAGCTCCTGCGGAAGGCGGAGAAGCTGAAGCTTAATATCATTTCTATCCATGAACAAGGATCAGTGCTTTCAAATAGGCCGTATAGCCAAAGTTCATGGACTTCGTGGTGAAGTAAATGTGGTGCTGGATGTAGACTATCCGGAGGATTACGACGGATTGGAGCACCTCTTCCTCGAGCAAAAAGGCAGATTGATTCCCTTCTTTTTGGAGCATTTTGTGCTTCAGCCTGGGGGAAAAGCATTGGCCAAGTTTGAGGATCTCAACAGCATCGAACAGGTAGAAGCCTTGGTAGGCGCGGAGGTTTACCTTCCACTTACTGAGCTACCCGAACTGGATGAGGATCAATACTACTACCACGAGCTGATCGGATTTGAAGTCATCGATGAGGTGCTCGGTCTGATTGGCCCTGTGCAGATCATCTACGATCTGGAGACACAGGACCTCCTCGGAGTGACCCATCAAGGTAAAGAAGTGCTGATTCCGATTCAGGATGGCATTATTTCCAAGGTGGACAAGGCAGCTAAAAAAGTTTACTGTCAGCTACCCGAAGGCTTACTTGACATTTATCTGGAAGACTAAGCCATGCATATCGATATCATCACGGTGGTGCCGGGATTGCTGGAAGGACCCTTTTCCCATTCGATTCTCAAAAGAGCCGAAGAAAAAGGTCTCGCCACAGTTCGCGTGCACAACTTGAGGGATTATGCTACCGGCAAACAAAAGCAGGTGGACGATTATGCGTTTGGTGGTGGTGCCGGGATGGTCATGATGATCGAGCCTATCGCCCGATGCATCGCGGCCCTTCAGCAGGAGCGAACGTACGATGAAATCATCTACATGACGCCCGATGGAGAGACTTTTGATCAGCCCATGGCCAACTCACTTTCTCTGAAACAAAACCTCCTGATCCTTTGCGGTCATTACAAAGGAGTGGACCAACGGGTCAGAGATAAGTTCATCACCAAGGAAATCAGCATCGGAGACTTTGTGCTCTCCGGTGGGGAATTGGCAGCCGCTGTCGTAGCAGACGCCGTCATTCGACTGATTCCGGGAGTGCTCAATGACGAGACTTCGGCCTTGACGGACTCCTTCCAGGATAATTTGCTTGCCCCGCCAGTCTACACTAGACCGGCAGAGTACGAGGGGATGACAGTTCCAGAGGTGTTACTCTCCGGGCACGAAGCCAAGATAAGCGAGTGGAGATTTGAAGCGTCGGTTCGCCGAACCAAAGAAAAACGGCCTGATCTGCTCAAGGGCACAGGTTGGGAATAGGCGAGACAAAATTTTAACAGAAGTAATTCATTTATACCGCTGCGGCGGTGCACTGCGAAAGCATAAAAACATAAAGCTATGAGCGATCTAATGAAAATTGTAGAAGCGGAATACAGCGAGGCGAGAGCCAAGTTCCCTTCTTTCAAAGCCGGTGATACCATCAACGTACACGTACGTATCAAAGAAGGTAACAAGGAGCGTATCCAGCAGTTTCAGGGAACTGTGATCCAGCGCAAAAACCCTAACTCCAACGGGGAGACCTTTACCGTGCGTAAAGTATCCAACGGTGTGGGTGTAGAGCGTATCTTCCCTATCATCTCTCCAGCGATCGAGCAGATCGACTTGGTAAGAGAAGGTAAAGTAAGAAGAGCTCGTCTGTTTTACCTCAGAGGACGTCAGGGTAAGGCTGCACGTATCAAAGAAAAAATCAGAGCAAAAAGCTAAGATTTGCCTGTTTGATAAAGAAAGGAATCTCGAAAGGGGTTCCTTTTTTTATTAGGTTTCCCACTGATTTTCGCAGATAAGGACGCAGATTAACACAGATTTTTTATTTTTGATGATGGCACAAAATTGAATTTCTAGCCGTTTTTTTGATAATCACTTCGGGTGGCCAATAAAATAGATTTTTGCGGGGGCATCAGAATTCTAGATGAATGATAAGGTTTTAAGAGATAACTAGGCGGAAAAACAATTGCTAACTTGGAGAAAATCTGATCACTATGAATACATCCATGACTTACACCGATCCCGGGGCGATCTTGGGACGTGCTTTTCTCCGCATCGGGCAGGTGGTTTTGGTGCTCTTTGCCTTGGCTAGCGGGTATATGGTCTACTTGGGATCTGAGGGATTGTTTTCAGACTGGGAGATCGAAATAGAAGAGGGTTTACTCGGGTTGTTTCCTTCTCTAAGTCCTGAGGATTGGATCAGTTACTTTTTTGTAGGCCTTGGGCTGAAGTGTCTGCTTTGGTTTGGGATATTGGCATGGTTGGAGAGGAGGATCTAAAATTAGGTTACTTGAGAATAAAATAGCCCAAATCGATCGATTTGGGCTAATCAAATTAATGATTCAAAGATTTTAGAAAAGAAATTTGAATTCAATCAATTGATTGTCTTAAGAAAAACCAATTATCTGCATACCTCTAATTTTCCACTTTCCGTCATTTTTTTGCAAGAAGAAATATTTTGTCGTTCCTTCTGACTCAAAGGTTTGGCTTACCAAAATAAAGGCATACTTAGTCCCAACTTTTCCTTCCTGAAAAATAGGTTGGGAAAAACTAAAAACTGTTCTTCTTAATTGTCCATAGTCTTTAGTAACTAGGGTTGCGTTTGCAGGAAGATCTTTTTTCTGAATTTTAATAGGCTTGTCGGATTGGACTTTTTGGTCTAGTTCCTCCTTTTGCTTTTCATCAAACAAAAGATCTAACTCAAATTCTTTCCGATCAAAATTGACGATGTTTTCATGATTCAATTTTTGATAATTCGTGAATCCATAGTCGCTCCATTTTATAGGAGTATCAGATACATACTCGATTTTTTCCAAGTCAGAGAGAAGTTCAAAAATTCTCTTTTCATCATTTTCATGACTTTGAAAACTTTCCAACACCAATAAAGTGAATAAGGAAAAAAGAAATTGACAAAGCTTCATCATCATAGGGGTTTAGCTTATTCCAATATCAGTTCTGTAGATTTCTCTCCATTCATCCCCTTCCTTTCTCAGAATCAGATACCATTCGGACCAATAATCTTGGGCAAATCCTTTTGAAACCAAGACAATGGCATAGGTAAAGTTATCTTTTCCGTCCTGTACCAAAATACGAGAAAACCCAAATACTTCTCCATTCTTAAAATCCCTATCGTATTCCATCAGTTTTACCTTTTTTGGGGGCTCGCTATTTCTTATCCGCCTAACCGTAGTATGAGTTAAATTTTCTTCAAGGGCTTTTCTTTGGTCTATTGTAAAGATAGAATCCAGGTCAAATTGTCCAAATGGGGCAAAGTCTAAGCCTGTAGTTTTAAGATCAGAATAGCTGTTAAAACCTGCTCCTCGAAAATCTTTTAAGTCTTTATGTAAATACTCTACTTGATACTGTTTACATAAGAAATTAATTATTGATGTTTCATCTTTTAGGTTGGTTTGGCCAAAGGCCAAACCAACAAAACATATAATAAAAAGTAAAACTTTAACAAGGTTTGCCTTTAGAGTCATAATAGCCTTTATTTTCATTTTCAATTTTCTGATGTACTTCGGTTCTTTTATATTGATCAGGGAATTTTGATTCAAATGCTTCAAACCAAACGAGTTGTCCATTTTGAAATGCTCTTGCACTTAATCCTCCCCAAGCAATTTCATCATAATAATTTCTGTCATTTATTATGGAATTTCCAATCCTCCTATTCCACTCTGCTAATGAATACCCAATGGCATCAATATATTTAGCCATCCAATTGTGATGAAAAAAATCTAAGTCGTTTCCTCCATTTAATGAATATTGTTGTAAAGAACTATTAAAAGTTCCATCAATACCAGTTTTAAATGAATATACTAAATATGCATGAACCATTTCATGAAGCATTGTTCTAGCTATTGAAAGTTTTGTTGCGCTATTTAAATAATCATTATTTATTTCAATCGTGACTTCATACTTGCCTGTAGTTTCGTTAAATACTGGTCTTGCCCTTGTTATAGCATTAGCTGAAGGGTTGTATTAAGGAGAGGTGAAGTCTACATTTTTTATAAAGAATTCAAAATTATTTGCACTATCTAAAAGTTGTATAATATTATTCATACTGTTTAAATTCCCTATAGATGATTTTAACAGAGAATTCTTTCTAAGCTGTTTGAAAATATCTGAGGCACAAGGATTTGTAAGTAAGTTTAAGATTATTGATGATGGTCTGGAAACTACAGGAACAATATATTCACAATATCCTCCACAATTGATTCCAGGGTCAGTGGCTCCAAATGAATAATATGGTTCTCCATTGATAACTTGAGTGCCGCCAGTTGGGGTATAGCTTCCTGATCCAGAACAGGTTGTTTGAGCTATTAATATTGAATGATAGGTTACACCATAACCGTAAGGATCGTCCTCCTCTGAACCCGGCTCGTTTGTAGCCCATACTACTTCTTTAATAACTGTTTGGCAATCACCAGATATTCTTCCGTTTGCTTCAGCTTGTTTCCCATAGCTAAGGGTATTTATTATTTCTCCATCTTCTATAAGGAATCCAATGAAATGGTGTTCATCGTATGTGAAAATATCGAGTCTACCTGACCAATATTGATCAATTTGCTTGTATGCTATATTTTTTTGATGATTTTTGGAATATTCGTCGCTTGGATAATACCTAGCAATTAATGGATCAAATCTATTTTCTGTAGGGTGTTTTACGAACATTATATTTTGAACCATGTAATCTTCAGGATTTTCATTTGGGAAATTTTCAATAATACTTGCTGGAAAATATTTTGTCGCATTTGAAAGACTTACCTCAAATACCTCTCTTCCATCCGGAAAGTAATAATGGTGAAACTTATCCCAGTCAGGCTCCTTTTCAAACGATGGGAGAATTAGTTCTTGAGAATCTGTTCTAAGGTTATTGCCTTTCTTTGGTAGTCGAAGTTTGCTTTTATTGGTTTCAAACCAGGATTTGACCTGTTTGATTTGGCCAGATTCTTCCAGGTTGACTTTGGGGGCCTCGGGTTCATCCACGCAGGAGGTAAGGAGGAGATTCATGGTCATGAAAAAGGCTAGAAAGGCTAAAAAACCGAATCTACTCAGGTTTTTGTAATTGGGGGGCAAATTTGTTTTTCATAAAAAGGATATGTTTTGTTTAGTTTAAAACTCCAAAAAAGATCAAACCTATTTCTTTAAAAGTCAAGTATGACCACCTAGAATTTTAAAAAACTCAAAATATAAAGCCATTCAACTGATAACCTTACTTTTTGACGTATTAATCCCCTTTCCCCAACTATTCCCTATCTTTGCGCCCTGATTTGGACTAAACCAAGACCTGTTTTTCAGGGTTTCAAGCTCAGATACTGACCTCCCATGAATAGAGAAGTTCGCGTACGATTTGCTCCATCCCCTACTGGCGCCCTGCATATTGGCGGTGTCCGCACTGCCCTATACAATTACCTTTTTGCCCGCAAAATGGGCGGGAAATTTCTCCTTCGCATCGAAGACACCGACCAAACCCGCTTTGTGCCCGGTGCGGAAGATTACATCCGTGAGTCACTCGATTGGTTGGGAATTACTCCAGATGAAAGTCCATGGAAGCCTGGTAGTGTAGCTCCTTACCGCCAATCGGAGCGCAAGGAAATGTACATGCAGTATGCCTTGGACTTGGTGAATAAAGGTCATGCCTACTATGCCTTTGACACCGCGGAGGAACTGGAAGCCATGCGTGAGCGACTCACCGCTGCCCGTGTGGTGCAGCCGCAGTACAACAGCATCACACGTACCCAAATGAAAAACTCCCTCACCCTCTCCAAGGATGAGGTAGCGACCCGACTCGCTTCGGGTGATCCCTACGTGATCCGCATCAAAATTCCACTGAAGGAAGATGTACGTTTGAATGACCTAATCCGTGGTTGGGTGATGGTGCACTCGAGCACCTTGGACGATAAAGTCCTGATGAAGTCAGACGGTATGCCGACCTACCACCTAGCCAATATCGTGGACGATCACTTGATGGGTATCACCCACGTCATCCGTGGGGAAGAATGGCTTCCCTCGGCGCCGCTTCACGTGCTGTTGTATAAGTTTTTCGGATGGGAGGATACCATGCCGCAGTTTGCCCACTTACCGCTCTTGCTCAAGCCTGATGGCAATGGTAAGCTTTCCAAGCGAGACGGAGATAAGCTCGGTTTTCCGGTATTCCCTTTGAATTGGACCGATCCATTTACGCAGGAGAAAGCCTCAGGCTTCCGCGAGCAGGGCTATTTGCCGGATGCGTTTTTGAATTTTCTAGCCTTCTTGGGTTGGAATCCCGGCGACGAGCGAGAGATTTTCTCTCTGGAAGAACTTGTGGAGGCTTTCAGCATCGAGCGGATTGGCAAGGCCGGAACCAAGTTTGACATTGCCAAAGCCAAGTGGTTCAATGAGCAGTACATCCGGACCAAATCCAATTCCGAATTGGCTCAATTCCTGATTGCTGACGCAAAAGGCGACGACATCACAATCCCTGAGGAAAAAGCCCAAGCCATTATTAGTCTGCTCAAGGATCGGGTGACTTTCCCTTCTGATTTCTGGAGAGACAGTCAATTCATCATGACGGCACCGAAGGAATTTGACCTAGAGGTAGCCTCCAAAAAATGGAATGCCGATGCCGCCAATCTCCTGACTGCGTATGCAGCTGCTTTGGATACATTTGATGGGCTTTTTGAAGGGGATAATGCCAAAATGCTGCTTGAAAAAACAGCCGAAGCCGAAGGAATCAAGCTCGGCAAGGTGATGCAGGCTGTACGATTGGCTGTCACCGGAATGGGCGCAGGACCGGATTTGATGCAAGTTTTTGCGATTTTAGGTCCTGCTGAAGTGGCCAAAAGAATCCGATATGCGTTGAACACCCTAACTGTCGTAGGCTAAAATGACCAAGAAAAAGAAAAAAGAAGAGGAGCCTCGGGTTCATGAAGAGCTCAAAGGCTTCAAGATGGAGATCAACTCTTTCGGAGAGATTTCATCTTCCTTTTCCATCGATAAAATCAACGAGTTTCTCAATAAAAATGTGGAGGACAAAAAGCTCAAGGATCGGGACGATTCAAAGTCGGAATAATTTAACTAATCTTATCAGCCCCTTTTGGGGCTTTTTTTTTACTTTGCTCCATCAATTTCTTACTAAACCAACTCCCTGATATGAAGCAGTTTCTTTTGTCTTTTTTGGTCTTTTTTATAACCGTTTTTTACAGCTTTTCGCAGACAGGGACCATCACAGGACAAATCAAAGATGCCGAGACAGGCGAGACGCTACCCTTTTGCAGTGTCTTTGTCAACAACACAACTATTGCTACGGTCACGGACATGGATGGGAAGTACACCCTTTCAGGCTTGGAAGCAGGACCCCTGGAGTTGGGATTTTCTTTTATGGGTTATGTGGCAGAAACCCGAAAAGTCACGCTTAATCCTGGGGGTACACTCACCATCAGTTTGAGTATGAAACCTTTTGCTCAGGAGCTTTCTGATGTAGAAATCAAAGCCTCTCGAGACAAAAATTGGGAACGTGATCTACGCAAGTTTCAAAATCTCTTTATCGGAATCGACGAGGCAGCTGCCAAAACAACTATTCTGAATCCTTGGGTGATCGACTTCCCTGTAGCGGCTGAAAAGGGCGCCTTTGTCGCTAAAGCTGATCAGCCTATCGAGATCGAAAATGCCTTTTTGGGCTATAAGATCACCTTCAACCTCAAAGATTTCTTTGACTCTCCGACCAATTACCGAATAGCTGGTGCGGCGCGTTTTGAGGAAATGAAGCCTGAGTCTGATATCCAAAAATCGACATGGGAGAAAAACCGAGCCGATGTGTACCGCAAATCTCCCATGAATATGTTTCGGGCGATTCTAAAAGGTACCTCAGAACGGGAAGGCTTTTACCTCTATGGTGACAAAGCGGGCGGTTCGGCCAGTATGAATATGCGCTCGGATATTTTTGCCAATGAACTCGGCAAATCCGTAGTGCCTTACAGGGCCGATCCTCTGGTTACTCCCACAAGTCCTCCCGGCACCTATTTGCTGAATCTGAAAGGTAGAATCGAGATCCATTACCAAAAAGGCTTTGCACAAGCCAATACTTACAAAGATGCCCCTTATCCAATTTCTTGGCTCGAGGTGAACAAAGGTCAAGTCAAAGTGAAAGATAACGGCATGGTGCTCAATCCCGAAGATGTCGTTTTTTCAGGGGATATGGACCGCAAGCGAATTTCTAATTTGCTTCCTTTGGACTACAATGCAGAAAAAGCAATCCTGCTTCAGGATTTGGCCAAAACTGCCCGGAACTACCAGGAGAAAGTTTACCTTCATACGGACAAGCCCTATTACTATGCGGGAGATCAGCTCTTTTTCAAAGGTTACTTTGCTTATGGCAACCCCTACGTCAGGGATGAATTGAGCAAAGTGCTTCATGTGGAAGTGATCAACAGCGACAGGGATTTGCTGATCGAGAAGAAGTTTCCGATCCGAGATGGAATTGCCGTCGGAGACTTTTACTTGCCTGACACACTCAATGGGGAGAAGTATTTCCTGAGAGCCTACACCAACTGGATGCGTAACTATGGCCCCAACCACTATTTCCTACAGCCTCTATCCATCCTGAATCCCTACAAGCGCATCATCAATGAAGAGGCGACTTCGACTTGGACTAACCAAGGCATAAGCCTACAGACAGATAAGCCAGTTTTTGGTTCCAGAGAAAAGGTCACCCTTACCTTAAAACTTACCGATTCAAAAGGAAGACCCGCGGCCACCACCTTATCGGTAGGAGCTTGGGATGCAGAGCAGTTGGTTCCTATCCTACGCTATCCGGAGATGAATCAAAGCCTGGATCTGGCAGAAGTCCCTGAAAATTTGGGACTGGATCGATTTTCGTATCCGGTGGAAAAAGATCTGAAGTTTTCAGGGAAAGTCGCAGACGAAAAAGGAAAAGGAGTTGCCACTGATGTGACCGCCTTTGTCAATGACTTTCAAGGGATGATTGATCTTCAATCAAATGGTGACGGAAATTTTGCTTTAGAGGAAATGGAGTTTTACGGTCCGATGCGTCTCGGTTTTTCTGCTTCAGATAAGAAGGGAAAGCCGCTTCGTGTTTCCTTGGAAATGCCTTTGAAAGCTCCTGTTTCCTTGCCCGCAGAGCCTTATTTTCCGAAAGTAACCACCTTAGCCAAGCCAATTAAAATCATCGATCAACAAGAAGAAGTTACTACTTCTGCTGAAAAACCTAAAGAGTCCAATGCCTCCAAAGCAATCTATGGAAGTCCAGATTTCATTATTGAAGGTGAAAAACTGACCAAAACGGGAAGTTCAATGGATTTGGTCAACAGTATCGTGGGCAATGTACCGGGTGCTCAAGTATATCTCGTGGGTGGTACAGGGCAGCAGTCCATTCGCCTTCGAGGTGGTGCAGTATCCGCCAGAGGATCCATGGAGCCGGTAGTCATGTTGGACGGGGTTGTGTTGGTTTCGGGCGGGTTGAGTACCGCTGCAGACAATATTAGATCGATCAATCCATTTGACATCGATCGGGTAGAAGTAGTATCCCGAATGGTTCCCATGTTGGGAGATCAGGGAAGAAACGGAGTGATTGCTATTTACCTGAAGGACAACATGGAAAAAGTGGGGGATCTCACAGGAATAGGAATGGTCGAGACGGTCATTGAAGGTTATCAGCCTCCGGGGAGATTTTTCGAGATCGACTACTCAACATTGACTACTCCAATTGAGAAAGACGATCGGCAGACGCTCTATTGGAATCCCTATTTGGTGACTGATGAAAAGGGAGAATTAACCTTTTCCTTTTACTCCAATGACAGCTCAGGACCGGTGATCATCGAGGTAAGAGGGCTTACTGTAGACGGTGAGGTTATTAAAGGAACCTTTGTTTTGAATAAAAAATGACCTTTTCGGTGGCTAATTCCCTTAATTTTGGCCATGAATAAATCAGGGCTCCTTCTATTTCTTTGTCTTTTCCCAGCATCTGTTTGGGCACAGCTTAGTGTGGGCATCCGGGGAGGCTATGCCACTTCCTCCTACAGCTATCAGGCTACAGGCGGGACAAGAAGCCGGTCGGTCGAAGGAATTGCTGCTCCGACATTTGCTTTGGTTGTGGAGTATTTCAACTCAAAGAATGCCGGAGTAGAAATAAACCTTCAACAGATCACGCTGGGATTCCGGCAGTTTAGTGTTACCGAACAACTCAATCAAACTGATTTTACTTACCTCAAAATTCCCTTCATGGCGAGTGTTTTCGCCGGTAGATCGGGAAGATTTCAAATCAAAGCTGGCCCACATCTCGGCATGCTCACCGCAGTCAGGGATGTTGTCAGAAGTTATTCAGGTGCTACACCTCGGGAGTTGCCTACTTTTGGTCAAGCGACTGATAGTCCCAATAAATTGATGTATGGCATCACCGCCGGGGCAGGGATTTCTAAGCTTTTTGGGAAAAGTACGCTCTCAGCGGAAGCACGATTCGCCTATGATTTCACCAATCCGGAATCACAGGATCGGATTTTTGATATGAATTCTACCAATCTGGAATTTACGATTGCCTACCTCTTCCGGGTAAAAGAACGAAAGGAATAAAGTCCTGACCGTTGGAAGCTTGGATGGACTCTGTAACTTTGACCCTACTGATAAACCTATTACACCTTGAACATTCAAATCATCAACGGCCCCAATCTCAATCTCCTGGGAAAAAGAGAGCCCGAAATCTACGGGAGTGAATCCTTCGAAGAGTATTTCGAAAATTTAAAAAAGCGATTTCCTCAGGTCAATCTTCACTACTTTCAAAGTAATGTAGAAGGTGAACTCATCAACAAAATCCACGAAGTCGGATTTCAGTTTGATGCTATTCTTCTCAATGCCGGTGGCTACACCCATACTTCTGTGGCTATTTCTGACGCCATCGCAGGCGTGACTACGCCAACCTTGGAAGTTCACATTTCCAATATTTACAAACGGGAGGAGTTTCGTCATAAAAGCATCATTTCCAAGTCTTGCGTGGGTATGATCTCAGGTCTAGGGCTTAAGGGTTATGAACTGGGTATCCTCTATTTTCTAAATTCCCCCCAGCTATGATCACATTTGCTCCAGGTCCATCCAAGGTATACGACGCCTTGCCTCACTACATGCAGGATGCTTACCATCAGGGTATTTTAAGCGCCAATCACCGCAGCAGTGTGTTTATGAATCTCTACCAAGAGACGGAACAGCTGTTGCGAGAAAAGCTTCACATGCCTGATGACTATAAATTGCTTTTCACTTCTTCGGCCACAGAAAACTGGGAAATCATCTCCCAATCGATTGTTGAAAAAGCCAGTTTCCATATTTATTCAGGTTCTTTTGGGAAAAAATGGTTTGAATATGCCAAGCACATCATTCCCGCTTCGGTAGGATTGAAAATTGAGGCAAATCAGGAAATAGACGTTGCGGGTTTGGAAATCGGAGAAGCGGTAGATCTTATAGCCATCACTCAAAACGAAACAGCGAATGCTTCTCAAGTACCCATGACGGTTTTGAAGGAATTGGCTGAGAAGTATCCTGAGAAAATGATAGCCGTGGATACAACTTCCTCTATGGGAGGTATCGAACTGGATTTTTCTCTGGCGGATATTTGGTACGCTTCAGTACAAAAATGTTTTGGGCTTCCAGCAGGATTGGGCCTCTTGATCATTTCACCCAAAGCCATCGAAAAGGCTCAGCGAAAAGGTGAAAAAGGCAGATACAACAGTCTTTCCTTTATGCTGGAAAATGCGGCAGGATATCAAACTCACTACACTCCAAATGTCTTTGGGATATATCTGCTCAATCGGGTTTTGAAGGATCTGCAAGAAATTCAGCAGGTAGATGCCAGATTGAGAAAGCGCATGCTCAAGTTGGAGACAGCCATTGCACAATCGACGAAGTTTCGACTTTTAGTAGATAATGGAGCGACTAGGAGCACCACAGTTTTGGCAGTTTCCGGGTCGGAAGAATTGATTTCGGCTGTGAAAAAAGCAGCCGAAAAAGAAGGAATGCAATTGGGTAGTGGATATGGTCCTTTAAAGCCAACGAGTTTTCGTATCGCCAACTTCCCGGCTATCACCGATGAAGAATTTGATCGATTGGTCAACTTTCTAATTGCTTATTAAGCAAAAAGCCCGGTATCAACCGGGCTTTTTCATTAGATCTATTACTCTTTTATTCGTTTGGAGTCATCGGATTGCTTTTTCGGATCATCCCATCCGGCAATTCACCCTCGGTGCTGGCTACCACCGCAGTCACTACTACATCACCGGTGACATTAACAACCGTACGGAACATATCCAAAATCCGATCAGGAGCCATGATAAGCGCAATGCCCGCAGCAGGGACTCCGATAGCCTCCAAGACAACGATCAACATGATCAATCCAGCACCCGGAACTCCAGCTGATCCAATCGCAGCCAGGGTGGAGGTCAATACAATCATCACTTGCTGGGAAAAAGACAAGTCCATCCCTAATGCCTGGGCTATAAATACTGCAGCAACACTTTGATACAAACTCGTTCCGTTCATATTGACTGTGGCACCAAGAGGTAGTACAAAACTGGATATGTTTTCAGATACTCCAAGTTCCTCTTCGGTGAGTTTCATAGTTACAGGAAGGGTGGCATTACTGGAACTAGTGGAAAATGCAAGTAACTGGGCAGGTCTGATGGCTTTGAAAAAATCAGCATACTTGATCTTGGTAAATGATTTTAACAAGAGAGGATAAATTACCAACATCATAAAAAACAACCCGCCTAAGACGATCAAGCTGTATTTAAGTAAAGCCAAAAGCAAGGTGACTGCAGATTCAGGGTTGTCTCCGGCAATCTCCACGATCAGGGATGCCATGAGTGCAAATACCCCATAAGGAGCGATGATCATAATGTAGTTTACGATCTGGATGATTACATCATTCAAGCCATCAAAAAAAGCTACTACAGGTTCTGCTTTTGATTTTGGGATTTGTAGTAAGGCTATTCCTGCGAGGATGGCGAAAAATACCACCTGAAGCATGGCTGCATTATCCGTCGTAGCCAAAAAGAGATTTTGAGGCACCATATCCACCAGTGGCTGCAGTGGACTTTGATCTTGGAGCTGTGCAGCAGCTTCGGCACGTTTTCCCGCATCACCTTCATACATTGCCATGAGACTTTCTCGGGTAGAATCGGGAAGGCCTTCCCCGGGTTCAAATAAGTTGACTAACCCAAGCCCGGTACAAATAGCGATCACAGTGGTAATCAGAAATGCCATTAGTGTTTTACCTCCGATTCTGCTCAGTTTGGAAATATCACCTAGATTGGAGACTCCAATAATCAAAGAAGCCAAAACCAATGGCATGGCGATCATTTTCAATCCATTGATAAACACGGTTCCCACCGGCTTGATGTAGTCAAGGGTGATCCATTTTGGGATGCCTACTTGGATGGAGACAAGCCCAAAGGCCAAGCCTAATACCAATCCGATGATGATCTGAGTATGAAGTGGTAATTTTTTCAAGATGAAGTGGGGTTATATTTCTGCTAGTTTATTGGTTTTGGAGATAAGCAGGAAGTCAGCTAGTACCAATGCCGCCATAGCCTCCACGATCGGTACAGCTCTTGGGACTACGCATGGATCGTGTCTGCCTTTTCCACTTACAGTCACCGCTTCTCCGGCCTCATTGACAGACTCTTGGTCTTGCATAATTGTGGCTACCGGCTTGAATGCCACTCGGAAATAGATGTCTTCGCCATTACTGATTCCTCCTTGGATTCCTCCGGAGTGATTGGTGGTGGTATGGATCTTTCCGGCCTCGTTGACAATGGCGTCATTATGTTGGGAACCGCGCATTTTGACACCTTCAAATCCGCTGCCGTATTCGAATCCTTTTACGGCATTGATGCTCAGCATGGCTTTGCCCAGCTCAGCATGCAATCTGTCAAAAACAGGTTCGCCCAGTCCTGGAGGACAATTTTTAATCACACAGGAGACTACTCCACCGATGGTGTCCCTTTCCAGACGTACTGAATCGATCAAAGCAATCATTTGATCTGCCATTTCAGGATCAGGACAGCGGACAATATTGTCTTCTGCGAGGTCAAGATTGAGTAAAGTATATGGTTTTTGTAAGGTCAAATCTCCCACTTGAGATACGTAAGCTTGGATTTGGATTCCTTTGGTTGCCAAAAATTGTTTGGCAATCGCGCCACCTGCTACTCTGGCTGCGGTTTCACGGGCACTGGATCGTCCTCCGCCTCGATAATCTCGAATGCCATACTTTTCAAAATAGGTGTAATCGGCATGGGAAGGACGAAACTTGTCCGCAATATGGGAGTAATCTTTACTTTTCTGGTCTGCGTTTTTGATGACTATGCCGATAGGAGTGCCTGTCGATTTTCCTTCAAATACGCCGGAGAGGATTTCGATTTCGTCCTCTTCTTTTCGCTGTGTGGTGATTTTGGATTGGCCAGGCTTCCGGCGTTGCATTTCCTGGCGGATTTTCTCCTCGTCGATTTCAAGTCCTGAGGGACAGCCTTCTACGATAGCGCCCAAGGCTTTTCCGTGTGATTCACCAAATGTGGTGATTCTGAAAAGCCTTCCAAATGAATTCCCCATTATTTCTTTTTGATTATCAATACCGCTAGAAGGACCACTGCTCCTAGAAGTAGTAGATTGATTGCAGCGGTAAAATAGTATTTATATTCCTCGTTTGAAAACTGATTGCTCTCTGTTGCTATTCTGTCATAGATACCTCCAAGGCGTTGGCCGGAAAGGGCTTGGTTGATTTTGGAGTCACCACTTACGATGATTTTAGCCTGAGGCTGAAGGGTGTCATAGACGGCTCTGATCGGATCAAAATAGATCCAGCTAAAATAGTCTGACAAGTTGTATTCACCAGCTTCGTTAAGGGTGATGAAGTAGTTAAACTCTTTGATCCCAGATACCCTTCCATATCCTCGGTTGATTTGCTGACGTACGTTGGGATCAAAAGTGTTGAAATTTGCACCGGGAAGTCGTTTTGGTGCGGCGATCGAATTGATGTTGCCTACCCCGGATATGCCAAAATTGTAATTGAACCCTTCCCCGGTAGTCGCTTCAAGTGTGCTGATATTTTCCCTCAATTGGTAAAGACCTACCGATACTTCGTTTTTCAGAGGATGCGGAGGTAAGGGCTTGACCTTGATTGTTTTTGGGGAAGAATAAAATGTTTTGAAGTCTTCCTGACGATTTGCTCCAAATAAAGAAGGGTTTTTAGCCACTTTGTATTTGATCATTTCCCAAGGAACTCTTGGGATTTGGATGGTCCCTTCGGAAAAAGGAAAGAAAGTGGCCTCATACACTTTGAAGCGATTCCATCTTTTCCCATTGATCTCTACAATTTCATTATCGATCGTGGTGATGTTGAAATTTTCTTCCCAAGCTCCATTCGGTTTAATCTTTTTTAGGATTGCATCGAGTTGTTTACCAGCTTCATAAAACTGAAATGGTGCTTGGTTTTGCTCTGACATAAAAAAGGCAAGGGTAACCGTGAATCCTTCTCCGGCAAATACCTCATCCTTATCTACAGAAACAGAAAAGAAAGCGTCATCCGCCAATTCGATAAATTCTGGCTCCTCGGCAGTTCTGCCAAAAAATTCCGCAAAAGGATCAAAGACATTTCCTCCCAATCCTTGGGTACTGGATGCTTCGGTCACGGTTATTCTTTTTCCGGGAGAAGAGTAAGACTCTCCGTTGATTAAGACCGAAAAATTGCCCAAACTGAACTGACCTTTTCGGGTAGGCTTGTAGTATTGAATGATGCTGTTTGAGCTACTCATCTGTCCATTGATGATGTTCATCGAGGAAGACTGAGAGATGCCTTGCTTTTGGAACCCCTGGATTTCCGGGAATTGATCATAAGACTTGATCTTGTCATTGGACAGGGTGACTTTGATGGTGAAGGTCTCATTTAGTCCGATTTCATCAGGACCTAATTCGATCTGTACTTCCTGTCCATAAGAAAAACTTACCAGAAGCATGGCAAAGCATACGAAAGCCAGTCGAAGTGTCGTTTTGATCATGGATGCGAAAATAGGGTAATTCCAGCGTTTTAGCTCCCAAAATAACGTAACATCTTCGGATTTGACCCCGTTGGAACACTTAAAATCAGTTAATAAACCCAAATCAGTACTGCTATGCTAGAATATGTAAAGACCATTTTGCAGAAAGTTAGTTTCAACAGATTTCTGTTTGAACGCGAATTGAGAAAAGGCCTTCGCTACCTGGTTCCGGCTGAACTTGAAGAGTTTAAAACTTGGTGTTATGACATGTTCGGAAACATGTATCAGCCTATTCTAAATCGCTATTTCCAACCAACTTATTCTTGACTCCACCATCTTAGTGCATCAAAAAAGCCCCGAGTAAATTCCTACTTCGGGGCTTTTGATTGTAAGTTGGTTTAGTTTTAGTCTTTTGTAGCAAAGTCGGGATAGGCTCTCATACTATGCTCATTGATATCTAGGCCTTCGATTTCTTCTTTTTCAGGCACACGGATGCCCACAGTTTTCTTTAAGGTGAAGAAAATTAACCAAGAAGTGGCAAAGCAGAATAACCCTACGGCTGCCACCCCCAGAAACTGGGAATACAGCTGACCCAAACTTGCCAAATCACCAAAAATCCCGACAGCCAAAGTTCCCCAGATTCCTCCCACAAGGTGTACCGAGATCGCACCTACAGGATCGTCGATTTTGACCTTATCGAAAAGAATCACCGCAAAGACGACCAAAGCTCCTCCGACAAATCCGATGATAATCGAATCGGTCACGCCCATTTGATCAGCTCCTGCCGTGATGCCTACCAATCCTGCCAAAATGCCGTTTAGAACCATGGTGATGTCGTAGGTTTTGAATTTCCAAAAGGAAGCAATCAAGGCTCCAAATGCACCGGCCGCAGCAGCTAATGAAGTTGTCACAAACACTTTGGAGACTACCCCAGGTGCCGCACTCAATACCGAGCCACCATTGAACCCAAACCAGCCAAACCAAAGAAGGAATACTCCCATGGTAGCCATCGGGAGATTATGACCTGGTATCGCTTTCATGCCGGTAGGCGTGTATTTGCCGATTCTTGGTCCTAATAAAAATGCTCCGACTAAAGCGGCCCATCCACCTACAGAGTGTACGATTGTCGATCCCGCAAAGTCATAGAATGGCGTGTCAAGCGTATTCAAAAATCCTCCTCCCCACTTCCACATTCCTACGATTGGATAACAGATTCCTACATAGATCAAGGAAAATGCGATAAATGGACCGAGTTTGACTCGCTCAGCTACAGCACCCGATACAATCGTGGCGGCAGTCGCAGCAAACATGGCCTGAAAGATAAAGTCCGTAAAATAGGTATAGCCTGCATTATAGTTGCTGCTGTCCCAGCCCTCAGGAAGCGAGAGTCCAAATCCCGCAAAGCCAAACACGGAACCCGCAAAATCAGCTCCAGGATACATCAGATTGAATCCTACAAATGCATAGGTCAACAGGCCAATGGCTGGAATGATGGTATTTTTAAAGAGAATGTTGACTGTGTTTTTGGCACGGGTAAGTCCCGCCTCTAGGGTGGCAAAGCCAAGGTGCATGATGAATACCAAGATGGTGGCAATCATCATCCAAAGATTATTGACCGTAAATAGGTCTTGAACAGGTTCTTGCATAGGTCTAAATAGGTTCGGTGAATTTTTGATCTGAGATTAAAGTGCAGCCTCGCCGGTGTCGTTGTTTCGGATTCGATAGGCTTCGATCACGTCGTAAACGAAGATTTTTCCGTCTCCTACTTCTCCGGTTTTGCCTTCACTGAGGATGCAATTGATGACACCTTCAGCTAAGTCATCGGGTACTACGATTTCCAACTTGGTTCTTGGAATGTAGGCGGGTTCGTAAGCTACGCCCCGGTACATCTCCAGTCGGGCATGCTCAAAGCCCATCCCTTTGATTTCATAGAAGGAGAGGAATTTTACCCCAAGCTTGGATACACAGGTGTGTATTTGATCAAACCTTGAGGTTCGGATGATGGCCTCTATTTTTTTCATTTTTTCAACAGGTTTAATGGTTTTTTGAGATTATGACATGAAAGTAAGATAAAAACTGAGTGAAAATCAAAAATATGGTTCTCTTTTAATCCAATTTTATTTTAAATACTATAAATAATCACATTTACGATCATTTTTTTAACCACATTTAGATCATATAAATATGATTTTTAATCAAAGTGGTTTTAAAATGAACCTAAGTTTAAAAATTCGCTTGGTTTGGTTCAAAAGGAATTAGGGCTAATTTTGCCAGCGTTTTTTACCAAAGAAAATGACTAACAAACCAACACTCCTCGTATTGGCTGCCGGCATGGGTAGCCGCTATGGAGGCAATAAGCAGATTGACGGATTCGGTCCAAACGGCGAAACTATCCTGGAATATTCCATTTTTGACGCCATTCGAGCCGGATTCGGTAAGGTGGTCTTTATCGTCCGCCAGGAAATTTTGGAAGTGGCTAAAGAAAAATTTCTTCCTAAGCTAGAAGGTAAAATCGAAGTGGATTGGGTGATTCAGTCCCTGGATAGCTTTGTGCCGGCGGAGTTTAAGCAGGCAGATCGAGTGAAGCCCTTTGGCACAGCCCATGCCGTACTTTGTGCCAAGGATGCGATCCAAGAGCCCTTCGCGGTGATCAATGCGGATGATTTTTATGGAAAAGAGGCCTTTGAAGTATTGGGCAAGTTCCTTTCCACTGAAGTTCGTCCAGACCTACATGCCATGGTGGGCTATGCGATTCAAAATGTACTTTCTGAAAACGGTACTGTAAGCCGAGGTGTCTGCGAAACCAACGAGAAAGGCCAGCTGATCGGAATGACCGAGCGGACCTCCATCGCCCGGGAAGGAAATCAAATCCTCAGCCGTGGAGAGGGAGAAGTCTTGGAGATTGCCGAGAATACACCTGTCAGCATGAACTTTTGGGGATTTCATCCAGACGTGTTCGGAGATATAGAGCAGATGTGGAAGGAATTTTTACCCGCTAATCAGCATAATCTGAAATCGGAATTTTACATCCCTACTGTAGCCAATAACCTGATCAAGGCTGGCAAGGCTGCCTTTGAGATTCTACCGGGAGGTAAAACTTGGTTTGGAGTAACGTACACGGAAGATCGACCCGTGGTCATAGATGCACTGCAAAAGCTGCATCAAGAAGGAGAATATCCGGCAGATTTGTGGAAATAACGGAAAGAGGCTTCGGCCTCTTTTTTTGGATTTTGTTCACGCAGATCTATGCAGAAAAATGCACAGATGCACACATATTTTCAATGAGGTTGGGTTTGAATCGTGTGGAGTGATAGACAAAGTCATTATGATCCAAAAACTCAACGAGAAGCTGAAAATTCCTGCAGAGGTATTGATCAGAGAATACTAGTTGGAGAAGAGGCTTAGGCCTCTTTTTTCATAACAACATGCGAAATATACCCTATATAGGGTATTTCGTGGCGATTTTTTGAGACCTATCTTTATCAGAATAGCATTAAAATTTTATGAAAACACAAAAAACAAAAAACAAAACACAAAAATTTAATTTTTGGTTAATTATTGGACTGTTCTCCTTTTTATTTTCATGTGTAGATCAGGAACCATTTATTGACTCATTAGATCTTCAAAAGAGAGTAGAGGCGCATGGATTAGAGTTCATAAGTCTTAATAAAAATGAAGCAAAGGGTTTAAAAGTAAAATCATTAAAGGAATTTGAAATTTATCTCATGCACATTTCCGGAAAATCTGCACCTTCGAAAGAAGTGTTAGATTTATATAAGAAAAATGGGTATGATCTTTCTTTGGGAAATTTAACTAAAAAAGTAGATTTACAAGAAGATAACTCTTCGAGCTTCAATCCAACTGATCGTATTTTTTGCCTTCATAACCCTGGTAGCGTATATGCAAAGTTAAATACTGGTAATCCATTGGTCAAAATGGAGGTAACATTTCAATATGGTTCAGGAAGTGGGAAAATTGAAAATTATGACGGCTCATTGTCTGGTATAACAGCAGGAGTTTCCTTAGGGAAAAACACATTAAATCAAGATACTTATCCAACATCTTCAGGTGGATCATATAGTGGAATACTAACATTTCAAATTCAATACAGCATTTTCTTTGAAGGGATTGGAACTATATACACATCCGAATCAGTGAGATATAGGGTACGGGTTGAGGCTTGTAATGGTATTGTGACTTGGGCACAAATTGTAGAATAATATAGACCTTATAAATTATGGACTTTATTGGACTTACAATTCAACTGCTCAATCTGGTATTAATCATTGCACTGGGAATAGGAATATATAAAATATGGAAAAAAATAGCTGGAAATAAAAAATAGAGGTTACTAGATTCAGGTAATTAATGAAATAAAAAAGGCTTTAGAAGAGGTTTTCTAGGCAACCTCTTCTTCTTATTGAAAAAAATAGAACCAAAAATCACCTGATTCAAGGCAAGGTATAACCCTACATAAGCAGTAAACTTCAGTTTGAAGTTTAATATTATCGTTTGGTTTGGAACTCATCAGGAATACGACAAAATAAACTCAAAAATTATCAGCTATGCTAAAGCCAATAAAAAATAACAACGAATACGAGGCTGCTTTGGAGCGTGCTTATGACTTGATGCAAGTGGATTTAGTACCGGAATCGAAAGAATCCGATGAATTGGAGGTTCTTTCAATTCTGATCAAAGAATATGAAAATGAGCATTTCCCCATTTCAAAACCTCATCCGATAGAAGCAATTAAATTCCGACTGGATCAGATGGGAATCTCGGAGTCTGAGCTTTCTAAAATTTTGGGTGCCCGATCCAGAAAATCGGAAATTCTATCCGGAAAGCGCAAACTCAGTCTCAGGATGATTCGCAAACTCAACGATAAGCTGAAAATTCCTGCAGAGGTGTTGATCAGAGAATACTAGTTGGAGAAGAGGCTGAAGCCTATTTTTTTTATGAACACATGCGGAATATACCCTATATAGGGTATTTCTTTTCAGTTTTCATGCTCCTAGCTTTGTTGAATAATCTTTAATCATATGAAAATACAAAGCACAAAACTATTAATCGTTAGCTTCCTGATTTATTTAGTTGGCTGTGATTCACAAATTGGAATAATTGAAACTGAACAAAAGGTAGAAACTATTCAACTCCTGAAACTGCCTGAAACTATTCTCGAATTTACTTCATTTGATGAATACAGAAATTTAGTCGAAAGTGAGTTAGAGAAAGAGATGTTTATGGCTTCTAGGAGACAAGAGGTTCAAACAAGGCCAAGTGGAAGAATAAACAATCTGGATATTACTCAAGAAATTCCCGATGGATTTTTGGAGTATCTTTTGGATGGAAATGGAACAGTAATTATCGGTGATTACCTTTTTAAGGTTCTCTACCAGGACGGATTTGTTTATGCAGCCAAAAAGGGGACCCAAGCAGCGATAGAAATTCCACTGGGTAAATACGATAATAAGGGTGTTATGAAATTTTCAACAGAAGATGATGTACTTTCCCTTATTGAAGCGGGACATACCTCAACCCCCGGAGGTATTAATGCAGGAATTTTTTGTGGTGGAGGATGTGGAAGTTATGATTTAAGCACTCCCACAACCGCGTTTAATCCTACTGGGAATTACTCCTATTCCAGAGTGAGATATGTTAAGGCTGGTATTTACTTCGAGCTTTCTTACCACTTTTATATGCATTGGCTGATTCCACCGGTACAATTTACAACGCTAAACTCTCCATACTCGAATCATACTGCAAAATATGTCAAGAACTGTGGATCAACCGTAAGAGAAGACTCATCAAATGGCCTTTCGCAAATGATGACCCCACAAAATTATCCCTCAGATCCATTTACTCCATTTACATTTAATTTCAAGAGAAATATATACTCTAGTACTGAAGGCCTCCAAAAGATCTTTTTACAGGTATCGTTTAATTCAATTGATCCAAGTATACAAGTCACCTCTCAAACTATCAATTGTAGATTTTAATATAAAAGTATGAAACGCTTGCTACTATCAATTCTTGCCTTTCATTTTGCATTTTTGTTAAATGCACAAGGCTTAGTGGAATTTAGCCTGCTGGCTGGTCCAAATAAAACCTCTCCACAGGAGATTTCAAGTGGCGTGGTTCTATTGCCTGATTTATCCACTGGATTGGGATCATTTCAGAACCAGTCAGGAGATAGTTTTAATTTGGGAGCTATTTTAGGCTGGCAGTTTTTGCCCGAAAAGGCCTGGATGTTTAAATCCGGAGTATTTTACTCAAGGATGAACTTTAGTACTTATGTCACTTCAGAGAGTCTGGATAAGTTTTACTTTGTCTCAAATAGCCAAAAAGTTCAACAGTGGGAATTACCTCTATTCCTAGCATATAAAACATCCCTAGGTAAGTTTGAACTGGGAATTGATTTTGGATTGATAAAATCCATTTATATAGATTCGGACATTCAACAAAATGAAATTTGGAAAGAGCCAAATACTGAACCTGCTTTTTCCCCCAACCTATTTAGAACCAGTGGATTTGTTCCAATTCTCGATAAATTCAGCTTTTATATTTCGCCTTTTATTCAAAGAAACATTAGTGAATCAATTGGGATTACAATCCAGCCGTATTACCGCCGACAAATAGGATCCGAAAGAAGTCATTTGTACACTAAAAACACAGGATCAATTAATCAATTTGGAATCAATTTTGGATTGGTTAAACAATTTTAACTTTTAGGAAATAGTAGTAAGCATTTTCCAACAGACCGCTTACTTTTTATTTTTTCACCTTCCCCTTTTTGAATAGTGGACCCAGTTGAGAAGTGTAGGGCCTATCTATTACTTCGACTTAACGGGTTCAGATGGGATCGTCCCGTTCAATTTTGAGATTAATCTTGGATATAGACTTAAAAAATAAAAAAGGAGGCTTCGGCCTCTTTTTTTGATTTATTTCCCTCGAATCAACTCAGAAAAAGGCGCAGATGCAAACAGATTTTCAATGAGGTTGGGTTTGAATAGTGGGGAGTGATAGATAAAGTCATTATGATCCGAAGACTCAACTAGAATCTGAAAATTCCTGCAGAGGTATTGATCAGAGATTACTTGTTGGAAAAGTGGCTTCGGCCTCTTTTTTTATGAAAACATGCGAAATATACCCTAAATAGGGTATTTCATATCGAATTTTGAACACTTAATTTTGTAGAAATAAACTTTTAATTTATGAAAATACAAAACACAAAACACAAAACACAAAACACAAAACACAAAACACAAAACACTGGTTAATTTTTAGCCTCTTTTTTGTAATCTTCTCATGCATACCTCAGGAAGAACAAGGTATAAATGGGCTAGTTGAAAAAACTATTGAAGAAAATGGTTTTAAATTATCCTCAATCAATCCTTCAAAAAGTGCAGGGTTGAGAATTAAAAATCTAGAAGAACTCGATCTGGTTTTGAAAGCCATTAAAGGTAAAAATGCTTCAGAATATGGACTTCAAGACATTTTAGTGAGAAATGGAATCACAGAGTTGCCTAGTGTCGGATTTAACTCTTTAGAAGTCTATAAGAATGATATTATTCCTCATTCATCTCAAGGGAAAATCCAGTGCATCCAAAATTGGAGAAATGTTTATGGCAGAATTGGAATTAGTGGAGGTTTTGGTCCTACTTACATTGATTTTGGGTTTACAATTGGCGATGGTAGTGGTCTTATCGTAAATTGGAATTCCACCCTTGAGGGAAATACCTTTATGATTTCGCTTGGTAAAAATGATTTTCGAAATGGAGGATATGCCTCAGCGTCAAATGGGTACACTTACACGGGAACGTATCACTTTACAATAAAATTGGTTTTGTTTCTCGAAGGCGTTGGTGAGATAATGACGTATGAGAATAAAAAGGTCGATATTAGAGTTGAAGGTTGTAGTGGAGTAGTTACTTATAATATTGTTGAGGAATAATTTAGATTTTATGGGAAATTTTGATGTAACAATACCTTCAAAAGGGTTATTTCTTTGGCAAATCTTTGGATTTGTAGTTATAGTCTACCTGGCATTTCTTATTATTAGGTTTTTAAGAAATAAAAAATAATATTTTAAAAAAGGGAGGCTTCGGCCTCTTTTTTATTTTTTCACCTCTCCCTTTTCGACTTCAAAAAAGAACACTTCCGCATCCAACTCTCCCAAAATTCCTCTGGATCGCTCGGGTCGGGCATCGGTCAGAAAGATCTGCCCAAAAGTTCCTTTCGACACCAAGTCCATCAGCTTGGCGATCCGGTCATCGTCAAGCTTGTCAAAGATGTCGTCCAGGAGTAACAAAGGCTTTTCTCCTTTGGCTTGCTCAAAGATTTGAAACTGGGCCAGCTTCAAAGCGATGATAAAGGACTTCTGCTGTCCTTGACTACCGATTTTGCGAAGCGGATGATCTCCAATACGGAACTCAAAGTCATCTTTGTGAATGCCCGCATTGCTGTTTTTGGTGGCCAGGTCCTTTTGCCGCAGGCTCAGAAAGTAAGACTCAAAATCTTCTCTTAGGGCTTCGGTTTCGTAGATCACTTCTACCTTTTCCCTGCCGATCGAAATCTCCTCGTAATATTCCTGAAGCACCGGTCCCATTACTTGCATCAAGTCTGCCCGCCGACGGGCTAGCAGGATGCTGAGTCGGATGAGTTCCTGATCGTAGCTCCCGAGCAGGGTTAGATCCCGCCTGCCCGTCTCGGCAAACTGCTTGAGCAGAGCATTGCGCTGTTTGAGAAAGTGATGGTAGCGGATCAGTTGATCGAGGTAGCTGCGATCGAGTTGGGAGATGAGTCCGTCGAAAAATTTTCGTCGGCCTTCACTTCCTCCTTTGATGAGTTCGGTATCGTCTGGCGCAATCAGGACGAGTGGGATGAGACCGACATGCTCGCTGGTTTTGTCAAGTGCTTTTCCATTTTGGAAGATCTGCTTCTTTTTCCCTGCCTCAAAAGAGCAGCGGACTTCCAGAGGCTTTCCTTCGATTTGGAATTTTCCTTTGATGGTGAAAAAGTCCAACCCATGGGAAATGTTCAGGCTATCACTGCTTTGCACCGCACTTTTGGTGAGGGACAGGTAGTGGATGCCATCCAGGATGTTGGTTTTGCCACTGCCATTCAGCCCCAACAAACAGTTGATCTGAGGGCTGAAGCTCAGGCTGGTTTTGAGGTGGTTTTTAAACTGGATAAGGTCGAGAGACTCCAGAATCATGAGGGCGGTGAATTATTTGGGTGGCATCCTGATTTTTAGGTCGGGATTACTATATTTGGGGCCTAAAATAGCATATTTTGATTAGTACGATATGGCAAAGAAAACTGCAGCGGCTAAGTCCAAAGTGAAATATTCCAAAGAAACCTATGCTTACTGGTATGAAAGCATGCTCTTGATGAGAAGGTTTGAGGAGAAAGCGGGTCAGCTTTATGGCCAGCAAAAAATCAGAGGTTTCTGTCACCTGTACATTGGACAAGAGGCTTGCGCTTCCGGCGCCATCACAGCCTTGACCAAGGATGACAAGTGGATTACCGCTTACCGTTGCCATGCCCAGCCATTGGGATTGGGAACCGATCCGGGAGCAGTAATGGCTGAATTGTACGGCAAGGCTACCGGTACCACCAAAGGTAAGGGTGGCTCCATGCACATTTTTGACAAAGAAAGAAACTTCATGGGAGGTCACGGAATCGTAGGTGCACAAGTACCTATGGGGCTTGGGATCGCCTTCGCTGAAAAATACGCCGGTACCAAGAATGTCTGTATCACCAAAATGGGTGACGGTGCAGTTCGTCAGGGTGCGGTACACGAAGCGTTCAACCTAGCGATGTTGTACAAGTCTCCGGTGATTTTTGTGATCGAAAACAATGGATACGCGATGGGAACTTCTGTAGCCCGTACATCCAACGTGACTGAGCTTTACAAAATCGGTGAAGCCTATGACATGCCCTCTTTCCCTGTGGACGGAATGGATGTGGAAGCGATCCATGAGGCGGTGTCCGAAGCGGCTGAAAGGGCAAGAAGAGGTGATGGTCCTACTTTATTGGAATTCAGAACCTATCGTTATAAAGGACACTCTATGTCCGATCCTCAGAAATACCGGACCAAGGAGGAAGTCGAAGAATACAAGCAGCGTGACCCAATCGAGCAGGTGCTCAAGACGATCCGTGATAATAACATCATGACCGAAGAGGAAATTGAGGCGGTGGTGAAAAAAGTGAAAAAGCAGGTGGATGACGCAGTGAAGTTTGCTGAAGAGTCACCTTGGCCTGATGGAATGGATGCCTTCAAGGACGTTTATGTTCAGGAAGACTATCCATTCGTGATGGAATAATTAACTCATCCAAGTCACAGAAAGCCATGAAGTCTTTCGCACTTCATGGCTTTTTTGTTGGCACTTGTGAATTTGATAAAAACCGTATATTTGCGACCGAAATTTTGAGTATTATGGCAACGAAGCAATCTAAAAAAGCAGACCAAAACGAACTTCTTGAAAACCCGGAAGTGATCGCTGAGCGAATCGGAAGAGGCGAGGCTTTTTTGAAAGAAAATAGCAAAGTATTGGCAGGGGTAATCGCCGCTGCGGTGATCTTGATCGGTGGAATTCTTTTCTTCCAAATCAACAATCAAAATCAAAACGAGAAAGCACAGGCTGAAATGTTTCAGGCTGTTTATTTCTACGAGCAGGACAGTGTAGATTTTGCCCTAAATGGTGATGGAATCAACAAGGGCTTAATTTCTATTGTAGAAGAGTACCCACGTACTGATGCTGCCAATTTGGCCAATTTCTACATCGGATCTATTTACCTTTCTCAGAAAAAATTCCAAGAGGCATTAACTCACTTGGAAGATTTTTCTTCTGATGATTATTTGGTGCAGTCAAAAGCTTATTCTCTAATCGGAGATGCTAACCTTGAGTTGGGCAATGTCGATGCGGCCATTTCCAACTACACGAAGGCTGCCCGCACCAATGAAAACAAATTCATGTCTCCAAAGTACTTGGCAAAGCTTGCGGTAGCTCAAGAAGAGGCTGGTAAAATCGAAGATGCGATCAAGACTTACGCGGAGATCGAAGAGAAATACTACGAATCATTTGAGTACGCTGCTGCTCGAAAACATAAAGCTCGCTTAGAAGGCCTTGCCGCTAAGTAATGCTTCCTTTGTATGCATACTAGAAGAGTAAGGCCTTAGGGTCTTACTCTTTTTTGTTTTAATCCACTCCAAAATCAACTAGTTATGGCAACCTCACTCAAAAGCCTAAGCGAGTACAGTTCAAAAAATATCCTGGACATCAGTGCAAAGAAGTTTGCCATCGTGGTGTCTGAATGGAATGAAGAAGTAACTGAGGCCCTTTATTCTGGCGCCTTTCAAACCTTACTTCAGCATGGTGCACAAAAAGAAAACATCATCCGTAAGAATGTCCCCGGCTCATTTGAGCTATCTCTTGCCGCCCAATGGTGTGCACAGGATGATACGGTTGACGCAGTGATCTGCTTGGGTTGTGTGATTCAGGGTGAAACTCGGCACTTTGACTTTATCTGTGATGCTGTTGCCCACGGCATTACCAACGTCAGTTTGAAATACAACAAGCCGGTGATTTTTGGAGTTTTGACCCCAAATACGCAGCAGCAGGCTCTAGACCGTGCAGGAGGAAAACACGGAAACAAAGGAGACGAAGCAGCCATCACCGCCATCAAAATGCTCGGATTTTAATCTCAAACCTATATAGATTCTAGTTTAATTATGAAAATCATGAAGTTTGGCGGCACCTCGGTGGGCCGTCCGGAGCGAATGCACCAAGTCAAAGACTTGATTACCCGTGGGGATGAACCCACTATCGTGGTACTTTCTGCACTTTCTGGTACTACCAATGCCTTGGTAGGCATCGGAGAAGCCTTGGCCGCGGCAGATAAGTCCTTAGCAAAAGAGCGGATCGATACGTTGCATGCCCATTATTTGGCATTTTATCCTGCACTCCTTCAGACAGCAGAAGCGAGAGGAAAGGCAGAAGAAATCATCAAAGAACACTTTGAGTTTTTGAATATCCTGTTGAAAATCTCGTTCAACGAGGCGATCAACCGCGATATTCTAGCTCAGGGAGAATTGCTTTCTACCAAGCTATTCTACACCCTATTAGGAGAGTTGCAGATTCCAGCAGTATTCCTTCCTGCTTTGGATTTCATGAGTATTGATGAGAATTCTGAACCGGAACTTCCTAAAATCTCTGAAAAGCTAAAGGCGATTTTGGCTCAATATCCAAGCGAGCGACTTTTCATTACCCAAGGCTATATCTGTAAAAATCACCGAAACGAAGTGGATAACCTCAAGCGTGGAGGAAGTGACTACACCGCATCTTTGGTGGCAGCTGCAATCAATGCTTCGGTGTGCGAAATCTGGACCGACATCGACGGTATGCATAACAATGACCCAAGAGTCGTGGATCGTACCCGTCCGATTGCCGAAATGTCCTTTGACGAGGCAGCCGAGTTGGCCTATTTTGGAGCCAAAATCCTTCATCCAGCTTCCATCTGGCCAGCTCAGCTATACAATGTACCCGTGAAATTGCTCAACACCATGGAGCCATCCGCTCACGGTACCTTGATCAAAGCTGAAGTTGAGACGACTGGCGTAAAAGCCATTGCGGCCAAAGACGGCATCACCGCCATCAAGATCAAATCCAGTCGCATGCTTTTGGCTTATGGCTTTTTGAGAAGGATCTTCGAAGTGTTTGAAAAGTACAAAACTCCGATCGATATGATTACCACTTCCGAAGTTGCTGTTTCTGTAACTATTGATGACTTGAGTCATTTGGAGCAGATTCAGGCGGAGTTGGAGAGCTTTGGTACGGTAGAAATCGACCGCAATCAGGCGATCATTTGCGTGGTGGGCAACAAAGTAGCTGAGACCAAAGGAGCTGTTCAGTCCGTACTGGATTCACTGATTGATATTCCGGTACGTATGGTGTCTTTTGGGGGAAGTAAACACAATGTTTCCATCCTTGTAGATGCTCAGTATAAAACACAAGCCTTGAAAAGCTTGAATGAGGGAGTGTTTACCTGGTAAAATATACAAAGCCACAGATGCTCAGATTTTATCTGTGTTATCTGTGGCTAACCCTTTATTCTTAATTTCATCTCATGCAAAAAGAAAAGCCTGGATTTCTCTACCGCCTTCAAACTAAATGGAAACTGGAAAGTCTATTCCAAGTAGTGATGGTTTTGGTGGTATTTGCCTGTACAGGTTTTACCATTCTCTTTATCAAAAATCCAATCCTTGACTTTTTTGGAATCGAGCGGGGTGGTGGTCAGGGATTTGTCAACACGGTTTTGTATTTGCTTTTGGTATTGCCCCTCTACCAGATCATCCTGCTGATCTATGGGTTTATTTTTGGGCAGTTTAAGTTCTTCTGGGAAAAGGAAAAGCAAATCTTCCGAAGAATCGGAAAGCTTTTTGGTAAGAAAGGAAATTAACTGAATTACAATCTTTTAATTACGATTTCAGAATTACGATTTACGACATTCAAAAGTACTTCAGAGATTATACCATGAATCTAATCTTCTGAAAATAGTAATTGGGGTTCTTCAAAATGTCGTAAATCAGGAATCGGAACTCGTAAATCAACCTGTCGTAATTCTGAACTCGTAAATCAACTGATTCTACTCCAATTCACTGCTGTTTTTTTCTGTTGCTTCACCTGTCTCAAAATTGCTGCATTGTCCGGTTGCGTGAGTTCGGGATCATTGATGACCAGCTGCTGAGCAGCATCCCTTGCCAATGTCAATAAGGGTGCGTCTTTACTTAGATCAGCAATCAACAAATCCGTAATTCCACTCTGTTGGGTGCCCATCAAGTCTCCCGGGCCACGCAACCTCAGATCCACGTCTGCGATTTCAAACCCATCGTTTGTCCGAACCATCGTCTCTAGCCGGATTCTGGAATCCTTGCTCAATTCATATTTGCTCATCAGCACACAATAGCTCTGCTCAGCGCCCCGCCCTACACGTCCGCGAAGCTGGTGAAGCTGTGAAAGTCCAAACCGCTCGGCATTCTCAATCACCATCACCGAAGCATTGGGTACATTGACTCCCACTTCGATCACGGTGGTGGCCACCATGATGTGGGTTTCACCCTTTACAAAACGCTGCATTTCGAAGTCTTTGTCTTCCGCCTTCATTCCTCCATGGACGATGCTGAGGTGGTATTGGGGAAAAGCACGGGCAATACTTTCATAGCCATCCATCAGATTTTTCAAGTCGAGTTTTTCCGACTCCTCAATCAGCGGATAGACAATGTAGACCTGTCGGCCTTTTTTGATCTCCTCGTTGATAAAGCCAAACACCTTGAGCCGATCTTTGTCATACCGATGGACGGTTTGGATGGGCTTTCTTCCTGCCGGCATTTCATCTATCACAGACACATCCAAATCGCCATATAAGGTCATCGCCAGAGTCCTAGGAATAGGAGTGGCTGTCATGACAAGGACATGCGGTATAAATTCCTCATTTTTTGCCCACAGCTTAGCCCGCTGTGCCACTCCAAACCGATGCTGCTCATCCACAATTGCCAAGCCTAGGTTTTGAAATTGAACTACATCTTCAAGCAGGGCATGGGTTCCAATCAGAATTTTCAACTCCCCGTTGAGCAATTCTTCATGGATGATTTTACGGGCAGATTTCTTCACCGAACCAGTCAACAGGGCAATTTTCAGCCCCATCATTTGGGCATAGCCTTTCAGCCCTTCGTAATGTTGATTAGCCAAAATCTCTGTCGGAGCCATCAGGCAAGCCTGTGCCCCCGAACTGATCGCAATGAGCATACTGATAAAGGCCACCATGGTCTTGCCGCTTCCTACATCGCCCTGCACCAGTCGATTCATCTGTCGGCTGGATTTCATATCTCCATAGATCTCCCGGATGACTCGCTTTTGCGCATTGGTAAGATCAAAGGGGATATGGTTTTTGTAGAAATCGGTGAGTAGGTCGGTATTGGAAAGGATTTGACCACGGGATTTTTCCGTGCGGGTCACTTTCATCATCAGCAGGCGGAGCTGCAGGTAGAAAAACTCCTCAAACTTCAACCGCTTTCGTGCCCGATGAAGCAGTTCCGGTGAAGTAGGAAAATGGATTTGCCGAATGGCTTCTTGTTTTCCAATCAATTGGTATTGATGAAGGATTTCGGGCGAAAGCGTTTCGGGAATTTGTGGAAAAACCAGTGGAACCAGAACTTCAAGGATCCTAGAAATGCCTTTGGAATCCAGAAATTTTGCTCGCAGCTTTTCTGTAGTAGAGTATACAGGCTGAAAGGTGTTTCGCTTCTCATTGGCTGCCGTGATCGGTTCCATCTCGGGATGCGCCATCGACCACTTGCGGCCATATTGGGCGGGTTTTCCAAAGAAAATAAATGCAGCGCCCACTGGAAGTTTTTTCACTACCCATTGGATTCCTTTAAACCAGGTCATCTCCATTTCCCCGGTCTCGTCAAAAACTTGGGCTACCAGTCGCTTTTTTCCACCTGTGCCGATCAGCTCCACAGTTTTGATCCTGGCCATGACCTGCACATTTTCGAGTTCTTCGTTCAGGTCTCGGATTTTGAAAAATTTGGTGCGGTCCTCGTAGCGAAAGGGATAATGCTGAAGAATGTCTCCGTAGGTAAAAATATTCAGCTCCTTATTGAGGAGTTCGGCCTTTTGAGGGCCGACACCTTTGAGGTATTCGATGCGCGTATCAAATATTCCGGACAAGTGAGCTGAAGTTTGGAGAGAAACAAATTAAGCCTTCGCACTTCCAATTGCCAAGGTTTGGGATGAATAATCCTTTGAGTAAATCCAACTCAGGTAGTTGAGGTGATGTTTGTCCACCTCATTTTTAGAAGTTCCCTTTGGCTTTGCTGGCTTTGGAGGAAAATCATCTGGTTTTTGGCGCGATGGTAGTTTTGCTCGGGATAAGTCACCTTGTAATAGATATTTCCCTGAAGGTGGTCGGTGAAAAACCGAAGCCCCATGATCAGGGTCATGATTTCTCCTCCTAAAAGAAGAGATTCCGCTTCTTTTGAATTTGTAATACTTTGGACTCCCTGCCAATATCCTTTTAAAAGTTCTTCGAACAGATTCGCGTGAAGCCTGATATTTTCCCAATTGGTACTAGTTTCGGGCAGACTGCAGGCCACCGTGCGGACCAGATCTCCAAAATCATACATGAGATAGCCTCCCATCAAGGTATCCAGGTCGATAATGGCTTCCACTTTAGTCAAGTCTTCTGAAAAAATCAGGTTATTGATCTTGGTATCGTTGTGTGTCACTCGCAAGGGTAGATCATGAATCTGATCGAGGTACCAGTCTACCAAGGGCTTTTGGTTTAGGTAAAAGTCCAGAATTTCCCGTTCTTCCGATGTCAGCCCAGATTTCGTCTGTGCTACTTGGGCCAATTTTTCAAATCTGAGATCAAGCCGATGAAAGTTGGGGATCGTTTCTTGCATTTGCTTGGCATCTATATCCTTGGCCCAGTTGGCAAATTCACCATAAGCCATGGCAGCAAGATAGGCCTGTCTAGGATTTTCAATTTGCTGCAAGGTTTTTCCCTGTACAAAATCAAATAAACGATAATGGTGTCCATTGATTTCGCTTAGGCCACTACTCCACTTATTTTTAATAGGAAGCGGAAGCTGAAAGGGCAAGGAGTGGTTTTTGGCAAACTGGTACAGCATAGCCAAGTTATGATCTATCCGTTCAGGAAAGTTGAAAACGGATTGATTGAATCCCTGAAGAATCCATTTTTGCTTGCCTTGGGTGATTAAGTAGGTTTGGTGAATCAGACCTTCCCCAAACGGGGCGAATTCCAGAGTGGGATTTTGAGAAAATGGATAAGCATCACAAAGTGCTGATAGGAGGGTAGGGTTCATCTTGCGAAAATAGCCAAGAATTGAAATTTGGCAGAATTGATTTTTTATGCGTCCCGAGCGCTTCAAATTGGACAATTTTTTAGCTGGTTTCAAAAAAAAATTAAAAAAGACATGATTTATTAAAGAAAATATTTCTGTTAATTGGGTGCTAGTTTAATCCAGACCCTATGAATGTAACCGCTTTAGATTGGGGCATCATTGCAGCCTTCTTTATCATTTCCTTATTAATAGGCTTGTTTACCGCTAAGTCTGCTGGTAGCTCTGCCAAAGAGTTTTTCCTGTCCGGTAGAAATATGCCTTGGTGGCTCCTTGGGGTTTCCATGGTGGCAACTACCTTTTCGGCGGATACTCCTAACCTTGTCACTGATATAGTCAGAAAAAACGGTGTAGCAGGCAACTGGGCTTGGTGGGCGTTTTTGCTTACAGGTATGCTGACCGTATTTGTGTATGCCAAGCTGTGGAGAAGATCTGAAGTGACTACCGACCTTGAGTTTTATGAATTGAGGTATTCAGGCAAAGGTGCGGCCTTTTTGAGAGCCTTCCGGGCAATTTATTTGGGAGTCTTTTTCAACGTGGTCATCATGGCTACGGTATCCTTGGCTGCCATCAAAATCGGCGGGGTAATGCTTGGACTTTCTCCTGTCCAGACTCTCCTAATTGCTTCAATCGTGACTGTGGTCTATAGCTCACTGGGAGGTCTAAAAGGAGTCCTGTTGACAGACTTTTTCCAATTTTTCATTGCCATGGCTGGTTCCTTCGGAGCAGCGTATTATGTGCTTGATCTTCCGGAAATTGGCTCATTGAGCAATCTTTTGGCTCATGAAGTGGTCGCTTCCAAGTTGGATTTCATCCCGGATTTTACGGATCCCAATGTCTACATTCCCATTTTCATCCTTCCGATAGCCATCCAATGGTGGGCTACTTGGTATCCGGGAGCTGAGCCTGGTGGAGGTGGATACATTGCTCAGCGAATGCTATCAGCCAAGGATGAAAAAAATGCCATTGGCGCCACCTTGTTTTTCAACATTGCTCATTACGCCTTGAGACCTTGGCCTTGGATCATTGTGGCCTTGTCTTCTCTGGTAATTTTCCCAAATATCTCTGACCTGCAAGCCGCATTTCCAAATATTCCAGTGGATAAGTTGGGCGATGATTTGGCCTATCCTGCAATGCTTTCCTTCCTGCCAACTGGACTGGTAGGGATAGTTTTAGCCTCACTCATAGCCGCGGTGATGTCCACCCTTTCCACGCACCTCAACTGGGGCTCGAGCTATGTGGTCAATGATTTTTACCTGAGATTTATCAAGCCAGAGGCTTCTGACAAAGAACTGGTAGCTGTCGGTCGGATTTCAACCGTGCTTTTGATGGTACTTTCTGCTTTCTTGGCTTTGGCGATGTCTTCAGCCTTGGATGCCTTTCAGATTCTGCTTCAGATCGGGGCGGGTACAGGTTTGATCTTTATTCTACGCTGGTTTTGGTGGCGAATTAATGCCTATACTGAAATCTCTGCTATGGCGATTTCCTTTGTGGTGGCCATTTTCTTCGAAGTCATCAATCCTAAACTGGGGTTGATTGATATCCCCGTGGAGGAGTCCTATATGAAGTTGATTTATTCTGTGTCGATCACCACCATTGGCTGGCTAATCGTCACGTTTATGACTCAGCCGGAAAAGGACGAGGTCTTGCTTTCATTTTATAGAAAAGTGACACCCGCATCTATGGGGTGGAAAAAACTATTGGATCGATATCCGGCCGAAAAAGAAGAAAAAGGTACCCTTGGAAAAGAAATTGGGCTGATGATCACCGGGACTTTTATGGTGTATGCTGCCTTATTTTCGACTGGATTCTTTATTTATGGAAAAACAATGGAAGGTCTAATCGCAGCTGTAATTGCGGTGTTAGGAGGATTAATAATTATCAAATCCTGGAAAAAGCTCCATTGATTTAGTTTGCACAAAGCTAAAAAGCCTGCTTGACGTGAATTCAAGCAGGCTTTTTTATGTGTTTTGGCTTCGGATCAATTCACAAATTTCAGCGTATTCATCAAGTGGGTCATGTCGATTTTCAAGTATTCAATGACAGGTGCCAACGAGTCATTTTTCATGGCAGTATTGAAATACACTGCACCTCTTAAAAAGTGAGTGGTCGAATCAGTGACGAAAAACTGAAACTGGGTTGGAACCTCTCCGCTCAATTCTGCCACCACCGCAGAGTATCCATTTGGCGTGACCAAAACAGCCTCCTCAATGCCGTAAGCCTTGATTTGGTGCTTGGCTGTAAGCTTGAATGCATCGCTGGAGAGTTTTTTGAAACTCGTCTTATCGTCAATCTTTTTATAGGTCAGGTGGACTTTGGCACCGAAATCCCGGTAATTCAGGTTGATCCAAGCTTCTTCTTGAAGATTGAATGAGTCTGCTTCTACTTTGCTATACTTGGAGAAATCCAGCTGATAAGGGTAGCCGGATTCCAATTTCTGATAGTCATGCTTGGGTAGGTCTATGCGGTTGTAGCCCGGAGGTTTGGGCAACCAAGTTTTATCACAGGAAAACAAACCAAGAGATAGCACTCCAAGTAGTACGAGTTTCTTCATGGTTTAAAATTAGGTGTTCTCTGTGGATTGATTTTAGAATGAAGAAACTTTAACCAAATCAATTGTATCGCCCTACTTCAAATCCCTTCATTTCCAAGGAAGTTTCCTTTTGCTGATGCAACTCGGTAAGAAGTCTGCCAGTAGCAGGCGCCATGGTCAGTCCAAGCATGGCATGACCTGCTCCTACCAGTACATTTTCATAGCCCGGAGCCATCCCAATGTAGGGCAAGCCGTCCGGGGAACAAGGCCTCAGCCCTTTCCAAATCTGCTCTTCTTCAGGAAATTTAGCTTGGAATGTTGGGTAATACTGATTAATGGATTCAAAAATTCCTTTTACTCGATTGATGTTCACCTTTTGATTGGTGCCTGCGATTTCCAATGTCCCCCCGAAACGGACAAAGTCTCCATAGGGGCTGACTGCTACTTTTCGCTCGGTCAGGATCGTAGGAATCTGTATCGATGGGGTATTGTTTTGGATGAAGCTGTAGCCTTTTCCTCCCATTAATGGAAGGGAGAAATTGAGCTTTTTCGCCAGTTCGGCTGTCCAAGCACCGCCACAGAGGACGATTTTACCCGCTTCTATTTTTCCTTTATTTGTCAAAACAGCTTGTACTTTATGCCCAGTATTCTCAAATCCCAGAACCTGAGTATTGGGATGAAATTTTACGCCTTTTGCAACCAAATATTTTTTCACATAGCTGTAAAGCACTCCCGGATCGAGGTGGGCATCTCCTGGGAAATACACGGCCCCTCGTGCTTTCACTTCCAGATTGGGTTCGAGCTTTTGTACATCAGCAGCGTTGAGCACTTCAGCTTCCAACTTGTATTTTTTGGCCAAGTGGGCTAGTTCGATTTCTTCTTTTTCTACCGCTTCGGTTTGATAGACCATCATAAGGCCTCTCTCGGAAAGTTGAACAGTCGACTCGGGATGCTCCGCCTGAAACTCCTGGTACAAGGCCTTGCTAAACAGGGTCAGGTGATTGAGGTAGGGAATGCTTTGGTTTACTTGAGATTCTGATGTTGCTTTGAAGAAAAGCAAGCACCACTTCGCCAGCTTGTAATCCAAGCGAGGATGAATATAAAACGGGCTTTTAGAAGAAAACATCCAAGCAATTCCCTTGCTGATCATTCCCGGTGCGGCCAAGGGAATGATGTGGCTTGGTGTAATCATACCTGCGTTGCCGGTGGAGCAGTTGTCCTGCATGTCGGTCTGATCGATGACCTCGACTGCTATGCCTTCTTTAGTGAGAAAATAGGCGGTAAACAAACCGACGATTCCGCCGCCGATGATAAGGGTTGGTTTCATATTGTAAATCTCAAGGTCAATCAGGGATTGCTACGTATTCGTCTTGAATTTAGGAAAGAAAGCTGTTTTCGACTCGTCTGCTACAAGTCAATCTAAGACGAAGGTATAAGGGAAATCTCGCATTGTGTTGGCCTGAATTGACAAGAAATGATGTTGGATTGACTGAATTTTTTGATTTTATCATTCAAAGCGTCAATTTTCTATTAGCCCGTACTTTTGACAGGCGTTTGCAATCTGGGCTTGGAAGGAAGTTTCACTTTTGAGGATGGAGAAAAAATCCATCAGGTAGTTTCGTGACGATTCAAATTCGGCGCTTGGGAGCAAGGATATGTATTTTTCCAGTGTGGCTAGAATCTGTGACTCCCTTTGCAAAAAGTCAGATTTGACCAGTTGGGTAAGCGTTTCATTTCTGCAAATGCCTCGGTAAAAGCGTTCGGTCACCTTTTTGATAGGCAAATAGTCATATGGAATTGCGTAGGGTGCATTGACAAAGCCAGAATAGTCAAAATCGTACGCCACCGGGATATATTTCTCATCCCCTTTGATCAGCATTTTCACATTGTGCTGTGTCGTATTGGACCAGTCGGTATTTCCGATCATGAAGGCAAAAAAGTCCTGCTTCAGAGCCAGCGTGTCGTTGATAAGTTGGGGCAAAATCAAACCCGAATCTTTGGTTTTTGCTTCATGGTATTCAGCTACATTATCCACATCCTCGAGGACAAAGGCTGTTAAGGCATAGGTTTTTCCTTTTTTGTTTTGCCTGTCCGTCAGGGTCAAATTGATCAATCTGGTTTGAAAAAAGTAAGGACTTACCTGTTCATAGAGTTTGTAGGCCATGTACTCTTTGACAATAAGATGATTGAAGGATTCACCCTCTTGGCAAGGGAGTACCAGTTTTAGACTTCTGTTTCCTTCGAAAGGGGTGTTTTTAGTAGCTCCTTTGGGAATTTTTAGCCAGAGTGGTGTGAAATAGCATTGCGCTCTTCTGGACTTACCTCTTCCTCTCAGATTGACAGGGACAGAGTCGGGCTTTCCTTCTTGGTTTGTGAATTTGATAAAGGTTGGAAAAAAAACCGTATCCGATTTTGATCCTTTGATCAGTTTGAAATTGGTTACTATCTCCAGATCTAAAGGTATCTCTGATGAAAAAAGGATGTCCTTCTGAAAAGCGGATGTTCGGAAGGATAAACCAATTAGCAATGCAAAAGTCAGGGCTTTTGCGATAAAAGAGATTCGCAGCATAAAAGTCAGGGATAAGTACTCCATTAAGTTAGGAATAATTCAACCTTCCCAACCAAAATTTTATCGAAGTCCTTGTAAACAAAAATGACTTCCTTTTTTGGGAAGTCATTTTCTATGTTCGTTTGGAACCACAGGGTTAAATCACCTGGAATCCATGGACATAAGGATCATCATCATCCAAAATAATGGTATTGTAGCCATAGACTTTGGCCCAGCCTTCGATGCTGGGTACAATCGCCGGCTGACCAGCAATCTCAGTGACTTCCTCGATTCGTCCTATGAATTTGGAACCAATAAAGCTCTCGTGTACAAATTCATCTCCGGGCTTTAACCAACCCTTGGCAAACCACTGTGCCATGCGGGCAGAGGTGCCTGTGCCGCAAGGGGAACGGTCGATGGCTTTGTCTCCGTAGAATACCGCATTGCGTGCGGTACTGCTTTCATCCAAAGTTTTTCCTGTCCACATCACGTGGGAAAGCCCGCGGATTCTGTCGTGTTCCGGATGGACGAAGTCGTAGCGCTCGTTCATCTTTGAGCGGAGATTTCGTGCCATAGAGATCAATTGCTCCGCTTTGAAATCCTCCAAACCTGGGAAATTTTCTTGTGGATCTACGATGCAGTAGAAATTGCCACCATAGGCCACATCCACGGTCAGTTTGCCAAGTTCCTCAATTTCGATTTCCAGGTTTTCTGCTGCCAGGTAGCTCTTGACATTAGTCAGCTTCACAGATTTCACCTTTTTTCCTTCTTGCTTGTATTCAACCAAAACCAATCCTGCAGGTGCTTCCATTCTCAGAAAACCCGGAGTCTTTGGATGAATCAATCCTTCCTCAATGGCAATGGTGATCGTCCCGATGGTGCCATGACCGCACATGGGCAGGCAGCCGGAAGTCTCAATGAAAAGGATGGAAAAGTCATTTTCCGGATCGTGCGGAGGAAACAGCATGGAGCCCGACATCATGTCGTGTCCTCGCGGCTCAAACATGAGCCCTGTACGGATCCAGTCAAGGTTTTCCATAAAGTATTGGCGCTTTTCCAGCATGGTATTTCCTTTCAGAAAAGGAACACCACCGGAAACTACCCGAACGGGATTGCCACACGTGTGGGCATCAATACAGGAGAAAGTATGGCGAGAAGGCATTTTTTATTGAAAGATTGTAAGATTTGAAAATTAGAAAATTCCAGGATGGCAAGGTGGTAAGAAAGGGTCAACTCTATCAATCATCTCGTAAATCGTAATTCGTAAATCATCTTTCCCATTTCCCATTCACCATTCTCCAAATTCCCAGCGGATTGTCATCTCGCAAGGCATCCGGAAGCAAGTCTTGGGGCATGTCCTGGAAGGCAATCGGACGGGCAAAGCGCTTGATGGCATGAGCACCGACCGAAGTACTGTTGGGTGCGGTGGTCGAAGGGAATGGTCCGCCGTGCTGCATGGCATAGCCGACTTCTACTCCGGTAGGCACGCCTTTGAAGAGCAAGCGTCCACACTTTTCTTCCAAGAGATTGATGAGGAACAGCTGGTTTTGGAGTTCTTCGGCATCTGCCCACACGGTGATGGTCAACTGTCCGTGGAGGTGCTTGGCTATTTCAAGGAGTTCGTCTTCGTTTTGGTACACCACCATCATGGCAAAGGCACCAAAGACTTCTTTTTGGAATAGGGAGTCCTTTAGCCAGTCGGCTGCTTTGATTTCGGCCAAAGCGGTACTTCCGTTAATGAGATGCTTTGGATCTGCCACTTTTACCCAGCGGAGTTCTTCACGCGACTCCAAAAACTGAATGGAATCGTAATACGCTTGCGCAATACCCGGATGGAGCATCGGGGCGGCCGCAATATCTTTCAGTTCGGCAGCAATGGCGCTTTCAAAGGCTTTTGCCTGCTTTTCCGGCACAAAGATCAACCCAGGATTGGTGCAAAACTGACCTACTCCCAACGTAAGAGAAGCTACAAATGCTTTTGCCAAAGCCTCATTTTCCTTTTCCAGCTTATGTGGAAAGCAGAAAATCGGATTGACGGAGCCCATTTCGGCATACACCGGAATAGGTTCTTCCCGTTGATTGGCGAGTTGGAAAAGTGCCATGCCACCTACATGCGAACCTGTGAAAGCGACAGCTTTTGCCATCGGATGCTTGACCAAGGCTTGTCCCTCAGCAATTCCTCCTTCCACATGAGTGAAAAGGGCGGAAGGAAGTCCGCATTTCAAAATGGCCTGATGGATGCAATCTGCAACTTTTCTGGAAGTTTCTGGATGTGCAGGGTGCGCTTTGTAAATCACGGGACAGCCTGCTGCCAAAGCTGAAATCGTATCTCCTCCGGCAGTCGAAAAGGCCAATGGAAAATTGCTTGCACCAAATACCACGACCGGTCCTAGCGGCGTCAAGAATCTGCGGATATCTGCTCTCGGTAGCGGTGTGCGGTCGGGCATGGCCGGATCGATGGTCGCTTCTACCCAAGAACCTTCTTTTACCAGATTGGAGAAAAGCCGGATTTGACCCGTGGTTCTACCCAATTCCCCGTTGATTCGGCCTTCAGGAAGGTTGGATTCCTTGACCGCCAAAGGGACGATTTCAGCGCGGTGGGCTTCTAAAGTATCAGCTAGTGTGTCCAAAAAGGCCCCCTTTTCCTTTCCGGGAAGGTTTTTGTAGAAAAGAAAGGCCTCTTGGGCAGCACTGAAAAGGTTGTCGAGGTTCATAGCAATTGTAAGATTGTAAAACTAGAAAGTTGAACTAAGCTGGAAGACCGAAGACGGGAGACCGAAGAGCACTTCTGTCTTCGGTCTCCTGTCTTCCAACTTCATCACAATTTCGGTCTTTTTGCTAGGCCGTCTGTAATTATTTTCTCAATTCTTTCTCTTTCTTCCCCGATCAAAGTCAGTCTAGGAGCGCGGACATGCTCAGAACCGATGCCGCAATGCTGCTCTGCCAACTTGATGTATTGCACCAATTTGGGATGGATGTCGAGTTCGAGTAGTGGTAAGAACCAGCGGTAAATTTCACGTGCTTCTTCGATTTTACCTTCCTGCACCAAGTTGTAAATGACCACAGTCTCTTTTGGGAAAGCACACACCAAACCGGCCACCCAACCTACTGCGCCCATCAGTAGCTCTTCTAGCGCAAGCGTATCTACTCCACAAAGCAGTTGGAAACGGTCACCAAAACGGTTGATCATGCGCGTCACATTGGAGATATCACGGGTAGATTCCTTGATCGCCTGGATGTTTTCACACTCAGCCAACTCGGCAAACATGTCGATGGTCACGAGGGTCTTGTAGTCCACCGGATTGTTGTAAATCATCATCGGCAGCTTGGTGGAGTTGGCGACGGTTTTGAAGTAGGTCACTACCTCGCGAGCATCTGCTGCATAGCGCATCGGAGGCAAAATCATCAGACCGGAAGCGCCTAGTTCTTCTGCTTTTTTCGCCCAGAAGAGGGCGTCTTTTGTAGCGCCTTCGGCAATGTTGAGGATTACCGGAACACGTCCGTTGATGTATTTTACGGTTTCACCTGTGAGTGTGATTTTTTCCTCTTGGGAAAGCACAGAGCTTTCGCCCAAGGTGCCGCCGAGGATGATTCCATGAACTCCGCATTCGAGCTGGAAGTCCAGGTTTTTGAAAAATAGGTCCATATCCAGACTTCCGTCTGCATGAAATTTGGTCGTGACCGCGGGGAATACGCCTTTCCAGTTCATAGTATGTTGATTTTTTACCACGGAGGGTACAGAGATTTTTATTCAAAAGTAATTCAAGCCCTTAGGAAATTCTTTCACAGGATTAGTTCATATTGATACGTTATTGATCAGTTTGTTAAAAATTGAATCTATTTTTACTCAATTTGATATTATTTGAGCCATGGCAAAAATCATTTCCTTTCAGGTTCCTAAGTCCCAACGCGAGTTTGTCCGATATCAGGAGGATCGCGGTCCGCACTTTTACGATAAGCTTCACCAGCATCCGCAACTGCAGCTGACCGTGATTTTGGAAGGGAAAGGTCAACTGTTGAGTGGGGATTATGTCGGGAGATTTCAGCCAGGGGATGTCTACTTTTTGGGAGAAAATGCCCCTCATGTTTTTCGAAGTGATCCCGAATTTTTTGAAAAAGATACCCCCCTCAAATCTGCCGGAAATACCATTTTCTTCGATTTTCAGTCACTTGAAAAAGCTCTTGGGGAATTGGACGAACTTCAGCCGTTGAGGAAATTCGGAGGATTTCAGGGGCTCTGCTTTCAAATTCAGGGAAACACGGCTAGCCAAATCAAGGAGCTTTTTGAAGCTTTTGGTTCAAGTGAAGGGCTTCAGCGGTTTCAGTTGGCTTTTCAGCTCTTGGCTTTGGTGGATCAGGCAGGTCCAGACTTGGTTCGACTCAATGAATCGGGACTGATGCGTGGACTGTCGGAAAAGGACGGCAGTAGGATGGATCGTGTGATGCAGTTTTTGCTGAAAAACAGGTTTCAGCGGATCACCTTAGAGGAAACAGCCGAGGTGGCCAATCTCTCCAAGGAAGCCTTTTGTCGGTTTTTTAAATTGCGAACACGCAAGACCTTCACTGCTTACCTCATCCAACTCCGAATCAGCGAGGCTCAAAAGCTCCTGCAGGAAAGCGATACGCCAATCTCCGAAATTGCCTTTCGGGTTGGGTTTGAAAACTTGGCCTATTTCAACCGGAGCTTCAAGAAAACCTGCGGAGTCACCCCCAAAGCGTGGCGGTCGATCAGTTCTTGAGCGGATTACTTTCCTTTCTTCAGGACGAGCATCTTAGAGTCCATCACATTGCCTAGAAATAGGTATTCTCCAAATGGAATAGCCACGGAGCTGGCAGACATGGTTTCTCCCTTATCCAGCCAAACAGTAGTCTGCTTGAGCTGTTGATCGGATAGGTAGATTTTTAATATCTCCGAGGGGGCAATCGGTTTTTTCCCTGCAGCATAGGCCGAGAAGGTCATCAAATCAGGATGTGCTCCCGACCAGATGGCTCCTTCTTCATCCCGTTCCAAGTTATCCACCCCCGTTGCGGTGGGGATGTCTTCCAGGAATTTGAGACCTCCGTCTGCTTGCATCTCAAAAACCCGGATCAGGAAATCTCTGGAGGAAGCCACGAGAAGATTTTTCCCGGATTGGTCCACGACCAGCCCGTTTGGATAGGACATGTTTTCAGCCACGATGCGGAAAGCTGATCCATCGAAATAGCCGACGTTGGCTTTGGCTACGCCGAGGTAATTTTCCGCAAAAATTCCTGCTGCGGAAGTCGAGCCGTGGTCATTGGAATAGTAAAACCGCTCTTCATCTACCCAGACTAGGTCATTGGGAGAGATTAAATTAGGATCTTTCAGGCTATGGCTAAATTGTACGGTATCCTGATCAATGGTGAAAATTTCCACGGAGTGTTTTCCTTCCACATGGTTGATCACCGCCAGTCGATACTGCTTTGGTCCGGTCTCGATCAAGCTGATACCATGGGGGTAAAGGATGAGGTCCGCTGGTATGGCGATAGGTTTTACTGTAAAAGTGGCCTGTTTCAAGTCCATCCAATACAAGCCATGAAGACCCTGTTCGCCTGATCGCCTTTTTGCCCGATCATCAACGGAAAGGATCATAAAACTGTCCGACCGGGAGATGGCCATATCCTCGACACCGGGCAACTCGATTGTCTGTTCAATTCCTCCATACTCATGGGAGGTTTCGATTTTGCGAAAGAAGCCTGTGCTCCAAAAGGTGTAAAGGACAAAGTGTCCCAGTGCCAAGAGGGTTAGACCCAGAGAAATGCCGATTTTTTTGATCATGAGCATTCGGTTTTATTGGAAGTTTTTGATCAGGTGATAGCTAAACTGGATGATCTCTTTGTAATTCTCCTTGCTGATTTTTTCGTCGATGCCGTGGAAACGCTCCATGGATTCTTTGTCGATCCGAATGGGATAAAAACGGTAGACCTCATCTGAGATTTCGGTGAAATACCGGGAATCAGTAGCGCCTCCCAGTAGGCCAGGAACTACAATGGTTTCGGGATGGAGGTTTCGGATGGTTTTTTCCAAAATCCGATAGGGTTCTGAATCTACCCTCGAGACTGCGGGAGGGTTAGTCAGAAATCCTACCGTCTCAACAGTTACTTTGTCCGAGACGATACTTTCGATATGAGCCTTTACCGACTCGATGGTTTCACCCGGGAGAATTCTGAAATTGATGGTAGCCTCGGCTACGGTTGGAATGACGTTGTTTTTTACCCCGCCATCGATGATCGTTGGCGCCGTGGTGGTATGAGCGTTGAGCCCCTCCAGCAATTGACTTTTGAAAAGCCATGGATTGGCAAAGGCGATGCGGGGGAGGAAAGGTAATTCTGGCCCCAAATATTCCAATTGGGCATCTATCGGAGGAACAAGTTTGTAGGGAAGCTGATTGTTTTCCAAATCCACGATGGCTTTTGCCAGGATGCCAATGGTATTTTCTTTGGGTGGTGCAGAGCTATGACCTCCGTTGGTTCGGACGATCAAGCGAAAGGAAGCAAAGCCCTTTTCCCCCAAATTGATCATCGCCACCGGACCTGATAGTCCTGGCACCAATCCTTCTGCAAAATATCCTCCTTCGTCCAGCGTCATGGCAGCTTGGACCCCTTGTTTTTTAAGGTGCTCTGCTATCATTCCTGCACCATTTGGGCCGCCAACTTCCTCGTCATGACCGGAGGCGATGTAGATGGTACGGGCAGGCACGTAGTTTTCTGATAGTAATTTTTCTACCGCTTCCAACACGCCCATCAAGGTCCCCTTATCGTCCAACGTTCCTCTGCCAATGATGTGTGTGTCGGTGATTTTTCCTTCAAAAGGCCCCGCCTCCCATTGCTGAAGCGTGGGTTCGTCCACAGGCACCACATCCTGATGGGACATGAGGATGATCGGCTTTAGCGAGGGATCTGATCCCTGCCATTTATAAAGTAGGCTGTAAGTATTGATTTTTTCCAAAGTCAATTGGCTATGAACCAACGGAAAAGTGGCTTCCAAAAATCGATGAAATCCCAGAAACTCCGCAGAATCAGGAACAGCTTCCTCATTAAAAGAAATGGTCTTAAACTGAATGGCTTTGGATAAATTCAAAAAGACCTGATCCGAAACTGCCACTTTTTCGACGGGTTCAGCGGGCACTTGTTTGGAAGTCAGTCGAAGCGTGTTGATCAGGAGGATAGCGATCAAAGCCAGCAAAAGAAAGCCAAGTGAAAGGAAGAGTTTTTTCATCTGTAAGGTGGATGGGGTGGGTGGTTCAAATTACAATTTCTTCCAACCAAAAAGAAGCAGGACTCGCCTGTAAAACAAAAAGCCCAAGTATAAGGTACCTGGGCTTTTGAATGCGTAATCTGATTTTTAGAGCTTTTCCACCGAAACTGTATTGTCGTCAGGTAATCGGTCGATCAGCTTGTTGTAGGGGTCAATTCCTGCTTTCACAGGCTCACCTTTTACTTTTACAGTCAAGGTAGTCTGTCCGGGTTTGATCTTGTGTTTCTGGATGTAAAGTGGATTGACACGAGTCCGGCCGTTTTCGTCTTTGTCTTCGGCTGCAAAAACCCCCACATCGATGTAGTCGGCGGTGTATTCAGCATTGGACTCTTTTCCCGTTTCATCTGCGTAGAGCTTCTGAGATTTGAGATTCAGCGTGACTTCATACTCACCTTCTCCGGTCTTTTTGGCTGTTACTTTTTCAGCTTTGTTGTCGTAGAGCGTGATTTTGTTCCAGGTGTCGTCCAGGTAGTATTTGATGCTATCGGGAGTCACAGCTTCCAGATGACGGTACAAGTCATAGCTTCCGGGGAATGGCGGTGTTTGCTTCAGTCCAAACTCCCGATTGAAGTTCCGAAGCGCAGAATCCATCGCCTCATGTCCGATCAAGTCCTGGAGTCCATAGAGGATCAAACTTCCCTTGTAGTACCATTGGTAAGGTCGGTTACAATTGATGAACGTGTTTTCTTTTTTCCCTTCATTGGATCTGCCGGATAGGTAATTGTCCAGTTCCTCCTTTAGGAAGCGCTTCATATTGTCTTTTCCATACCTTCTTTCGGTGAGGATCAGGGCGGAAAATTCTGCCAACGCTTCCGAAATCAGATTTGATCCGCGGGTATAGTTGGGAGTGATCTGATGTCCCCACCACTGATGCGCCAGTTCGTGAGCAGTCACGTAGTAGACAAAATCAAAGTCGTCCGGATCCTTGAAATCCGCTACCCAACCAAAGCTCTCCGCAAAAGGGACCGTATTGGGGAAGGACTGGGCAAAAGTAGCATACCGAGGAAACTCCAAGAGGCGCATTTGTCTAAACTGGAAGTTGCCATAGGTTTCCGAGAAATAGGTCAACCCGTCTTTATAGGCTGCCAAGAATCGGTCTAGGTTGTACGTGTGTGTGGGATGATGGAAGATTTCAATGTTGACTTCCTGCCCATCCGGAAGGATAGCCTTGTCTTTGAGTACCTCGTATTCAGCCGATACGAAAGTGAAGAATGACTGAATCGGCGTGTCCTGAATGTAGTGGAAGTAGCGTCTTCCATTTTCTTCCCATTCCCGCTGCAAATAGCCAGGTGCCACCGCAATCTGACTGGGGATGGTGCTCACTACGGCTTCAAAAGATATCAGATCGGCATCACTGGCAAATAGCAAGGTGGATTCTCCATAGGGGTCTCTGTGTTCAGGCAAATCTTCCGGTTTGGGCGGAAGACCGTATTTCTTCCGATCCTCGTCGCTGTTCATTTCATTGTTTGGATCATAGCCCATGTTGGGGATGCCTCCGGAAAAGAAGGTCCCGTTGTAAACAATATCCCTGCCATAGCCCGAATTGGGAATGCCTGAAAATTTCTTGTTGCTAACGATCAGCAAATTCAGCGTGTCTCCTGGCTGCATGGGTTGAGGCAAAGCGGTGATCTTGTACCAGTGTTTTTCGGGCTTTTTACCCAAAATCTGGAATTTGGCAGGCTCATAATTTAAAGGGAAGCGATAGGGTAAGGTGTCGCCTTGGTAAATCACTTTAAAATCACTCAAGTCAACCGAGTTGAAGTGGATGGAATCAATCGCTGAGCTTGTCTTATTCACCAATTGAACTTCCGCCTCAAAGTAGGCTTCACGCTCCATCGGGAACAGGTCAGCTTTGATCTTGATTTTGGTGACTTTGGGTTGAGGAATCCGCTCGTATTTTTTGAGCTGCTGTTCATAGGCCACTTGGCGTAGTTTTCCCTCTTCCACAGTTCGATAGCCATTTTCATAGACTACCGATTGGAAAATGTATGCACCTGTGACAAGGGCTAAGGCTAGGAATGCAAATCCCAATCGGGTAGAAGGCAGGGAGAGTCTCCGTTTGGCAGTAGCAAGGCGGCTTTTCCAAGAATCTTCGGTCCCTCTGCTGAAGAAAATGCTGAAAACCAGAACCAGAAATACCCCAAATGAGGTCCAATAAATATTGAACCATACGAGGGAGTCTCCAAAGTGCCCCAGCCCATTCATGTCACTCCAAGTGTACCCTGGCTTGTAGCTGTAGAAAAACAGGTTGAAATCGTAATCTGCAAAGCTTCGCAACACAATCATCACTACCCAAAGGCCAATGGCGGCGGCATGCCCGGCAAACTTGTTGTTGACCAGCAAGTGGACAGCAAATACCAGCATGACCATTTGCAGGTAATCCGGGAAGGTGATCAGGTAACTATCGATCAGGTAGACATCCAGATCAAATAGAAAATACCCTTTCAGCACCTGAACGATCAGACCCACCACGATCGGCAAGGAGGTCAGTACCAGGCAGACAAATGCCATCCCGAAAAACTTGGACGCAATCACCACTCCATCCTTGACAGGGAAGGTGTCATTGATGATCGAGTACCCGGTAGATCGGTCCCGATGCAGGGCCTCTCCGGTGAAAAATACGATGATAATGAAGACAAAGAGGTTGTAATCGTACCCTTTGTACTCCATCAAAAAGGTGGTAGAAGGCAAAATCGGAACACTGTAAGTCGTATTTCCAATCCAGAAATCGAGCACCAAAAAGATCATTCCACCCAGCAAAATGGACCGGAAATAAATGTCTTTCAGGACATTTTGAACTTCGATTTTGGTAAGGGTTTGGAAGGATCTCCATTGGTAGGAAGAAGAAAAGTCAGGCAATACCTTTCGGAACGCACCCGTGATGAAACTTTCCTCTTTGGCGGATTCAGTCTTTTTACTTTTTCTGGAAGCCTGGAAAAAATAGGAAAAGCTAAACCTATAGTATGAGGCAAGGAAAAAGACCAAACCGACGACTGTCCAAAGTATCCGATTGAGCAGAAGGTTGCCGGTCACGGAGAGCAAAAAGGTGTTTTGCTCGTAGGGGGTCAGGTAGCGCGTCTGCAGGTCAAATGAATTCAAGCCAAATGGATCGATCAGCTGAACCAAGTCTTTGTTTTCGATATCCTGAGAAAGGAAATTCGCGAGCAAGTATCCGATGAAAATCACGATTCCACCCGAATAGATGGACCGGATATTACGGGTGAAAATAATCAGGGCAAAAAACAGGGCACCTGCTAACCAAAGATTAGGCAATACCAAAGTCAGCCAAGGATGGAGGTAATTTATCAGCTCGTTTGGACCGTAGCGATCTGCATCGGTGCCAAACAGCGGGCCCAATACGCTCCCCAAATAAATCCCAAGCAGGGCGCCTAAACTGATGAATAGTAAAATGACAAAGGAACCCCAAAATCTTCCCATAAAATACCCAAACTTGCTGATCGGGTAGCTGAAGAGAAAGGTGCCTGTCTTATGCTCCAAATCCCGATAGATCGGCACCCCCATGATGGCAGAGGCAATCAGAATCCCAAAGAGTGAAACCAACACCAGCAGGTTGGCGATGACGATGGGCGAGTTATGATAGACTTTTTCCGAAGCCGGAGTATTGCCAAAGCCAATCAACAATAGGGGCACAATCAGAAGCAAGGCAAAATAAATCCAGGTCGCCGGGCGGCTAAAGCGGTACTTTAGCTCGAAAAGAAAGATGTCCTTAAACATACGATTCCGATTAAATGGTGATAGGATCCACTTTTTTAGAAATCACACTGAAATACACATCTTCCAAATCTCCTGCCACCGGTTCGAAGCCATTTTCCGGGGTTTCTTCGCTTTCGATGCGAAGGCTCAGCTTGCCTCCGATCAGCTTGGTGGAGATCACGTGGTAGTCTTTTCGATAGTGATCCAATTCACTTTTTTCAATCGCTTTTTGATAAATTTTTCCCTGTACCATGGCGAGTCCGTCTTTTGGCTTGCCTTGCATGAGCACCTCTCCCGAACAGATGATCGCCATGTTGGAGCAAAGCGTGTTCACGTCCTCGACGATGTGTGTGGAGAGGATGACAATGGTATTTTCTCCGATTTCGGAGAGGAGGTTATAAAAACGGTTACGCTCGGAAGGGTCGAGACCTGCGGTAGGTTCGTCCACAATGATCAGGGAAGGGTTTCCTACCAAGGCCTGCGCAATTCCAAAACGCTGACGCATCCCACCGGAAAAAGTACCGAGTCCCTTTTTTCGGTCTTTAAAGAGATTTACTTTTTGTAAAAGAGAAGCAACGAGTTCTTTTCGGTCGCTTTTGCTGCCGATGCCTTTCATCTGTGCGATGTGGTCGAGCATGGTCTCGGCATTGATGCGAGGATAGAGGCCAAAATCCTGAGGAAGGTAGCCCAGTCGCTCCCGAACAGATTGTTTGTCTTTTAGCACATCGATACCGTCCAGTTGAATACTGCCAGCGTCTGCATCCTGAAGGGTGGCGATGGTTCGCATTAGGGTTGATTTTCCTGCACCATTTGGGCCCAAAAGTCCAAACATGCCCTGTGGAATGGTCAGGGAAATGTCGTTGAGTGCTTTCACTCCGTTGGAGTAAGTTTTTGAGAGATTTTTGATAAGTAATTCCATGTAGAAAGTTTGGTGTTAAGTAAGAATGGGACTCGAGAATTTATTTTCTAATTGGTAAAAAACGGTACTCAAAAATTTGCGAATGATAAGATAATCAAATGATTCTAAAGGTGATTTTTTAGAATACATAAATGCATCTTCCTATGGTCAGATGCAGATTTTTCAAGATTGGTTGTCGGGAAAAGAGATTTTTTTTCCTAATTCAAACCTTGTCTCAACCTTGGGCTTTTATACAGATGATAAAAAGACAATTCCTTACGCCACTACTCCTACTTCTTCTCTTTTTTCTGTATTCCTGCGAGCAAAGGAGCTTCGAAAAGGAATCGGGGCAAATCGAATCCTTTGCCGAAATGGTCAAATCTGGGGTCAAACTCCTGGCTTTGGGCCCGCCGATGACTTCGGCCGAGTTGGATCTTTTTATGCCGGAAGTGGAGCGAATCAGTCAAAAATACGGGGTGAGTTTCTTTCGGGAAGCGGCCTTGGTGCAGACCGATTTGTTTCCTGCCTCAAGTGTGGAGGGGAAAGAAGTCGTGTTGATCTATAAAGGAAATGCGCTCAAAGCCTATGAAGATCTCAAGCAGGACTTGGCCAAAGACAATCTCACCGCTGAGAGAAAAAGGGAATTGAGCCGGAGATTTGGCAGGTTATTAGGCTATCCAACCGAGCGGATCAATGACTTGCTTGCCGAAAATTCTGCCTTTCGTGATTTGGAAGATTTTGGCATTCAAGGACTGGAGGTAAAGTGGTTTTACAAGGATTTAGCTAAAGCAAAGGCCTTTTACCAAACTACGCTCGGTCTGGAACTAGTGCAGGAAAATGACAGCTTGGCCAAATTTCTCATAGCAGGGGATTCTTTTTTGACGCTTCAGTCCATTGCCAATTCGGGCTATACTGGCGCCGAACCCAAATCGGTCGCTTTGGCCTTTCTTACTGATCAGTTGGAGGCGTGGTATGCCCACCTGCAAGAGCAAAAAGTGACCATCAAGTATCCGCTCAAGCAAAATCCGGGAGGTCCGCATGACGGTTTTGTGGCGGTGGATCCGGAAGGGTATCTCTTGGAGTTTGAGACCTTTTTTCAGCATCCGGAAAATGAAGTCCTGATGCCCGAATTGGCCGAGTTGCAGCCTAAATCCACGAGCTATGGTGAAAAATTACAGTTTAAAGGCTCGGTGGTTTGGTTGTATTACAAGGACATGTTGCCTGCCGAACTCTTTGTGGGGGAAAGCCTGGGACTTACCAAAAGCGCCGATCAAGGATGGGCTAAAGTGTACCGATTTTCTCAACATGGTTACCTCGGCTTGGTCGATGGACTGAGAGGTATGAATACCTTTTCCCCTGAAAAACTGGTAGAAATCAGCGTCGATCTGGAAAACCCCAGCCCTTGGGAAAACTACCTAAAAGCAAATGCTCCCGACTCTACCCGAAAAGCCAATTCCTTCCAAGATCCCGGTGGGTATGTGTTTAAGTTTTGACTTTTAACCAACAATTGGAATTATCAAAAGGATGTGTCAAATGGCATTGAATTGTCAGCACTTGCTTCATGTAATCTGCGTACGCAAAAATTGAATGACAATTTTATTTGTCCACTCAATGTGCCCTAAAACCACAAGACTTGCCTTTGATAGGCGCGGGGGCTGACGCAGCAGCGGGCCAGCGCCCGGCCCTGTGCGGTTGGAGCATTGCTGCGTCTTGACTTTTTGGTTCTTTTGGGTCAAGCCAAAAGAACAAATTTAAAGTCTATAAGCTATTTAGACCTTCCTTTAAAGGTTTAGAGAAAATCTAAAACCATATAGTTTATTTCTATTTGACGAATAGTATCCAATGTCTTTGGATTATATCTGATGGTTTATGCGCTGGTTTATCCTTTTGTAAATAAATACGTAGCCTTTTTGCCACTGAGAATATTGTGGTTTTTTCAAAAGCCAGAATATTCTATGTTTAGGATTGCTAGATTCCCATCCAAGAAAATCCCTCTTATGAAATCGAGCATGTAACCAAGCTATGTACAATAGAATGGTTTTTTGTAATGCGAAGATTCCATATGGCCACTGAAAAAAAATTAAAAATCATATGAAAAAAATAGCGCTTTTCGTATTTCTCGTTTTTGGCTCCTTGTGGGCTGAAGCCACCGAGTTGGTCAATCTGATCACTACCTATCAGGCCGATCGGGGGGCGCTTTCGCGTCTCTACACCAACCGGCTATCGGCAGAATACTTCGCCCGTATGGAGTCCTTCAATCAGGATTACCTCAAGACCCTCCGAGCCCAAAACTATGACGCGCTATCCGAAGACGGGAAAATCGACTATGTCCTCTTTCGGAATTTTCTCGAAAAGCAACTCGCCGAGCTTGACCTCGAAAAGCGGGATTTTATGGCGATTCAGTCGGTAGTTGCTTTTGGTAAGCCATTGGAAGACTTTGTGGTAGCCCGTCGCAGAGCCAAGCAACCCGACTCCAAAGCCTTGGCAGCCAGCTGGGATGCCGTGGCTAAAGCCGTGGCCGCCCAACACAAATCTCTAGCCTCATCCGCTAAATATACCTCTTGGCAGCAGGCCGACTTGGCCGCTCAAGCCGTGGAAAGCCTCAACCGGGTGGTTAAAGAAGCCTATGATTTCTACTACGACTACGATCCAGCCTTCACTTGGTGGATGCCTGAACCTTGGAAAAAACTCGATGCAAGTATGAAAGCCTATGCCAAAGCCCTTCGCGAGCACTACACCAACTCAGTGAAAGACGACGGCTCTGGAATCATTGGGAAGCCCATTGGAAGGGAAGCTTTAGAAAAGCAACTTGCTTTTGAGATGATCGCCTACTCTCCGGAGGAACTGATCGCTGAAGCAGAGAAGCAGTTTGCCTGGTGCGAAAAGGAAATGCTAAAGGCTTCCAATGAACTGGGTTTTGGAAATGACTGGAAAGCAGCCTTGGAAATGGTGAAGGAAACCTATTTGCCAGCGGGAGCTTGGCCGGAAGAAGTGGCTAGACTAGGAGAAGAAGCAATCGACATCATGGTCAAAAATGATTGGCTGACTGTGCCACCCCTGGCAATTGAAACCTGGCGGACCAGCATGATCTCTGCGGAAAGACAGCGGGTGAGTCCCTTCTTCCTTGGAGGGGAAGTAATTCAAATTTCCTACCCCACCTCTGAGATGAGTCACGAGGAAAAGATGATGTCCATGCGGGGCAATAATCCTCACTTTTCCAGAGCTACAGTACAGCACGAACTCATCCCAGGTCATCACCTGCAGCAGTTTATGAATCAGCGCTACATGACGCACCGACGACCTTTCGGCACGCCATTCTGGACCGAGGGTTGGGCGCTGTATTGGGAGTTTGTGCTTTGGGATCGCAATTTCCCTAGGGACGCCAAAGACAAAGTCGGCATGCTCTTTTGGAGAATGCACCGCTGCGCACGGATTATTTTCTCCCTCAATTATCATTTGGGAAAAATGACACCTCAGCAATGCATCGACCTGCTTGTGGACAAAGTCGGTCACGAGCGAGCCAATGCCGAGGCAGAGGTGAGACGCTCCTTTGAGGGAAGTTATGGGCCGCTCTATCAAATCGCCTATATGATCGGAGCCCTGGAAATCTACTCCCTTAGAAAAGAAATGGTGGATTCCGGCAAAATGCCTGAGAAGCAATTTCATGATTTGATCATGACCCAAAACGCCATGCCGATCGAGATCCTGAGAGCAAAAGTGACCGGAAAATCATTGGATAAAAATCATAAGGCGAGCTGGAGGTTTTTGGATTGATTTATTTCCCGCAGATTTTCGCAGAAAAAGACACAGACCTGTCTACGGTAGGTAGGTTTCCGCGGATAATAAAAAAGGAAGGTCACTCGGCCTTCCTTTTTTGATTACGTTGTTTCCATTTTTTTTCTGTAAAAAAGGTAACTTCGGACTGATCAAGAAAAAGGTACCATGACTATAGAAAAAAGGAAGCTGAATATGATCCAGCGTCTGATGAAAATTGAAAAGTCCTCTAGTCTTGAGAAGATTGAGGAATCAATTATTCAAGCTGAAATGGAAGCTCGGACGGAGGAATCCTTGGAGGCGATTAAACGAGGAGAGGTGATGACACTTGATGAATTCAGAAAGTCAAATCAGGAATGGCTAGCCAAGTTGTCTACGAAATAATCATCACTAAGCCTGCGAGAGATCGATTCCAATTTGAGATTTTAAGCTATATCGAACGGAATTTCAGTTTGATTAGAGCTATTGAAATCGAAAATCAACTTTCAGAACTTTTACTTTCACTCCAGATTAATCCTCAAAGAGGAAGTGTAGAAAAGTCCATAAAGGGGAAACAAAGCATTTTTAGATTTATTCTCCTTCAAGAGACAAAATATCTTGAGATAAAGATTGTTTACGTCATTGATGAGTCCAAAAATCTAGTCCAAGTCACAGATTTCTTTTTGACCAAAATGAACCCCACCAAGATGCGATTCACCTAAAAAAAAGGAAGGTCACTCGGCCTTCCTTTTTGAGTTAAAAATTAACCAATTGAGTACTTAATTTTCCAGGGGTTGTTCATCTTTCTTTTCATCCTTAAGTTTAATCACAACCACCCCATTGATTCCTTTGGTTCCATACTTCTCCACAGCCTGTTCCCCTTTAAGCACCGTGACGCTTTCGACACCTTTCGGGTCGATGTGTTCAAAAGATTGCACTTGAGTTCTTCCGGATCTCGATTCGATGAAATACAAAGGCTGTTCCTTGCTGCCATTGACGGTTACTGCGACTTTTGGAGAAGTAGCAAGTCCGGTTCCATTCAGAATGATATTTGATGAGTTTCCGCCCAGGCTTTGTAATTTTTCTCCGGAAATGGAATTCCCGTTTTGAATAAAATACTTTTTGGGAGCCTCTAATTTTTCGATCTGCTCAGGAGTCAGTTCATTTTTAATGGCTACCATCATAGTCATCTGAATCCGTTTCATCTGATTTTCCAATTTCAGGATTTCATCTAGCTGTCGGGTAACGTCCGCAGAGTTAATTCTAGGCTGGTCGAGTAGCTTTTTCATTTTGGAGGTGGCATCATCCAAGTCCCATTTAAGTGTGGAAAATTGAACCGAATTATCTGCATGGAGTTTTTTGATTTTAGCTACTTGAGATTCGGTAAGTCCGATCTCCTCACGTACCTCCATTAGATTAGTAGTGGAGTAGAGTTTACTTTTGAAAATGTCCTGAGAAGATGGAGAAGCAGGTGATTGGACGTATGTGTAGCTCTTTTGGGCTTGAACCAAGGCTATGGGAAGCGCAATAAAAAGGATCAGAATTAGCTTTTTCATGTTTATGTAAGTTTTGACCTAGTTGGTTTAGTTAAAATTCTGTAAGTAGTGATGCCGTCGGAGATTCCCAGATATCCATTTCTGTGGTTTCTTGAATATGGAATTGAAGTTCTTGATTTGGTCCTTCCTCCAACGTGATGATGAGAACTTCAGGTCCAGTTAGATTGGGCTCTTTTTCTCTCAGTATATATGCCCCCAATAACAGTGTAGCAGCTATTCCCACGGGAATCCACCAATTGCGTAAGTCTTTCTTCTCCTTTTCAGGAAAAGGAGGAACCACCAGGTGTTCATCTTTTTCCTTTAGTGATTGGAAAAAGGCGTGTAGTTTGGGGTCTTTATCGATGTTCATTTTTTTCTGATTTGCCACAGATGTACAGATGATCTTGTGGTTATATTTTTTAGGGTATGAGGCAAAGATGGTTCTTAGCAAAACCTTCGAGGTTCTTCAAACCTCAAAGGTTTTTCGGAGTTCAATCCATTCTCTTGCCCGAGGCAGTGTCCTCACTGCCGCATTTAAGATTTCTATCCATAATCCATACTTTCAGTTTTTTCTTTCCTCGATCGTAATGTGTTCTTACCGTACCAATGTGCAGTTGAAAGACTTTGGCGGCTTCTTCCAGTGTCATGTCGTGGTAAAAAACCATCAGCAAGACTTCCTGCTGCATCTTGGGTAGGCGTCGAATCAGGTCCTCGTGGCTTTCGGTTTCTGTAGGTTCTGACTCCCAAGCCATGTCTTCCTCGATTTCGACAGTCAGCCACTTTCCTTTGGTACGGAGTTCATCCATCGCTGTGAATCGAATCACCGAAAACAACCAAGTCTTCGGATGGTCTTCCGCTTTTAGTTTGGCTTTTCCTTCGAGCACCTTCAAGTACACCTGCTGGATCACATCCTTGGCCAGTTCCCCGTCAAATCCGCAGCACTGTCTGGCCCAAAGAAAGGCCTCGCGGTGGTACTGACGGAGAAAGGTTTCGAGCTGTGATCGGTTCATGTACACTACTTAATCAGAAATCGTCGGGATTTATATGACATACTTTGAAAAAAGTTGGAAAGTAAAAAGGTTGTAAAGTTAGAAGGTGGTAAGGTTGTAAGGTTGAATCAACTTTGCAACTTTGCAACTTTAGCACTTTCCAACTTATGTGGAGTCAACTCATTCGCCAATTTCGTCATTACCTCAAGCTGGAGCGCTCGCTGGGTGAAAATTCCATCGAAGCCTACACGCTTGATGTGCAGAAGTTGGCGGATTTTTCAGAAAGGGAGTTTCCTCAGAAAAGCCCGCTCGACCTCGAACTCGAGCACCTTCGCCGTTTTGTGAATACCTTGGCGGCTTTGGAGATTTCCGCCTACACCCAGGCCCGTATCATCTCTGGGGTCAAAGCCTTTTACCGCTTTATGATGTATGAAGACCGGATCAAGGAAGATCCCGCCCAACTCCTCGAAGCACCCAAGCTGGGGCGCAAACTCCCCGATACCCTGAGCTATCCCGAGATTGAGCAGTTGCTGGAGGCCATTCCGCTCGGTGAACCCGAGGGGCACCGCAACCGGGCCATGCTCGAAATGCTGTACAGTTCTGGCTTACGTGTCAGCGAACTCGTCGAACTCAAAAAAAGCCAGGTCTTTGCCGATATCGGATTTCTGAGAGTGGTGGGAAAAGGCAACAAGGAACGATTGGTACCAATCGGCAAGGATGCCTTGCGCTACTTGAAAATCTACCAAGAGCAGATTCGAGTGCATCAGACTCCGGCCAAAGGCAACGAGGAATTTGTATTTCTCAACCGGCGTGGTCAGAAACTCACCCGAGTGATGATTTTTCTAATCATCAAAAAGACCGCTGAGCAGGCGGGGATCAAAAAGAATATCAGTCCGCATACCTTCCGCCACTCCTTCGCCACCCACCTGATCGAAGGCGGAGCGGACCTGCGTGCCGTGCAGGAAATGCTGGGTCATGAAAGCATTACGACTACCGAGATTTATACCCATTTGGATCGAGATTACCTCAGGCAGGTGCTGACGGAGTTTCATCCGAGGAAGTGATTTTTTTAGATGGAGTTTAGGATTTTACAACCCAGAATCAAATTTATATTTGGGCAATTCTCCCGGTAAAACTCCAAATCCTTTTTCGCATCCTACAGTGGGATTATAGACCCATTTTTTTTCAAATCCAGTCTCACGGGAAAGCTAGGTTCTAATCATCAGCTGGCTTTTCTCAACGTTCGCAAAATGCTTCGAGGGCAATTCTGTAGGCTTGGATATACTTTTTGGCAGGTTCAGTTTTCTTTTTTTTCATCCCAGTGATCCTCATTTCAATTTGGTGACATCATTTAGCTCTCATACAGATGTCTACCCAATACTTACATCGCTTTCTTTTCGCATTGTTGGTGCTCTACCTGAGTGGCCTGCCTGTCCATGCGCAAAATCAGGTCCTTACTAGCCTGGAGGAAGTTTTGCGCTTTGCTCAAGTGCATTCGCCCCAGCCTAAAATCAGGCAGATGCAATCCGTTCAGCAGGATCATGCGACCAAAATCAGCCGTGCCGAGCTGTTTCCTTCTTTGCGGGCATATGGCACCTGGGACAATTACCTCCAGCTTCCAGTCCAGCTTTTGCCTTCGGAAGCGGTAGGAGGAGAACCCGGCACGTTTACTGAAATCCGTTTTGGCACTCAGTACCAGCTCAGCTTGGGATTGGAAGCATCATTGCCTCTATTTGACCCCGAGCTCTGGAATAAAGTCAAGGCCGATCGCCTTCGGTCTCAGGCCACCCTGCAGGACCTGGCTGCTCAGCAGCAAGCTTGGTCAGAAGAAATCGCCAGAGCTTATTTCCAGCTATTACTTCATCGGGAAAGTTTGCTGCTGGCAGAAGAGCGGTTTCACCTTTCGGATTCGATTTTCCGGCTGGCTTCACTTACCTATCAAGCAGGTGAAATGGAACCCCTTCCCTACCAACGAATCAAAGCCACGGCCCAAGCCGCTCAGAATGCACACATCAAGCAAAAAAAGCAAGAGGAACTCGCTCATGCTACGCTCCTGAGACTCATCGGCAGTACAGCAGGCGAAGTGGAATTTACCGAACGCTTCAAGTGGTCTCCCTCCGTGAATCAGGAAGTGGACTATGTGCTTTCGGCTCTTCCCGAATGGAAAAAAGCGGACCTTGAAGTGGCTGGCAGCGAGCAAGCTTGGAAGCAATCCCGTGCAAGTCACCTACCCAAACTCACCGCTACGGGGAGATTTTACCAGCAGACCCTAGCTAATAATTTCAACCTCTCAGGAGCCAGTTCCTTTGAGGTCGGAGTGGTGGGACTAAGCCTTAACTGGAATCTGTTCCAGGGAAATCTGAAGCGACTAAAAACCAAAACGGCCTACCTCGATTGGCAAATAGCCAAAGAACAGCAGCGCCATACTCAACAAGTCCTGAGTGAAGAGCAGTCCAGGCTCCAATCCGAATGGATCAACAATCACCGGGCGGTTCAGGGCTTTGATCCTCTCCTCAAGCTCTATGCAGACAATTTTCGACTTGCGGGGCTTCAATGGGCTGCCGGAATTATTCCTGCCGATGAGCTCCTTCAAGTAGAAAAAGAATGGCTGGAGCAGCAGCAAGAATACCTGATCGCTCTTGCTGACCTCTTTACATCCCAAGCATTGCTAGTCATCCGTAACCAAACCTACTCCGAAAATCCATGAATAAGTTTCATCTAAAATTCAGCAACCTGTTCTTTTTTATTCTCTCTTCGGCAGCACTGACGGCCTGTTCGGAAGTGCCGACTCAGACTCCACAGGTCAAATCGGTGACTGAGGCCGTCTATGCCTCCGGCTATCTCGAGGCAATCGATCAAGCAGAGATCCGGGCACAAGTGGAAGGAGTCCTGCTGGAGACCTTTGTCAAGGTAGGAGAGCCCGTCCGCAAAGGGCAGCTTTTGTTTACCCTGTCGGGGGTAGCCCTCGACAGTCGACTCCAATCCGCAAAGACCGCCTATGAGGTGGCCTTACGGAATGCTTCCGACCTGGGGCCGGCCATTCAGGAAGCCGTCAAAGGGGTAGCCATCGCAAAGGAACAATTTGTCAACGACTCGCTCATGTGGGTCAGACAATCCAGCCTCTATTCGCAAAAGGCAATTTCACAGTCCAGCTATGAAAATGCCCGAAAAACCTATGAATCCTCCCGGCAGAATCTGGCGCGTAGTCAGAGTCAGCTGAAAGGAAAGCAAGACCAGGTCATTCGGGAGCTGGAAGCCAGCCGCAAAGAGTGGAGGACAGTCCAAGACGAGCTGGATTTCTACCAAGTGAAAAGCGACCGGGATGGAATCTTTTATGAGTCGCCTTTTTCTCCCGGAGAGCTGGTGAAAAAAGGCGATATCCTGGCCGTCATTGGTTCAGATCAGGGATATATCGGCAGTCTCAAGATCGATGAGAAAGATATCAGTCGGGTCAGTCTGGGCCAACAGGTCCTGTTGGAGATGGATGCGTTTCCGGATCAAACCTTCCAGGCCAAGTTGACCAAAGTCTACTCCAGAATCGATCCCATTGATCAGATGCTGCGTGTGGATGTCGCCTTGACCGACAAGCTACCCACGGCACTGACGGGACTAGCTCTGGAGGCAAACATTGTCATCCGTGAAAAATCCGACGCCCTGGTCATTCCCGGCAACCTCCTGCTTCCAGGTGATAGTGTGCGTGTTCTGAAAGAGGGGAAAGCGCAAAAAGTGAAAGTGATCCCCGGTATCCGGACCTTGTCAGAGGTGGAAATCCTGGAGGGAATTACAGCTGAATCCAATCTGATCAAACCATGAATGTCATTCTGAAAATCGCCAAAACCCACCTCTTGTCCAAGCCCAAACAGACTTTGGTGGCGATGCTGGGTGTGACCTTCGGTATCGGGATGTTTATCATGATGATCAGCTTGATGACAGGTCTGAACAATTTCACGGAAGACCTGACCAAAATCGCCTCGGCAGACATCCGAATCTACAAAGATGTCACTGAACCAAGAGCCACGCTTTTGGACCGAATTCGTCCGGAAGGATTAAACCTAGTTCATCATGTCAAACCCAAAAACGAATCCGACAAAATTCGAAATGCCCGTCAGATTGCCGATCTGCTACGCCAAGACCCCGAAGTGATCGGCGTCGCACCTCGTCTCACCAGTCAGGTCTTTTACAACTTTGGCCCTGTAAAACTCAACGGTTCAGTAGCTGGGGTGGATATTTTGGAAGAGGATAAGCTATTTGACCTCCATTCCAAAATCAAGGCTGGCTCACTGGCAGCACTCAAAACCACCTCCAATGGTTTGATTATCGGTTCTGGTTTGGCTAAAAAGCTGTCTGCTCAAGTCGGTGACCTGCTAATGGTCACTACGCCACAAGGGGTCATCTATACGATGAAGGTGGTCGGAATCTTTCAGTTGGGATTGGGGGAAATAGACAACGTCCGCAGCTATGCCAACCTGGCCACAGTCCAGAAGCTACTGGGCAAAGATGCCAGCTACATCACCGACTTAAATCTCAAAATCACCAATTACCGGGAGGCTAAAGCCAAAGCTCAGACCATACAGGCAGCCTATGGGAATAAGGCAGAAGATTGGGAGACGGCTAACTCTACCCTTTTGGCGGGAGCAATCATCCGCGACATCATGACCTATTCGGTGTCGATCACCTTATTGATCGTTGCTGGTTTTGGGATTTACAATATCCTCAACATGACCATTTACAGCAAGATGAAAGACATTGCCATTCTCAAGGCTACGGGTTTTGCGGCCAAGGATGTGACAGGAATTTTCTTAACCCAGTCTTTGATCATTGGATTGATCGGGAGCCTAATGGGCTTGGTGGTAGGATTTGTTTTTTCGCTGCTGCTGGCACAGGTGCCCTTTGACGGGGGGGAACTCCTCGCCTTGGATTCTCTTCCGATCAACTTTGACACGAAATATTATATCATCGGGATTGTCTTTGGTGTCTTGACTACTGCCGTGGCGGGCTGGATGCCTTCCCGAAAAGCCGGAAAAATTGATCCTATCGAAATCATCAGAGGAATATGAGCACTTGCAACATCCTGCTCAAGACGCAGGGAATCACCAAATATTTCCATGATCCAGAGACTTTTCAGGTCCTGAAAGGCATCGATATAGAAGTCCATAAAGGAGAGTTTCTCAGTCTGATAGGAAAGTCTGGCAGTGGGAAATCCACCCTTCTTTACTTGCTCAGCACCATGGATATGGACTTTGAAGGCAAGTTGGAGATTAACGGGGAAGAACTGACCGGAAAGTCTCCGGACTACCTGGCGCGATTTCGAAGTGAGCACATCGGCTTTGTCTTTCAGTTTCATTTTCTGTTGCCAGAGTTTACTGCCTTGGAAAATGTCATGATCCCTGCGCTGAAGTTGGGAAAGTATTCAGAGGAAGTGATCCGTCAAAAAGCGATGGAAAAACTCGACCTACTCGGCATTGCGGATCAGGCAAAAAAAGCTTCCTCCCGACTATCCGGAGGACAGCAGCAGCGGGTGGCCATTGCCCGGGCCTTAATCAACGATCCGTTACTGATTATGGGCGATGAGCCTACCGGCAATCTGGATTCTGTCAATTCGAAAATCGTGTTTGATACGTTTCGAAAACTCACCAGAGACTTGGGACAGACCATCATCACGGTGACCCACGACGATGATTTTGCTGCAAAAACAGACCGCATCATTGAGATGAAGGATGGAAAGATCATTTCCTGATCACGGGTTTTGGAGTCAGTTATTGGCCGGATATGGGAAGCCAACTGCTTACCTGCGAGGGTTTGACCGAAGCTTGGAAAATTGGAATTCTTTGTCCCACGAATTGACTCGCCCGAGAAAAACCCGTAATCTACGGTGCAAACAAACCCTATGAAGATCAAAAAAAGCCTTTGGATGGAGTATGCCATTCTTGTATTGGTCACCTTAGTCAGCGGGGTGACCCGATACTTGCTATGGGATGACTTGGGGCTGAAAGGGGAATTTCCACCGGAGACGATCGGTTTTTCCTTTGTCTTTTTGGTTCTGAGTTGGGAGTTTTTCAAAGGAATGGAGCGATACATGAATCGCATCCTTCCCTACTCCAAAGGCTTGGCATTGCGGATTTCAGTTCAATTGGTGATTGGCGCCGTGTACATGCTTTTAGTCAATCGGCTGCTGTTTATGGTGGCAGGTAAATACCTCGAAGGTTCGCTTTCGGTCATGTTTAGCATGACGACCTATGCCACCTTTGCTACGCTTTCATTTCTGATCAACAGCATCTTTTTCGGAAAGTATTTTTTCCAGGAATGGAAAAAAAGCCTCCTGCGTGCTGAGCGACTGGAGCGTGAAAAGACACAGGTGCAATTTGACAACCTAAAAAATCAACTCAACCCGCACTTCCTTTTCAATTCTCTGAGTTCACTTCACAGCCTGATCATGGATCGGCCCGCGCTCGCCTCTGAATATGTGACTAACCTGTCCAAGGTCTACCGCTATGTACTCCTTCATGAAAACAAGGTGACGGTTCCCCTTCGCGAGGAATTGGAGTTTATCGGTCACTTTATCTTTTTGTTGGAAACCCGCTTTGGGAAAGGTGTGGACGTTAAAATCGATGTATCAGAGGAGTCCAAAAGTTTGGGCATAGTGCCGGTCACCCTTCAGATTTTGCTCGAAAACTGCATCAAGCACAACGCCATCGATCCCGATTCCCCACTCCAAATCCGGGTAACGGCAGAAGAAAAGTCCCTGCGGGTCAGCAATTCCATTCATCACAAAATCCAAGCGATGGAGTCCAATGGTAGGGGGCTGGAAGATTTAAAGAAGCTATATAGCTTTTTGAGTAACCAGCCGGTCCAGGTACTTTCCTCGGAAAGTAAATTTTCAGTCATCATCCCATTGATCCCCAACCTATCCTAAGCCATGAATAATTACCTGACCGGTGAGCGTGCACGAATAGTTATCCTCGAGGATGAACCCTTAGTAGCCGATGGATTGTCCAAGCATGTCCTGGATTTGATGCCTGAAGCAGAGGTTTTGGTGATTTTGCCCAGCGTCAAAAAGGCCTTGGACTGGTTTGAAAAAGGGCACGAGGTGGATCTTATTTTTGCTGATATCCAGCTTGCAGACGGCATCAGTTTTGACCTTTTTAAGCGGATGGAGCCCAAGTGTCCGGTAATCTTTACCACGGCCTTTGACCAATACGCCATCAGGGCTTTTGAGGTCAACAGTGTGGATTTTTTGCTCAAACCCATCGAAAAAAAGGAGCTAAAAAATGCCTTGGAAAAACTCAGAAAACGCCGGGAGTCTTACGTTTTGCCGGAGCTAAGGATGGCATTGGATCGGGTTAAATCAGGAAAAACTTACCTGGAAAGAATGTTGGTGACGGTGCAAAATACCCTGATGCCGGTGACGATTGGGGAGGTTTCGGGATTTGTGAAGGAAGAACTCATTTTTCTGGTCAATCGTGAGGGAAAGCGATTGATCACAGACTTTCAGACTTTGGAGGAGTTGGAAGGCAAATTGGACCCGACCGTTTTCTTTCGAGCCAATCGGCAAACCATTATCCGAATAGATGAAGTCAAGCAGATCAAGACAAATTATAAAGGACTGGAGGTGTACCTCAAAAATCCAATGCTCAATCGGGTAGATATTAGCAAGGAGCGAAGTCCCCAATTCAAGCATTGGATGTTGGGAAATGAGTGAGGCAGGATCATTTTACTTAAAGAAAATTCCTGATGAACCTTTACAATCTGGGATTTCAAGCTGCTTCTAATAAGTTTTAGAATGAGTCAAATCCCAAAATCCAATTCGGATCCGGGCAATTTTCCTTATAAAACTCCAAATCCTTTTCTGCCGCCACGCCAGGATAATCGCCCCAGTTTTCACCCAAATCCCACATCAGCTGGAAGTGAAGGTGAGGTGGCCAATCTCCGTTTTCGGGAAAAGGCCCCACATGGCAAAGTAACTCGCCTGCCTGAAATTCCTGTCCGACCTGTAGCTTTTCCAAGTCTTTGCGGAAAAGATGCCCATAGAGAGAAAAGAGGGTTTTTCCCTCTAGTTCATGCTCCAAAATGATCGTCGGGCCATAGTTGCCAAAGCCCGTGTTGTCCTGAAAGCTATGAACCTTTCCTGCTAAGGGCGCGAAAACCTGTGCTCCTGCCTCTGTCCAGATGTCGATTCCCAAATGGATATTTCGGAAGTCAGCAGATTCTGTAGCAAAAACTTCACTCCGACGGTAAATCGCCCGATTCTCCAGATATCCTCCGATGCCGTACTTTTTTCCCGCGCTTTTCAGCTGAGCGAATACAAATCGGTCAAACTCGGCTGTATCACTAAGATTTACAGCATCCAATGCTTGATTAGCGGCAGTGAAATCAAGTTGAAGCGTATTTTCAGAAGTAAGCATTTCTCCCATGACAGGGAAAAAATCCATATCATTCCAGTTCATTGGGCTAAAATAAGGATTGGATCAAATTAATTTTCCTATTCGGACTATTCACCGATTATTTCATTTTTCTGTGAGCATGAGTGCCTTTTATCCGAAGTTATCCTTCCCCCTTCGGATAATTTTTCTAATTTTGCCCCAATTTGGACTTAAGTGAAATTTTCCTCAACCCTCCTCTCTAATGCCTAAAGACAGTAGCATCAAGCACGTCCTCCTCATCGGTTCAGGTCCCATCGTCATCGGTCAAGCTTGCGAATTTGACTATTCCGGCTCCCAGGCTTCCAGATCGCTCCGTGAAGAAGGGATCAAAGTCACCCTGATCAATTCCAATCCAGCCACGATCATGACCGACCCTGTGACCGCCGATCACGTGTATTTGCTTCCACTGGAAAAGAAATCCATCCGGAAAATCCTGACTGAGCATCCTGACATCGATGCCGTACTTCCTACCATGGGTGGACAGACTGCCCTCAACCTTGCTATCGAATGTGACAAAGCAGGAATTTGGAAAAACTATGGCGTTAAAATGATTGGTGTCGATATTGACGCCATCGATACCGCTGAAAACAGAGAAAAATTCAAAGCGCTTATGGAGCACATTGGTGTAGGCGTCTGCAAAGGGGCGACGGCTACTTCCATGCTACAGGGTAAAGAAATCGCTCAGGAAATAGGATTTCCGTTGATTATCAGGGCATCTTACACCTTGGGTGGTGCAGGTGGAGCTTTTGTGGAAAAGGCAGAGGACTTTGAAAAATACTTGGCAGCAGGTCTTCAGGCTTCGCCTGTTCATGAAGTGCTGATTGAGCAAAGCATACTCGGTTGGAAAGAATACGAGCTAGAGGTGATGCGGGATAACATCGGCAACATGATCGTGATCTGTTCTATCGAAAATTTTGATCCGATGGGCGTGCATACCGGTGACTCCATTACCGTAGCACCTGCCATGACCCTTCCGGATACGGTGTATCAGCGCATGCGTAACTATGCGATCACGATGATGAATAGCATCGGCAATTTTGCCGGAGGCTGTAACGTACAGTTTGCCGTAAGTCCGGATAATGACACGATCATCGGTATCGAGATTAACCCACGCGTTTCCCGATCCTCGGCACTTGCTTCCAAAGCGACCGGCTATCCGATTGCCAAAGTGGCTGCCAAGCTTGCAGTAGGATATAACCTGGACGAATTGTCCAACTCCATTACAGGGACTACTTCGGCATATTTTGAGCCTTCCATCGATTATGTGATCGTAAAAATTCCACGTTGGAACTTTGATAAATTCAAAGGTTCGGATCGTCGATTGGGCCTATCCATGAAAGCGGTAGGGGAAGTGATGGGCATCGGGCGCAACTTTCAAGAAGCGCTTCAAAAAGCCTGTCAGTCTCTTGAAATCAAGAGAAATGGCTTGGGTGCGGATGGCAAAGAGCTGAAAGATCAGGCGCAGATTCTTTACTCCCTGGCCAATCCTAGCTGGAACAGATTGTTCCATGTTTATGATGCTTTTAAACTAGGCATTTCCTTCCGCACAATCCACGATCTGACCAAGATCGATAAGTGGTTCCTCAAGCAAATCGAGGAATTGATTCATTTGGAAGCTGAGATTGAGAAATATAAAATCAACACCATCCCATTCGAACTGATGGATTTGGCGAAGAAAAAAGGCTACGCCGACCGTCAAATTGCGCACTTGCTCGATTGCTTGGAAAGCGATGTGTTTAACAAGCGCTACCATGAAATGGGAATCAAACGTGTCTACAAATTGGTAGATACCTGTGCTGCGGAGTTTGAGGCCCAGACCCCGTATTACTACTCCACTTTTGGAGAGGAAAACGAGTCTATCCGATCAGAGAAAAAGAAAGTGGTGGTATTGGGCTCGGGACCAAACCGAGTGGGGCAAGGAATTGAGTTTGACTACTCCTGTGTTCATGGAGTTTTGGCGGCTAAAGAGTGCGGCTACGAGACCATCATGATCAACTGTAACCCGGAGACGGTTTCTACTGATCCGGATGTAGCGGATAAACTTTACTTTGAGCCGGTTTTCTGGGAGCATATTTACGAGATCATTTTGCAGGAAAATCCTGTTGGAGTGATCGTGCAACTAGGGGGTCAGACTGCTTTGAAATTGGCTGAAAAACTTTCCAAATACGGCATCAAGATCATTGGAACGAGCTTCGAGGCCTTGGATTTGGCCGAAGACAGAGGTTTGTTCTCTACGCTTTTGAAAGAAAACAACGTACCATATCCTGAATTCGGCACGATTCACAATACGGATGAGGCCCTTGAGCTTTGCAAAACGATCGGATTCCCACTTCTAGTTCGTCCAAGCTATGTATTGGGTGGTCAGGGGATGAAAATCGTGATCAACGAAAAGGAACTTGAAGAGCATGTGGTAAATGTGCTACGTGACATTCCTAATAATGAGATTCTTCTCGATCACTTCTTGGAAGGCGCCATCGAAGCGGAAGCAGATGCAATCTGTGATGGAGAAAATGTCTACATCATTGGTATTATGCAGCACATCGAGCCTGCCGGAATTCACTCCGGAGACTCCTATGCCGTCCTTCCTCCCTACAATTTGGGGGATTTGGTGATCCGTCAGATCGAGACTTACACCGAGAAAATCGCTTTGGCTCTCAAAACTGTCGGTTTGATCAACATCCAGTTTGCAATCAAGAATGACAAGGTGTATGTGATCGAGGCCAATCCTAGAGCTTCCCGTACGGTGCCGTTTATCTGCAAGGCCTATCAGGAACCTTATGTGAATTATGCCGTAAAGGTGATGTTGGGAGAGAAAAAGGTCACCGACTTTGAATTCAAACCGGTGAAGAAGGGTTATGCCATCAAAGAACCGGTATTCTCTTTCCACAAATTCCCGAATGTCAACAAAGAATTGGGACCTGAAATGAAATCCACCGGTGAAGCGATTTACTTTATCGACGATCTGATGGATGACTATTTCCTCAAAATTTACAACGAGCGAAATATCTATCTCAGCAGGTAAGCCGGTTCATAATCCTGAAAAAACTTGGTAAAATTTCTCATCATATTACTGGGAGTTGGCTGGCTGCTAGGCCAACTCCTTCGGTATTTTCTTCGGTCAAAGCTTGCTCAATTTGCGAAGCAAGTAAATGAAGCGGCCATGGAACAGCAGCGTGCTCAACAGCATGCTGCAAGGCCTAAAGATGCTGTAGTGGTAGATTACATTCCCAAGGAAGAATTGGATAAGCGAAAAAAAGATATCCAAGGAGGCGAATACGTCGACTATGAAGAAGTGAAGGAGTAACCGATAAAATCCTTAAGTGTGCAAAGGTCTGTGTCTCACAGACCTTTTTTCTTTTCTATCTTCTTAGATGTTTCTCGGATTGGTTTGAGAATTTTTCCAATGTTCGGAACTTTGGAAAAGTTTCAGGACATGACATCTCAGTCATATATTTTGATTCTAACTTCTTCCAACTGAGCCTGCCTTTTTTTACTGAATTCGTCTGCACCAAAAGACTTTAAACCCGCTTTTTGTTTTCGTTCCGATCAGAAAGTCTTCTCCTCCGTCTTTTAGTCCAAGTTTCTTTTTAAGGTCTTCAGCCCCGATGCTATAGTTTCGGCAGATTACGTTGACTTTTCCCGAAGGGAAGAGATTTTTGATTTCCTGCTTTTTGGGAGAAACCTCCTGAATCACTTCAAAGACTCGGCCCGGGATGTCGTCCTGAATCGTATTCCCGGTGTAGAGGTGGCTGTTTTTCTCCAGTTTTTTCAATCCAAATCGCGCGGCGAAAAGATTAAACGCTCCGGCTTTAAGAATTCCGTTCAGCGGTTCGATCAAGTACGTTTCTGCTTCACCGAGGGGTACAATTGCCTTTTCTTCTTCCTTTGGTGCAAAAGAGAATCTTGGATTTTCACTGCCCAAATCAACGACTGAGATCTCTCTGGATTCTTGAGTATTTCCTTTTTCCCATGAAAGGAGGAGTTCCTTTACCTCATTTTTTACGGAAACCACGGTGATTTTCTGTATCTCCGGAAGCTCAGTCCAAGCTTGCGTGATATCCAGCATGGGTGAGGCTTTGATCAGGATGTGATCCGATTTGCTTCGTAAAAGAGACCAAGTACTCACTACATCCGGTTCGCATTCTTGCAGCTTATAAAGCTTCTGATTGCCGCCACCCCTTCTGGCAGGATCCGCATAAATCAGATCAAAGTGGTGGTTAGTTTTTTTCAAAAAATCCAATCCATCGTCTTCAAAAAACTCAAACTTTCTATCTAAACCCTCCATGGGTTCTGAACCCTTGGAGGGCTTCAATAGCTCAAGATTATGCTTCGAAATCTGGAAGAGTTCAGGCTGTCTTTCGCAATAAATTCCTTTTTCAAATCCCTGGCTCAAGTGGAAAAAATCCACTCCATAGCCTCCGGTAAGATCGATCATCAATTTACCATTCAAGCCTTTTGCTTTGAAGTGAGCTGTTTCTTCGGAAGAACTTTGCTCTAAAGAGATACTTGCAGGAAAAAGTAAATCGGGATTAGCAGACCAAGAAGGGAGTTTTTTGGATACTTTTTGTCGGGCAGAAATCTGCTGAACTGCCATTTTTAGATCAAAAGTGACTTTCCCTTGATATTTAAAAAGCAAAAGTGCAGGATCTTCTGAAAGATGATCCTGCACAAATTGTCTGAATTCAGCGCTATTGAGCTCGCTGAGGTTCATCAGACCAGTTTATTTTCCAAAAGGTATTCTGCAATCTGTACGGCATTGGTAGCAGCACCTTTTCTAAGGTTATCTGCCACAATCCACATATTGAGTGTGTTTGGTTGAGATTCATCTCGTCTCAATCGGCCTACGAATACCTCATCCTTTTTATGCGAAGTGATAGGCATTGGATAGACGAAGTTGGTCGGATCGTCCTGTACGATCACTCCCGGAGCATTTTCCAACAGGCTTCTCACTTCCGCCAAATCAAAATCCTGCTTAAACTCGACGTTGACCGCTTCAGAGTGTCCACCCATGGTCGGAATACGAACAGTAGTAGATGTCACTTGGACGGTATTGTCGCTGAAGATTTTTTTGGTCTCGTTGATCATTTTCATCTCTTCCTTGGTGTAGCCGTTGGGCTGGAACACGTCGATGTGAGGAAGAACGTTCATGTCAATCTTATGAGGATAAACCATTGGAGGATTGGCTTCGCCTGATCGCTCAGCCATCATCTGATCTACTGCGGCTTTCCCCGTGCCTGTCACAGATTGATAGGTAGATACAACGATGCGCTTGATGCCATAGCGCTGGCGCAAAGGCTCCAACGCCAACACCATTTGAATAGTGGAGCAGTTGGGGTTGGCGATGATTTTATCGTTAGGAGTAATTTCTTTCGCGTTGATTTCTGGGACAACCAATTTTTTGGAAGGATCCATTCTCCATGCAGAAGAGTTGTCGATCACAAAAGTGCCTACTTCTGCAAATTTGGGAGCCCACTCCAGTGAGGTGCTTCCACCTGCGGAGAAAATGGCGATTTCAGGTTTGGCTGCCACAGCATCGGCCAGGCCGATTACGGTGTGTTTTTTACCCTTATACTCGATCTGTTTACCCACGGATCGCTCAGAAGCAACCAATAGCAGTTCGTCATAAGGGAAGTTGTGCTCGTCGAGCACCTCGAGAATTTCGGAGCCTACCAGACCGGTGGCACCTACTACAGCCAGTTTCATAATATGAATAGGTTTTAATTGGTTTTGGGACTGCAAAAGTAAGGACTAGGAGTTCATTTTCAGGATAATGACTCAAAAAATCATCGAGTTTTTTCTGATTGACACCGAGGTTAAAACTAATTTTTGTATTTTAAGTGCGTTCTTTTTTATCATTTTTATGATGAATCGTACTTTTCTATCCTTTGTTTTTTGGTTTTCCTTTAGCTCTATATCCATCTTTCCTATGAAGGCATTGGGGCAAAAACAGGATTTTGAAAGCCAATTTTCCATCACTTCTTTTCCCGGGGAGTTTCTTCCGGGTTGGTATGGAAATGAGGTTAGAAGCCCTTCCTCGCGGATCTTTCAGACTCTAAACCTTGGTAAGGGGAATTCCAGAGCACTAGCGGTTCAGCCGATCAATACATTCAATGGAGAAATTTGGATTAGGCTGAACCCATCAGAATTAGAAAGGCCCAAGGTTTCTTTTTGGGCAAGAAGCCTACAGAATGGGACAGGAAACCGTCCTGCTGTGGTGTATTTTTCGTGGGGAGAACGTTTGAATGGAGGATTTTCAGATAGGGTCTTACTGGGTGGGGAGAATGAATTTGGGAATGAAAATCAGGAGTACCGAAGGTTTGTTCTAGAGGTTCCAATTGAATATGCGGGGCTCAATGAAGTCTTTTTGAAATTGGAGATCCTTTATGGGGCAGGGAGTGGAAGTGCTGCGAGGTGGTTTTTGGATGATTTTGAGATGGGGGATTTTGTTCAGGATGCTACCCCACCAAAAGTAAAAAGTATAAAGGGGTATTCTTCAAAGGAGATTTTGTTGGGTTTCGATGAGCCAATAGACCCGGTATTCTCGCTCCTTCCGCTTGCTTACAAGTTGGATGGAATAGACCCCGAAATAATCAATTCACTCAATGATTCTACCCGGATTCTTCGTTTTGAGGAAAATTTGGAAGAAGGTAAAAGTTATAGGTTGGATGTCATGCAAATTCCCGATTTGGAAGGCAATTTTTTGAGGGATACCTCGGTCAATTTCAGGTTTACAGATCCTACTTCGTTTGACTACAAGTCTTTGGTGATCAATGAACTCATGCCGGCTCCAAGAGCAGATCAAGACCTGCCTAATGTGGAATATGTTGAGTTGTACAATCCCTCTGCTAAAGAGTTTAGGCTTCAAGGATTACTCTTTTCGAATTCCAGAAGTACGGCTTCTCTTCCTGAGTTTTGGATTCAGCCAGGAGCATATGTTTTACTCGCGCCCTCATCACAGTCCAATCAGTTGAAGGAATTTGGAAATGTGATACCGATCAGTTCATGGCCTACCCTGCTAAACTCCGGAGATAGGGTCAGTTTGACTTCATCCCAAGGTGTGCTGATTGACCAGCTGAGTTATGCTACCTTTTCTTGGGGAGGGAGTGAATTTGCTTCAGGAGGCTATAGTCTTGAGGTTGTCCATCCGGAGTTCCTTTGTGATAATTCGGGGTTTCTAAAGTCATCGATGGATCCTGCTCGAGGAACACCAGGGAAAGTGAATTCTGTTTTTTCGCAAGAAATTGATCTCATAGAATTCGAGATTGAATCTGCGTTTTTTGTGAATTCTCGAGAGGTTGAGGTTGTATTCAATCAGCTTTTTTTACCAACTATTTCAACTAATCAAATTACCTTTTCAGATGGACTCAAGGCAGACTCAACATGGATTTCACTTAATGGTAATGCCATAAAGATAAAATTGGATCGAGAAGCTATTCGTGGCAGAAAATATGAAGTTAAAATTACATCACTTGTGAATTGCCGTGGGGTTGTTCAAGAAGACCCTCTATCGGCCAATCTTGTTTTAGCAGAAGCAGCTGGACCTGGTGATTTGATCATCAACGAAGTGTTATTTGATGCACGAGTGGGGGATCCCAAATTTGTAGAGATTCATAACACCACTGATAAATTCCTGTCTCTGGAATCTTGGGCGCTTGGTAATCTGAATAATTCTGGACAAACCAGTCAGGTTCGAATTTTCGGTGGAAGAGGCGATTATTTGGATCCAGGAGGATTTTTGGCAATTACTACGGATACAAATTCGCTGAAACTTGCTTATCCTAAATCTGTAAATGGTCATTTTTTTCAGATTCCAAGTCTACCAAGTTATCCGATTTCCGGAGGCACTGTGGTCTTGATTTCCAATGTAGGGGAAGCGGTCGAAAAATTCACCTATGACCCGAAAATGCATCATCCACTTATCCGGAACACAAAAGGAGTCTCTTTGGAACGGATATCATCGACATCAGCCGCTGCGTTGGATTTTAATTGGCAGTCTGCATCCGGCAATGAAGACTTTGCGACCCCAGGAAAACGAAATTCAACTGTTTTAGGTGAATTTGAATCAAACTTAATTCAAATCGAACCGCAAGTTTTTGATCCAGAGGGGAGTGTTGGTGCCACATTTACTACAATTCGATATGAATTGGATCAACCTGGCTGGGTGGGTAGCTTTTCTGTTTTTTCCGCTTCTGGGTTGGCTGTTCATACTTTGGCTCAAAACCAGCCTTTAGGTACCCAGGGCCTTTTAACTTGGAATGGTACAGATGATTTGGGAGCAAGAGTTAGGCCCGGCTATTATGTACTATTGGTAGAGTTGGTTGATACGAATGGGAAAATTTTGATTTTCAAAAAGACACTTGTTGTGGCTGCAAAGCTCTAGAAGAAGAGTCAATCCATTCATTTAAGGTTTCTTTTGGGATGGATTGAATTGAAAGTATTAAAGGATGGAGATGTGTAATTCTTGCTCTGAAACTTTTAATTTTTGCAAATATCAAAGTCCAATGTATTTTAGGGAACCAATTGTTTAAAAGTCCCAGTAAGATCAATTAAAGCCAGACAGGTATGAGCCAAGAAGAAAAAACAGCCTACTCACAAGAAGAGCTTAGAGAGTTTGAAGAGATAATTCTTCAAAAATTAGCAGTGGCAAAAACAGAGCTTCATTCGCTCAAGGAAACCTTGAGTAAGAAAAATGATAGTGGGACTGATTATACCGCTTCGACCTCCAAACTTTTGGAAGATGGTGCGGATACTCTTGAGCGTGAAAACTTGAGTCAATTGGCTGCTAGACAACAGAAGTTTGTGATCAACTTGGAAAATGCTCTAATACGCATCAAAAATGGCACTTATGGCATTTGCGTGGATACCGGCAAATTGATCGCTAAAGACCGACTTAAAGCTGTACCGCATACCATGCATTCTATCGAGGCGAAACTGGCCAAAAAGTAATCTTGGATTTTCTTCATCGACATATTGAAGCACTCATTTTTTGTGCTCCAGAGCCCTTGACTGTCACTGAGATCGTCAAATGTCTCTCTGAGATGTTTGAGGCTGAAGTGCCCATGGATCATGTTGAGAGTGCCATCTATGAGTTGAGAAAAAAGTACAATCAAGAAGATTTTGCCTTTGCATTGGAGCATTTGGGTGGAGGATACCAGTTTCTTACCAAACCATCCTATCAGACAAGCATCAGTATTCTCCTCAAACAACAGTCTCAAAAAAGACTTTCTTCAGCCCAATTGGAAACCCTTTCAATTATTGCCTACAAGCAACCAATCACCAAAGGAGAAGTAGAGCAGATTCGGGGTGTAAACAGTGAATATTCCGTGCAAAAGCTTTTGGAAAAGGAGTTGATCGAGATCAAAGGAAAGTCGGAGGGAGTAGGTAAGCCTTTGATCTACGGTACATCCGAAAAGTTTATGGAGTACTTTGGGATCAATTCTTTACAAGACCTACCTCAACCAAAGGATTTCTCTCAGCCGGAAAATCAGATAGGTGAGGAGCGAGATTAATCTAAGGGTTTAACTTTGGCCAAAGTTGAGACCAAGAATTTTTTTCCAGTGTCCACCTCTTCACAAAGAATTCTGGTTCGTCTAGTTTCACCCTTTTTGAATTTCCTGCCTGCTAGAAGGAACGTGGTACCTGGCATGACATCAGAAAGAAATACTTCCTGAGCAGTTGATTCCTTTTTGTCGTATTTACTCATCTCCTTCATTAGAAATAAATCTCTTGACGAACTAGATGAGGGGTTTTTCATGTGGAGTCGAAGCGGAATCAATAAATCATGCGGAAAGATGCTTTCAGAGAGTATTGGGACCATGAGTTGTTGAAACATTGATTTCCAATCTGCCCCATGAGGCACATGATTGGATCCTAAATTTTCAAAAACTCTCAGATGAGCTATTTCATGAATATAGGTGAGTAAAAATTGAAAGGGATTCAGGTCCGAGTTGAGTGTGATAGTTTGCATTTTCCTGTCCTTTCTATACCTAAAATCCCCAAGTTTGCTGTTTCTTGGTTTTTTGATTTGTAGTAAAAAGGGGGTTTCACTCCATAGAGTAATGCAATATTGGATTGAGTTTGAAGGAAGGTGTTTGGTGAAAATTTGTAAAAGTTCAGGCGGGATATTCATAAGGGCTAAAAATAAAAAAAAAGAGCTCCGATTTCGGAACTCTTAATTTTTTCACGCGTGGTGTGTGTTGATTACTGAGCAACAGCAGCAGTAGTGTCAGCAGCAGCAGCAGCAGAATCAGCAGCAGCTTGAGCAGCGGCAGCAGCAGCAGCTTCAACAGCAGCGATAGAATCAGCTTTAGCAGCAGCAGCGATAGAGTCAGCAGCAGCTTGTTCTTCAGTTGACTTTCCACCGCAAGATGCAGTAGCGATCAAACCAGCGATTGCGAAAATTGCAAATACCTTTTTCATTTGTTATGGTTTTCTTAATTACAATACAAAGGTACTAGTAATATTTTCAATTGTGCAAGAGCCGTTCAAATATTTTTTATTTGTTTTTATAAACAATTTTTACAGGAACTCCTTCAAAATCAAAGTTTTCTCTCAGACGGTTTTCCAAGTATCTGGTGTAAGGATCTTTGATGTATTGTGGAAGATTACAGAAAAAGGCAAAAACAGGATTTTTGGTAGGAAGCTGAGTTACGTATTTAATCTTGATGTATTTGCCTTTCCAAGCTGGAGGAGGATATTTTTCAATTTCCTGCAGCATGATATCATTCAATTTTGAGGTAGTGACTCTTCTTGTTTTGTTTTCATAAACTTTAACAGCAAGCTCAATAGCTTGGAAGATTCTTTGCTTTTCTACCACTGAGGTAAAGATGATTGGAATCCACTTATGTTCACCAAGTCGGTCCAGCATTTCATCTTTGATTTTGTTCATGGTTTTGTGATCTTTTTCTATAAGATCCCATTTATTCACCATGATCATTATTCCTTTGTTATTTTTGATTGCCAATCCAATCAGGTTAATGTCCTGAGCTTCCAGCCCTCGAGTGGCATCTACCATCACGATCACGACATCTGATTCTTCCAACGTCCTCAATGAACGCATAACAGAGTAAAACTCGATGTCTTCTTTTACCTTAGCTTTTTTACGGATTCCGGCTGTGTCTGTAATGATAAAGTCTTTGCCAAAAAATTTGTATCGCGTGTGGATTGCATCTCTTGTGGTACCTGCTTCATCGGTCACAATAGATCTCTCTTGGCCAAGTAGAGCATTAAGAAAAGAAGATTTGCCCACATTAGGCCTTCCCAAAATAGAGATTTTTGGCACACCTGCATCTGGATCTTCTTCTCCTTCATCTTTGAAATGTGTTATTACAGCATCCAAAAGTTCGCCTGTACCACTTCCACTTACAGCTGCAATTGGGAATATTTCAAAAGCACTTAGGCCCATCTGATAAAACTCATTGGCCATAAAAGCTTTTTCTCTGTTATCAGCTTTGTTTGCGACTATATAAAGAGGTTTTTTGGTGCCCCTGAGTTCGTTTGCAAATTCAGAGTCCAAATCTGTTAAGCCATCATTACAGTCCACTACAAAAAGGATTACATCTGCCTCTTCAATGGCCAGCTTCACTTGCTTTCTGATTTCTGCTTCAAAAATATCTTCAGAACCTGTGACATAACCTCCTGTATCGATCACCGAGAAAAATTTGCCAGACCACTGCGCATGGCCGTAGTGCCGGTCTCGGGTCACTCCACTCAAGTTGTCCTCAATGGCCTTTCGTTCTTCTACCAAGCGGTTAAAAAGAGTAGATTTTCCCACATTGGGTCTGCCTACGATTGCTACTATATTTGCCATAAGTTAAGAGGGGTCGTACCCGAATTTTTTTAGTTTCAATTTATTCTTTCGCCAGTCTAATTCGACTTTAACGAATGTTTCCAAAAAGATTTTCTTTCCGAAAAACTTTTCCAGATCAGCTCGTGCTTCTGTTCCTACTTTCTTGAGCATTTTGCCTTTATCTCCGATGATAATCCCTTTTTGACTATCGCGCTCCACAAAAATGGTAGCTCGGATTCTAATGATATTTTCTTCTTCGTGGAAATCCTCAATACCCACTTCGGTGCTATAGGGGATTTCCTTTTTGTAATTGGTAAAGATCTTCTCCCGAATGATCTCAGAGGCAAAGAACCGTTCTGGTCGGTCAGTTAGTTCATCTTTGTCGTAAAAAGGGGGGTGCACTGGTAGCCTTTCCACAATTTCCTGTAAAATCCGTTCAGTATTAAACTGCTCTTTTGCAGATATAGGAATTACCGTGGTCGCCTGGATTCTTGAAGTCCAATACTGAGTGACTTCCTCCAATTGGCCTTCTTTGGCAAGGTCAATTTTGTTGATCACCAAAAGGATCGGGATGCCTGATTCGTTGATTTTTCGGATTACATCTTCGATTTCCTCTTCATTTTCATAGAGGTCAGTGACAAATACGATCACATCTGCATCCTCGAGAGAAAGATTGACAAATCCCATCATGCTTTTGTGAAGCTCATATTTTGGTTTGAGCATTCCGGGCGTGTCAGAAAAGACGATCTGATACTCATCCGTATTAATCAGACCAAGAATTCGATGCCGGGTGGTTTGAGCTTTGGAAGAGACTATGGATAGCCGCTCACCCACTAGGATATTCATCAAGGTGGATTTACCCACGTTTGGTTTTCCGACGATATTGACAAATCCCGCTCTATGAGGAGTTTGGGCCATTTTCAAAGATTTTTTTGCAAAGGTACTTGATTTTTGAGAGTTTGCCCTTACCTTTGCATCACAATATCGCGGGATGGAGCAGTTGGTAGCTCGTCGGGCTCATAACCCGAAGGTCACAGGTTCGAGTCCTGTTCCCGCTACTTTTAGACTCTGAATAATGTAAAAATTATTCAGAGTTTTTTGTTTTTCAGGCATTTAGAACAATTTCGAATCTATTTGATTCTGATAAATTCGAATGATTTTGTCCCCTTTTTTGTCCCCCAATTTGTCCGCCTTCTTGTCCGCTTTAATTTTTATCGGTATTTTGAACCATGATAGATTTCAAAATTTCTGCGGTTTTGAATCCGAAGGGCAAAAAATCCTCCGAAGGTGAAACGATTTATTTATCCATTAATCGAAAAGGGAGACACTATATCAATCTCAATCTTGAAAAAATCCCTAGAAATGCATGGTCTGGGAAAGCTCTCAAATGGGTAAACAGTCAGTATAAATATGCCGATTCCCATAATCGGTTAATTGCCCGCGAAATTCACCATCTCAAAGAAATAATTCATGATTTTTCTAAGCGTGGTGAAATTTTGACTGCGGAGAAATTGAAAACTTTTTACTTGGTAAAACATCAAGGAAAAAGAATAAAAGGGGTAAATGGTACTATTGCCCCAGGGGCAAGTGATAAGATTTCATCCTATATAGATTATTCATTAAAGTTTGGATCGACCTCCAAGAAGGCAGAGGGTACCAAGAAGGTCTATGTGACCTTGAAAAATTTGGTGGACAGTTATCGGAGTCAGGCCATGATGGCGGATATCGATGAATCCTATATTCTGGGACTGATAGATTTTTTGCGCAGCGATTCCACCGAGATAAATTCCGATGCCACCGTCGCCAAATATGTAGATCGCCTCAAAGTGATTTACCGTGAGTATTGCGATCAATATAGTGTTCCTTTCAAAAAGGGGATATTCGAAAGACTGGACATTAATTCAACAAAAAGACCTGACAAGATCATTTATGTGAATGATAAGCAATATGAACTTCTTCAGAATTTGAAGTTCTCTCCGGAGGAACGAAGACTAGAAGTTACTAGAGATCTTTTCTTATTGCTCTGCAATACCGCCTTGTATTATAATGATTTGATTGGGATTAAGTCGGAAAATGGATTTGACTGGAACTTGCTAAAGGAAAATCCCGAGCATCTGGTACTCCAAGGAGAACGAAAGAAGAACGGAGAAGAGTTTTGGATTCCTTTAAATGAAACAGCCAAAAAGATTGTCAAAAAGTACTTTCAAGAGGGTGAAGAATACTTGTTTCCTAGGGAGGTGGCTATTTCAGAACAGAAGTTTAATCAACACCTGAAAGTACTAGCAGAAAAAATCAAGTTTCCGGATGTGCTTTCAAATAAGGTGGGAAGAAAGACCTTTGGGACTTGGACAGATCGATTAGGGATGGATGATAATGATATTAGAATGATATTTGGACATTCCCCGGGATCAGTTCTAAAGAAATACTATACCGATAGGAAAACGGTGGAGACTTACCGAAGGATTCTTTCTTTCATTCAGAGATAGACATGCAAAAGAAAACGAAGCTTGCAATCAAGCATTATCACGCCAAGGAGTTAGAAAAGATTGGAAAATCGTCATCCAGTTTTCCTTTGTATGTAATGGTGAGGTACAAGAATGCTAAAACCAAGTTTGCTTCAAGGCTAGGGATAAGGTATGTAAATGAAAATGGAGGAGATCCTTCAATTTTAAGCCATTTTAGCCAAAACGTTACTGATATTATCGAGGCAGAGGTTAAGCATATTGTGTTACTTCGAGACTACTTTGAAAATGTATTGGGGGTGGAATTTACTCCTTCCATGGTAGTCAATGAGCACTATGAGAATGCATCCTTAGAAAAGGTACTAGATTATTTCGATCAGATTTTTGAGGATAAAGCAATGAGGGTAATCCTTTCGGAAATCAATCAAGACTTGATTGATTTATTGGATGTAGCCGGAGCCACACGTTTCTTGTCCGGGATACAACACCTTGATTTGGGACTTTTCCAGAGAATAATGGAATTTGAAGAGGTAAAGCAGGTTTTCGAATTTTTTAAGGTTTATAAGTCGTTGAATTGGCCAGAAGTAAATCGGCTACAATTTAGGATGGTCAATCTCAATGAGGATCAGAGACTCTCCGGATTGAAAAAATGGCTTGATGAAAAGTTTGATGCTGAAATGCGCCATTTGTATTCCCTGAAGCCTATTGATCTATCTCAATAAAAAATCGGACACTAGTGACCGAATATTATTTTTTTCTATATATTTGAGTAAATCAAACTCAAATCACAATGAATCAAGACACTTTTATTCCGTTTTCAGCTGTTAGCCAAAAATGGCTAGAAGAGAAATTCAGAAACCTGGAAGAGAAAATCTCCAGCATTAATCCAGGTAGCAAATCTATCAAAGATGAATGGTTGTCTCTTCAGGAGTTCATGGAACCACTGGGGTAAAGTCCCACTATTCTATTTCAAAAATGGAATCTGTTTCTGAATCTAAGGGTCAGGAGTTTCGCTCCATGTACCGGGGAAAAAGAAGATTTATTCACCAAAGAGAAGTGGATAGATTTTTTGCAGGAGAGTTTGAGAACTAAAAAAGGAAAGGATGTTTGTCCTTTCCTTTTGTTGGAAATGCTCAATTGGCAGTTTCTTAGATTGCTTTTAACCCTCAGAAAATTAAAAACATGCACTAAGATGGACAATCTTTTGATCATTGTCAACCTAGGTCAGGCACCTCTTTTGACTTTTTCAGTCCTTACATTTCTCTACGCCACTAACCGGCTGTTGGCTGATTTTATCTCAGTCTAATTCTAAAAGTTTCCCTAAAAATGGAATGTAGCATTTACTCCAAAATGCTAGACCAAATCTTATTGCTAAAATCATGATCTCATCAATTGAAAATTCAAATTCCCATAATCACTATTCCGGTGATTTTTTAATCATCAAATCAGCCAATGAATGGATGGATGAAGCCAAAGGCAAACCCATTCCCAAGAAGATTTTCGGGCAATTTTGGTATGAAGAAGAGCTGTGCATTCTCTTCGCAGATACCAATCAAGGGAAATCTCTCTTAGCTGTCCAAATCATTGATAGTGTCTCTAAAGGTATTCCAACACTTGGATTGGAAATGGAGCTTAAGCCTTCCAAGGTGATCTATTTTGACCTAGAATTGACCTCCAAGCAATTTGAAATGAGGTATGCTCAATATGACAGAGATAAGGACGAGTTATATGATCATTTCGAATTCAGCGATCTTTTCCTTAGAGCAGAGATCAATCCTTATGGATTTGGTGAAACCTTCGAAGAATATGAAAGCTTCCTTTTTAAAGAGATAGAGATTCAAGCATCCAAGTCAGAAGCAAAGATTCTGGTCATTGACAATTTGTCCTGTGTCATTTCTGACAATGAGAAAGCCAGAAATACCACTCCATTTTTAATCAGGCTTAACAATCTGAAAAAGATTCACGGATGGTCGATATTACTGATTGCCCATACTCCAAAAAGAAACCTTTTCGCTCCGATCAGTAGGAATGATATCCAAGGAAGTAAGAGCTTCATTAATCTCATCGATTCTTGTTTTGCGGTGGGTGAAAGTCAAAAAGACCCATCCATTAAGTACCTGAAGCAGATCAAAGTAAGGTATGGAGCTTTTAAATACCCTTCTGAAAATGTCCTAGTCTGTAAAATCGGCAAAGACTCAAATTTCAGCTCGTTCAAGTTTCTCCACTTTGGAAAGGAGTCGGATCATTTGAAGCAACTAAATCCGGTTGATAAATCTCAACTGAAGGACAAGGCCATGGAACTCAAAAATGAAGGTCATTCCAATGTGAAAATAGCCCAGGAACTCGGTGTATCAGAAGGGGCAGTGAGGAAATGGCTAAAGCAAGTTGAGGTAGACGAAGAAACTCAATCGTAAAAATCGAACTGTACGAGGGGTACGAGCTGTACGATTCGTACGAGTTCTCTAGGCTTTTATCCCTCCTTTTTTCTTTTTGCAGGAAAAGCGACAATTCACGACAAAAGAAAGAATAAGGTTCCTGTAAATCATAAATATGTATTATTTATGTATAGATGTTTTTATATAAAAATGTAAATATTTTGAACTACTCAGAAATCAAACAAAAGGCTGCACGGATCAAACAGGAATTTTCAGTTTTAGATTATTTCCAAGGATTGGTAAAGTGGGGATGTCTTAAGTATGAAGGAATCCACGGCAAAGAGCATTTCTTTGGCTACTTAGAGCAGCGAACAGGATCTATTGCTGTGGACGATAGATCAAATGTATGGTATGACCATGCTGCCGGATTAGGAGGCGATATCTTCCGGGCAGTACAGGTATTTGAAAACAAAAGCTTTGTAGAGTCTGTAGAGCGGCTATCAGGAGCCTTCCCAGTCAAAAAAATTATCCAGAAAAGACCTTCGGAGGAAAGCCCTAAGATTATCGTAAAAAAAGTTACCGAAATCTCCCATGATGCTTTGATAAACTACATTAAAAGAAGAGGATTAGACCTTGAAGACATCAAGCCCTTCGCCAAAGAGGTTCATTGGCGGAATAAAGGCAATTGCTACTTCGCCATAGGCTTTCCGAATGAGTCGGGTGGGTGGGTGCTGAGATCTTCGATTTTCAAAGGCAATATCCTCGGAGGAGGTATTTCGATTCAGATTCTTGGGACACCTAGCGGCATCAAAATTTTCGAAGGCTGGTTTGACTTTCTGAGCTACCTAAAGCTCTCTGGCGCTGCTGATTTTAAGGCTGTTATCTTGAATAGTACAGCGAATCTTAGTTTTAGCCTGATGTTGGAAATCTTGAAAGAAAGGCAAAATGTAGAGCTTTACCTAGACAATGATCCAAGTGGTGAGAAGAATACCATTTCTTTTATTAAAATTGCTATGCTTCATTCCTTATGTCTTGAAAATGGTTTAGAAACTGATTTCGATATAAATACCTTAAAAGGGAATATAGACAATGTTGTAAAGCTAATCGATAATCTTGAAAATAATCTCATCGGTAAAAAGCAAATTTTGGATAACCAATCATTAGTTTCTGACGAAAGAATTAATTACAGGTATTTTAAGGACCTAAACGATTGTCTTAAAAATCACCCTTCAAAGTGAACCTTGTTATAATGTATTCAACTCTATTTCAATCTTACACTATTCTTTTAATATTGTGTAATAAATGGGTACCATGGAACACTAATCTACCTTGAAATAAAGTTAATCATGATTCCGTCATAGGAAAATTTACAAACCAACTTTGACAATAATCTCAATTTGATATCTTTGGTCTAGGTAAGAAGAAAGAATTTTTGCATTTCAACAAAAATAAATAAAGTGCTTCAACTTAAGCAAAATGGCAGAGAACTAGACCTGCTTTTTGGATACTAAAATATTAAATTTACTCTGGAATTTGAAGAATCCATAATTCACAAATGAATTTTACGAATTATTTGAACTCATGATATGAAAGAATCCATTGATTATCCTTTTTTTGTCCATAGCAAGTTTTATTTAAACCCTGAAAAAATTGAAATTGAAGACCTTGGTGTCCAAAGGGTAGAAAAACCTAACCAACCAAATTACGAGAAAGCAAGGGCTTTAGGAGCTGTTCATCTTCTTTTTCCTATAACTTGGTTATCAGGATGTTTTGGGATCTTAGTCATTTTTGGAGAATTTTATATTGTATCACTAATTTTATTGATAATTTCCGCTGTATCTTACACAATTATAAATTCATTTGAAAATGTACAAAGGGAAGTAGTAGATAGGAATTTAAAAAAAGAAAATGAGTATAAGGATACTCTTATAAAATATAAAAAGTACAAACAAGAGATAGAAAAACTCATTGAGATTAATAATAGTCCTGAAAAAATTTCATCTTTCTCGTTAGAAAAAAGAATTAATTTAAAGGAAAGAATTCTAAATCCAATTGAAGTCAAATCTAAAAAGGGTATTTCTGAAATATTTTTTCTAAATAAGTTACAAAATGAGAAAAGGTTGAAGGAATTTGGCTTTGAAATACTTATAAATAAAGGGATTCATTCTCCTCTTTTAGAGAACTTTTATTCACAAAAAGATATACTTCCCTATTCATGTGATTTTTTAATACACCATAAAAAATCAAACTATTATTTCAATATTGAAATTGATGAGCCACACACATTTGAGTCCAATTATCCAATTCATTATGTAGAAAAAAATGAAAGAAATGAAATTATTAAATATTCAGATTGGAAAAGAGATATGGAACTTGCTGAATATTGTGGTTGGATTGTTTTAAGGTTCGCAGAATTTCAAATAGTAAATTATCCTCAAATTTGCATAGATTTTATGTTATCTTCATTCACTATATTTTTGAATGATGAAGATTTTATCCCATCTATCGTTCCATTTATACCTAAAGATTTTATAATAAATAGATGGACTTTTGAAGAGAGTGTTAAATATTCTGAAAACAATTTTAGATTGTCCTACCTTTCAACTATTATGGAGGAAGTAGGTAGTTTAACTGGAAAAAAACGCATTTAAAATTTTAAATTTTCTGCAGAATTAAATTTGATCTTTCCTTTGTTTAAAATTGTTATTTGAGCATCTTCTTTAAAATAAATTTAAACCCACATAATGCTCCACAGCTGCTATCAAGAACATATTTAGCATTGATAATTTTGTTTCCCTTCCTTTCTCATTTTTGAGTTTATAGGACATCGAATTGGGAATACAAAGAGATTGGATTCTCACATCCTCAGTATCAATTTTTTTACTGAAAATTTCATCTTTTTGCTTTAATTCTTGATCGGAAATTATTAACATAACCAAGTCACTTTTTAAAGTTAATTGATTTTTCGCCTTTATTAAGGCCTTTTAGCCATTTCGTCATATTGATTTTAATTTCGCTTGGCGATACGTTACGCGATTAGGATTATATAGTCTACATCTCTTTATTACTATAGTGCATAATCGAATTTTTTTATCCTGATATATGTGTTTTTTATTAAAATTTATATCCAGTTATAAAATAAGATAAGGTTATTATATTTTTTACTCAATTTGTAAATAGATTAATATATTTTAATTAGCTAAATTTCAGTGAATTTGGTTAGTAGTCCTTCATGCATCTACAGCTTACATTATCATTTATTGATGTACTTCCTATTTGAAAAGTGTATTTATATTTTGTGGTTGATGGATTATTTGCTAAACCATTATCTTCAAATGTCAATATTATCCACTTTTCACTTTCAATACCACCTACTTCTTCAAATACTGTGCTGCTGCTTGCATAAAATCCATTAAGGTTGACATTTGAAAATTGAACTTTTGTGGCATCATTATATTTTGCTGAACCTATACCACCTTTTGAGAGTTTTAATAAGTTTTCATTGTTGCTTACTGCATATAAGTTGTTTCTGGAATATATTTCGCCTTTTATCTTAAGTAATATATATCTCCATTCTCCTTCTGTTGGGATATGCCATCCGTCAGGACATATGTTGTTTACTACATCTTTATAGTCATATAGTCGTCCGAATTGACTACAGAATATATTTTCCTTTGAATAGCAAATGCCAGCTTTGCCAAATTTTAAATTTTCTGCCATTATCTCGAATTTATCAAAGAATATTGTTTTATATGTCCTCCCATCTCTATTATCAGTCATCTGACCTGTTTGTGAAAAAACAATATTTGCAAACAGGAGTATGGTCATTATAGTTATAAATACTTGTTTCATTTCTTTTTTATATTGTTAAATTTCATTTATTTTTTTCATGCTTAAACAAGAGTTGATCTTGGTGTTTGATTTTTAAAAATAGCTCAATAGAGTTTTATTTCAAAAGGGACTATTGCTACTAATTGTGTTCTATTTTTTATTATGTGTTTTTAGACTTATTAATTGATGATATACGATAATTTTAATAATTATTTTTTACAATGTGGTTTTAAATTGCATTTGGTTTTTAATAATCTAAATTTAAATTGGTTAAAATTTAATCTTTTATCCCATAATACTCCGCAACCGCCTTCAAAATCATATCCCTCATGGAAGCCTTGGTCTCTCTCCCGATTTCATATTTGAGCTTGTCAAACATGGCTGTCGGAATCCGGAGCGAGTAGATCTTGACATCTTCGGTGTCGAATTCTTTGCTGGATATTTTTTCTTTTTGCAGTGTCTCTGGTTCTGCATTGATTAGCTTGCCGAGGCCTCTTTGTTGAGTTCCCAGATTTTTATTTCCCTTGCTTGGGTCGTTTAGCTTTTTAGCCATTTTGGTCTTAGTTTAGTTTGCTTAGGATTTCATCCACCAATTTTTCGTAGTCCTTGGCTCCATTGGACTCCGGAGCATAATCAAAGATGCTTTGTCCCTGAAGCTGTGCTTCGGCCAAAGCGACGTTGATCCGGATTTTGGTATCAAACACTTTTTCCTGGAGATCTTCTATCAGTTTCTCCACAATGGTCTTGGTCAGGATCCGGTTGGGATTGATTTGAGTTATAAATACTCCACCGATGTCTAAGGTGTCATTTAGATTTTCCCGAACCTCTTTGACAATCCCAAGAAGTCTATCGACTCCCTTGTAGGCAAAGTATTCACCTTGAAGAGGAAGCAAAATTGTATCACTTGCAACCATTGCATTAACGGTCAGAAGTCCTACCGAAGGAGGGCAGTCGATAATGATATAGTCATATTCTGCCCGAATTGGTTTGAGTAGTTTAGTCAGGATTTGCTCTCTGCCGATCTTGGATACAATCTCCATCTCAGCACCTAGTAGGTCAATGGAAGCAGGAACCAAATCCAGATTATCTGAAATATTGAGAATCGGCAATTTCTTATTTTCTCTGATGGAGTCATATACCGAAACCTCTGCCTCTCCTATTCCCAATCCTTCAGTCAGGTTGGCTTGGGAGTCAATATCTACTAGAAGTACCTTGTGGCCTTTCCTGGCTAGACCTGCACCGATGTTGATAGAGGAAGTCGTTTTACCGGTTCCTCCCTTGTGATTCATGATGGAGATTGTTTTCATAGGAGTTGGTTCAGTTTAGCAACGATTGTATGGAGTGCCTTGCATACGATCAGTTGCGGTGAAAAATTCTGAGATGTCTTTCATATCTCAAGTGGTTGAATTAAAGATATGAAAATGTATTTCCGTAAAAAAGTATTTATATAAAAATGTATTTACCTCTTTATGCTTTTCGCATCAAGGCTTTCAGTTGTTTGATTCTTAGCATTCATTAAATTTAGGTACTTGGTGTTTTCAGCAGTCAACCGGTTAATCTCAGATTGGAGTCTTTCGATTTCAGATTGGAGTCTTTCAAAGAATAACTGATCATTCCCAAGCTTGTCGGCTTCCAACTCATTATCCTCAATGATGGCAGAAAACATTTCTCCTTCGCCAACCTCAAGCCAATTCAAATTGATATTATGCTCTCTTTTCAGGAGGATCTTAATTTTACCTGAAACGCTATTTTTCCCCCGCTCAATATCTGAATATCCTGCCTGGGTCAAGCCCAACGAAGTTCCGAAGTCTTCCTGTGTTGCTTTAAGGAATTTCCTAAAGATTTTTAGGCGTTGATTTTCAGTCATATCTGATTAATATTGATTTTAAAATGTTAGATTTTTTCCAAAATATAGCAAAACCATATATTTTTATATCGGGACATATTCAAAAGGAGTAGTCCTTAGGTCTTTTCAGTTCCTTACTTTGATTTTGATTATCAAGACCTTATCATTCTTTGACTTCCATGATTCTGGTCTTACTGTTTCTTAAGCTATTTGTCAGAAATTTAGACGAGCAAATCTTCTCTTTTGCCAGAATCCAACTATTTAATTCAATCAAATATATACTCTCAAAACTATTTTGGAATGAGGTTATTGACTTTTATACATATACAGATATATGAATACTTATATACGACGATACTGGTATAGTTCCTACTCCGTTTTCATTTCATTGAAAATTATTTCAATAGTTCGGTATTGTGTTCGACCATTGAATTTCAAATAGGATTTAGATTTTCATTGTCTTTTGAGCCAGGACCTTAGTAGGAGTCTAGTTGTTCGTTTAAGAAAAAAAAACTGCATTTTTTAAAATGTAAAAAATGAAATAAGAGGTATAGGAACCAATTGCGTGTTCCTTGCAAGTTGTGTATTTGTGCCACAAAATTCTCCCGAATTTTTTTTCACAAACACGTACTTGCCATTCTGATGATTCCTCCCGGAATCATTCAAAATGGAGGAATTTAACCTCGCAACTCGGTAAAATTTTAATTAACTGAACCATGAGAAAATTCATTGAACAGGATCGAGAAAAAATAATTAACATCCTCGTTGATTCTTTTAAGGGGAATAAATCGGTTGATTTTGTCGTCGGAAAATCTCCCGAAGGAAGGAGAGTGTTGATGGAATACAGTCTGGAAAACTGTTTGGAAAATGGCGATGTGTTCGTTTCTGATTCTGGGAATTCTTGTGTGCTTGTCAAATATTCGGATCAGAAAAGAAAGCCCTTCAAACTCTGGATGTGGGATTTGAAGCTTGCACTTCAGGGGATTGGGTTATCCAGAATTTCAAAAGTGCTAAAAAGGGAATCAAGCATTGAAGCAGCCCAGCCCAATGAACCCTTTCTCTATGTTTGGTTTATAGGTGTGGCCCCTGATTTTCAAGGCAAAGGTGAGGGATCCAAACTTTTAAAATCTGTCCTTTCCCTGGCAAAAGAGAGAGATCTTCCTGTCTGTTTGGAGACTTCCACCGAACGCAATTTTAAATGGTATGAGAATTTTGGGTTCTCAGTCTATGCCTCTTCAGCTCAATTTGGTTTCCCGTTTTACTTCTATAGAAAGGATTTGAAATGACAGTTTTTGATACCGAGATGCACATTGCGACATTTATTTTTGTCGTTTGCGAGATTCTTTTCTTTATACCTCAGTTGGTTTTCTATCTCCAAAATCCGGCGGATAAGAATAGAAAGTATTACTTGATCCTTTTGGGCTTATTGATACTTTACAATATAGCCGGAGGTCTATTTCCTGATCCAGAGCTGCAGATAGACCTCAATTTGCAGATCAATCTTGCCTATGGAACCGGATTCACGATGGGATCTTATTTTCCATTTTACTTTTTCAAGGTATTCGGCCTTCAGGATTTGAAGTGGCATGCAAAAAAAGGAATTTGGATTTTCTTCATAGCTCCTTTTCTGATAGCCTTTGGAGTTCTCCTCCCTTTGTCGAATGACCTCCCAAATGTAATTTGGTACGGCATGGCTATTCCAGTACTTTACGCGATATATTTGGATGGATTGATATTCCTTTTCATCCGCAAGAAGTACAAGGAGAGCCAACTAAGTCTAGATGCCATTTTGAGCTATGGAGCCATGTGTCCTTGGGTCTTTCTTCCGATTTTTAGCTATTTTGATACTTCACAGTTTGTAGAAGTGATGGTGACTAACCTCGGGTTTGTGGTAATCACCTTTTTGTTTATCCGAAATATGATCTTCGAAAACAGGAAAGTTTTTGAAAAACATAAAGACATTGATCATAAACAGCCGATTGATTCTAGTTCTTTTTTCGGACAGCGATGCACCGAACTGGGATTGACCAAAAGAGAATGCGAGGTTGCGGAACAGGTAGCGCAGGGACTGACCAGCAAAGAAATCGCAGACGTACTTTTTATTTCTGAGAGAACAGTCAACAAACACCTGCAAGCCATTTACAAAAAGGCAGGCAGCAAAAACAGAGTTGAGCTACTCAACGCCCTGAATTCCTACTCCTAATTACGATTTTCGGGGACTAACCCATTGACTAAGCATATCTGCGTATAGGGATTTCTCTATACGCAGATATGCCTAATTATCGCTATTACGCAGTTCTAGGTATTTTTTTCTACCTGGGGAATCCAATTCTTTATCCCATCAACATGTCGCCATGAAGGATAAAAGAGAAAATCTCTCTTGGGTATCTGTCAGGTTAAACCCGGATGATTATACCCGAATTAAGGAGGAAAGTAAGTCCCTAGGGGTGTCTATGAGTCAATTGATCCGAATGAAATTGAGTAGCGAGGGGAGCAAGATCATTGACACCAAAGGCATCCTAAACGCCATTGATAAGGTGGTTGCAGAACAGGCCAGAGTGAACAACAACATCAATCAGCTGGCCAAGCATGCGAATACCTATCGAGACAAAATTTCCCCAGAGATTTTTCTGAGTCATACCATCCAGATGGCAAAGCATCTGGAATACCGCGATTGCATGAACAAGTTTTTGAAACAGATCTACCGGGCAATTAAATGAGAGTAAAAATTCTTTCCAGCACCAGTTCATTCAATGGGGTGACCTACAACACCAACAAAACCCAGAATGAGAAAGGAGAGCTCACGAGGCTCCGGAATTTTGGATACCTACAAGACACTAGAGATGTAGGACCGAATGAGGTCAAAAACTTTCTGATTGCCCATTCTAACCGGAACAGCGTTGTTAAAGACAAGCAGTTCCATGCGATGATCAGTTGCAAGGGAAGGGAATATTCCAAAGAGGAACTGACGGATATAGCTCACGAGTGGATAGATAAAATGGGGTATGGCAATAACCCTTTTCTGATTGTCTTTCATAAGGATACTGCTAACAATCATGTACATATCGTCTCGTCAAGGATCGATAAGGACGGAAAAAAGATCAATGACTCATTTGAGAGGCTGAGGGCACAGGAAGCGATCAATGAAATAATGAGACTGAACCCAAAGCAAGAAGCTGCTAATGCTGTTGGTAAGCTCAGAGAATTCAACTTCAGCACAAAAGCCCAAGGCTTCTTGATTCTTGAAAACTTGGGATTCAAGGTAAGAGAGAAGGGAGATGTTCTGGAACTGATCAAATACGGTTCGGTGCAAGGAAAGCTTCCCCTTTCAGAACTGGCCCAAAAGACAGCTTCCTTCCAACTGGATAAGAATAGACTAAAACAGCTTAAGGCAATTTTGGACAGGTATTCCAAGGTTTATAACACCAACCCTATTGCCCTTTATGAACCCACGCCTGACGGCAAAAAGAAAAATCAAATAGGCTTTCGTTCAGAGCTTGGAGATTTTATCAAAGACAAATTTGGAGTTCAGTTGGTATTTCATGGGAAGGATGGGAAAACTCCCTATGGTTACACATTGATTGACCATTCCCACAAAATCATTTTTAAAGGGAGTGAAGTATTCCAGCTTCAGCGATTCTTTGCACGAGAAGGGGAAAACAAATCCTATCGAGCTGAGAAATCTAACCACCCCAAGCCGCTTGATCCGATCAGTGCAAAGGTAAAACTCCAATCCGCACTCAATGATTTTTCCACCGTTCGCCAGGGCTTAGAATACCACTCCTTGGAAATTGAGCATAGGGAAGGCAACGCTTACCTGAAAACATCACAGGGAGAATTAGTGGCCAAAGACATTCTCTCACCCGAACAGCAACTGGCATTAAGAGAGTACTTCAGTGAAATCGGATCCGCTAGAGAGGTATCGACTTCTGACACTTTTGATCTGGTTCCGGTGCTCAGCATTGCGGATGATGTCGACGATGAAGCGGCCCATGGAAGGAAGAGAAATAAAAAGCGAAAGGGAGATAATGAAATCACGAGATAACAAAGCTGCTATGATCATTCTATTCGCAAACCAAAAAGGGGGAGTTGGAAAAAGTACACTGGCTGTGCTGTTTTCAAATTTCGCTGTCCAAAAAAGGAAAAGGAAGGTGAAAGTCTTCGACATGGACTTTCAGCAATCCCTGTACAACAAGCATCTCAATTCGGACCAATTGGAAAATGAGAAGCTGTATGAGGTAGAGCTTTCAACTATTCCAGGATTCAAGGCTGTTCATAAAAGAGCTTCTCAGGAGCCCAAGACGCTTACTGTCATTGACCTTGCCGGGAAGATGGACGATGACAATCTGGTGCAGGTTTTCAAGGGTTCTGAATTGATCATTTGTCCCTTTTTCTATGATGAGTACAGCGTGACCAGCACGTTTGAGTTTTGCTATGTGGTCAAAAAGCTAAACCCATCCAGTCGAATCATCCTGATTCCCAACAGGGTCAAAACCTCCGTCAAATACGAGACTTTGGAAAGTGTCAATCAGGCACTCAGTCAATTTGGAGAATTGACCACACCGATTTCTGATCGGATTGATTTTCAGAGACTGACCACCTCCTATACCCCTGAGTCTCTTACCCCAATTCTGGATCCCATTTTCAATAAACTATTTGATGACCATATAGAATCAGACCACGCATGGCAAACGGAGACTACATAAGCAAGCTGGTGAAGGGGGTTCGTGGAGAAATTGAATCTAGACCGACAGAGGTACAATCCGCTCAGAAGCCTGGACGAAAAGCCGCTTCAAAAGCCATAAACCCAAGTATCCACGACCTAATTGAGACCATAAAAAACTTTGAAATCAATGGGGATTCTAAACGGCTCATTCGGATGGATTCTCGGACGGAGGAAGTCCTGAAGCTACTCAGTCCCACGTTTGGGGTGGATGTAACCTCCTTTGTGAATTTCCTCTGCTGGGATTTTTTGGAGAATAATCCTGAGCTGGTCAACGAAATCAAACAATCAATTCAAAAACTATAGCACCATGAACTGGACAGACTTCTTTCTCTACCTATCCCTCTTCTATGTGGTCTACTATGCAGTCAATGTCATTTTCGATGTATTGCGGAAACCTCGCCTTTCTAAAGTTCATCAAGGGAATGCATACACCTTTCAGACAGACCTAAACGAGTTTGATGAAAGCCCGACCGTCATCGAGGATAATGAACCGATGGTGGCAACTATTAAGAAGCCCACTGTTTCCGATCCACCAAAAGAAGAATGGCTGAACAGTGATGAGGATTCGGAAGAAATTGAATTTGAGATCAACGATCCCAGTCCATTCAAATCCACCGGAGGAGTGACCAACATTAACTCTCTTTTTGTGCTAGCCAAGGAAGGTAGTATTGAAATGAAAAAGAAGGTGGTGTTCTCATGAAGACTAGTCGGTTCCTAATCCTTGGCTGTATGCTTTCCCTCTTTTTCTTTTTGTCAGGAACTGAAACTTATGCCCAGTCTCCCCCCGGTGTGGCAAAATTTCAAGAGGTAGAGTCGGATATGGAGAGGTTCTACGTCGCTCTTTCCAGGCTCTCATTTGTAATCGGAGCGGTCACAGGATTGCTGGGAGGCCTTCGGGTTTACAACAACTGGCAACTGGGAAGACATCACATCGATGTTCAGGTGATCAGTTGGTTTGGCGCCTGTCTTTTCTTATCCACTATCGGCTTTTTTCTCAGCGGATTATATGCAGTTCCACTTACCTGATCTCCATGACTCCCACCTAAAAATAGCACTCATTTATTTTCTCACTAAAACACAAAAGTCATGTTCAACAGAACTAAAAAACGGATTGCAGGCGCATCGATTCTCACGCTTGCAAGTCTATCGGTCAGAGCCCAAGGGGTACAGGGAATTACAGCTGCCGAATCATCTCTTCTCGCCTATGTAGATCCTGTGGCAAGTCTCTGCCTGGTGATAGGAGCTGTAGTCGGTCTCATTGGAGGAGTTAGGGTCTACATCAAGTGGAATTCCGGTGATCAGGATATCAATAAGGAATTAATGGGCTGGGGTGGTTCCTGCCTGTTCTTGGTATTGGTGAGTGTCATCATCAAGGCGTTTTTCGGTGTCTAATGGCTAAACAATTTCCGATTTATAAGGGGCTTCAAAAGCCTCTTATTTATCGGGGTTTTCAAGGAAAATACATCGGTTGGGGAGTTGCTTCCCTAGTAGTCGGAGTGGTTTTGGGAGGGCTGATTGGAAGCTTGACCAGTATGGTGTTAGGCGGAGTAATTACCATTTCAGTAATCGCTGCCGGTCTATTTATCACCTCTCAGCAACAGAAAAAAGGCTTGCACAGCAAAACAAGGTACGTGGGAGTATTTCAGATTGCCACATCCTTAAAAATCTAGAATATCATGTTCAGAAAAAAAAGGAATGAGTTTAAGTTGCCCTACTTGGGGATTGAAGATCAGATCCATGGTTTTCATTGCCTTTTCAATCTGAAGGGTGATTTCGGGGTGATTTTGAAACTGGATAATCCGGTCCTACAATATTCAGCGGATTCGGCTAAATATGATTCTTTTCACCAACTGTACACCAATCTGATCAAAATCCTGGGTGAAGGACATCTGATTCAAAAGCAGGATGTTTTTTCTCGAAAGACCTATTGCGAAAAATACTCCAAAGAGTACCTACAACAGAAGTACGATGACCATTTCCATGGACGTCAGTACACTTCTCTGAAGACATTTTTGGTCATTACCAAACGGGTAAAGGGCAGGTATAATCAAAAGTCAGTGGTTGACTTTATCCAGACACTCGGAAAAGTAACAGACCTTTTTGAACGCTCAGGAATAAGGGCGGAAGCGCTTTCAGCTACTGAAACAGACCGCTATGTGAAACGAATTCTCAGCATGAATTTTCACGAAGAGAAAATTGTGCTTGACAATCTTCTTTCGGAAGAAACTCAGGTGGAAAGCGGAGAACGGGCCTTTCGTTCGATTACGCTGGTAGATACTGACAAGGTTGAACTTCCTGAGCATGTCAAAACCCATTTGGAGCGAAATGACAAGGACAGCCTGAAAGGCTTCCCCATGGACAACATGGCATTTCTCTTTGAGGTGCAGAAGTTCCAGACTATCGTTTACAATCAGGTCATTGAAATCATAGAACAAAGATCCACACTGACCAAACTTGAATTGAAAAGAAAGCGGCATTCCGGAATCCCGGATCCCGCCAACAATATATGTGTCGAAGACATCGATAGGCTTTTGGACGATGTGGCCAGACACAATCAGCTTTTGGTCAATTGCCATTTCAATGTGGTCGTTTCCGCACTGAAGGAAAATATCCAAGGTGCATGCAACTACGTGGAATCATCCCTTTTCCAACAGGGAATAGTCGCCAACAAAAATTCCTATAATCAGCTGGAGCTTTTCAGGACGCTCCTTCCCTGCAACACGGTAGAGCTCAAAGTTTACGATTACTTTCTGACCACCTCAGATGCAGCCTTGTGTTTTTTCTTCAAGGAGACCCTGAACAAAGATGAAAAAAGCGGTTTTCAGATTCGGTTTACTGACAGGCAGGGAATACCTCTAAAGATCGATCCTGCTGATTTGCCGATGCAAACCAATCGGATAAATAACCGAAACAAATTCGTGTTGGGTCCTTCGGGTTCGGGTAAATCATTTTTCATGAATGCCTTGATCGAGCAGTACTGCATGTGGAACAAGCGCTCGGATCCCAAGTGGCTGATGGATGTCGTAATCGTGGATACAGGTCATTCCTACTCCGGATTGTGCCAATACTATAAGGGCAAATACATCACCTACACCGAAGAAAATCCAATAACCACCAATCCTTTTTCAATCACTGAGGAAGAGTACAACATTGAGAAAAAGGACTATCTCCTGACTCTGGTATCACTGCTTTGGAAAACTGCCGAGGGGACAGTTTCACAGGTAGAAGCAGATGTGATATCTAGTACCATTTCGGCGTACTATTCCTCTTTCTTTTCCCAAGAAGGAAAAATAGACCGGCTATGCTTCAATACCTTTTATGAATTCGCCCTTGAAAAAATCCCCCAAATCAAAGAGCGGGAAAGCATAGGATTTGAGCTCGATGAATTTCGGTTTGTGCTCAAGAAATTCTACAAGGGAGGGGAATTTGAAAACCTGCTCAATGAAGAGGTAGACCAATCCCTGTTCACCGAATCATTCGTGGTCTTTGAAATTGACAGTATCAAAGAGCATAAAGTCCTCTTCCCGATTGTCACCCTCATCATCATGGATGTATTCATCCAGAAAATGAGATTTCGGACCAAATACAGGAAAGCCCTCATCATTGAGGAAGCCTGGAAGGCAATTGCCTCCCCACTTATGGCAGGCTACATTCTGTATCTCTATAAAACAGTACGGAAATTCTGGGGTGAGGCCATTGTGGTGACTCAGGAGCTTGGGGACATCATTGGAAACGCGGTAGTCAAAGACAGTATCATCAATAATTCTGACACGATTTGCCTTTTGGATCAGACCAAGTTCAAGGACAATTATTCTCAAATCGCCTCGCTGCTTTCTATCAATGAGAATGAGCGAAAGAAGATTTTCACCATCAACCAACTCGACAATCAGGAAGGGAGAGGAAGATTCAAGGAGGTCTATATCAGGCGAGGAGCAACAGGCGAAGTTTATGGAGTGGAAGTCTCCTTGCACCAATACCTGACCTACACCACCGAAAAGCCTGAAAAATCCGCCATTGAAATTTATATCAAAGCCTTTGGAGGGTATCAAAAAGGACTGGATGCTTTTGTCGAGGATTATACCTCTTCGGGACATGCTCTTCATGCCTTTTTCAGTGAGGTAAACAAACAAGGATCACCGATTAGAGAATCATTAGCTCCCACTTTTTAACACAATCCAACATGAAAAACTTGCAATTACTTCTATTAATACTTTTCTCAGGATCAGCCTTTGGGCAAACTGTTTATGTGGATCCCGCTGTAGCCGGTGCAACGGCTGCCCATTCAGCGGTGATCAATTCTCAGTTAAATGCAACTAACGAACGCTTGACTTTGATCGAACGGGGGCAGTTGGCTATCACGGGAAATCTGACCATCGTTAATTCGATGCAGGACAAAATCTACAAGGGGCTTTCCGAGGTCAGTTCAATCTTGACCAATCTTTCCAATGTTCAGGAAATAGCTAGGATTGCCACCGGAATTTCGAGTGACCTCAATGAGGTGGTAAATCTAGCAGGAGAAAACCCCGCATTACTTCTTTTTGCCGAACGGAACGCAGTCCTGTTCCAGCAAAGGGCTACTTCATTAGCCTTGGAGGTAAGTTCCTTTGTGCTGAAGGGAGGGGAAAACAACCTCATGGACGCAGGAGAACGATCGAAGCTGATCAATCAGATTTTAACTGAGATGGTCATCCTTAGATCTTACACTTATGGCATGTATCGAGCCATGTATTTTGCTCAGATGAAAGGATTCTTGAGAGCCTTGAATCCATTTCAGGGGTACATAAATGTGGATATCCAACTTGCTCAGGACATTGCCCGAAAAGCCAAAACCCTTCAAAAATGAAAGTTTTTTGGCTCTCACTTTTCGTCTTCTTTGCGAACCTTGGGGAAGTTGTTGCCCAAGTAAATGTTGCACTTCTCCATCAGCTGGTAGAAGAGTCTAAATCGGAATACAACTTACAAAAGGAAGCAAAAGCAAATCAAGGAAGGAATGCCGTCAATGAAGAGGTAAATAAAAATCTGGTCAATTCGGTCAAAGAAAAATACCGGGTTGTTCAGGAGCGATTTGCCAAACTTTCCATTGTTATAGATGCGTTTGGAATCGGGGCCACCGCCGAACCCTTGGTAAACTCTATCATTGACAATCAGCAGCAAATCCTTTTCTACTGTAGCCAAAATCCGGAGTTATTACTTTTTGCTGTAGAGTCAGAAAAGATTTTTGTTGAAAGATCCTATTCACTTTTGAATTACCTGGTCGGGCTTTCAGCAAGTATAGGTGTCGTCAACCAAATGAAGTTGTCGGAAAGAAGGATACTTTTCCAGCATATCATCGATGAGCTAAGGGAGATCAACGGACTTTCTTACACCGTTTCTAAATCCCTTCAAAACCATATTCAACGGAAGCGGGGAGTCAATCCCTACCTAGCCTATGTGGCTACGGAAATGGCTTTGGTGGAAGAAATTATTCAAAACGCCAAAATCCTAGGCCTATGAAATTCCTACTTTTCCTTTTGCTGTTTTTGGGTGCAATTCAGGGCTTTTCCCAAACCATCGTTTTTGACCGAAATCACTTTGCGATCGTCAATGCCAATGCTGCGGTCCGAAATGCCAGTGAGATTGGCTACCACCAATCCTTGGACCTGATCAGGCAGAATACCGATGACATCATTCTCAATTCATCCAGTCTGGCCATGGTTCAGACGATGATAGTCCGTTCCCTGACCCAGATCAATGAGGGATTCAAGGATGCCATTCAGGTCAAAATGATTGCTGAGGCTGTGCTGGATATCAGTTCACTTTCCGCTGAGGCTTTCCAATTGGCAGCAGATAATCCCATCCTTTTTCTTTTTGTCGAGGAGTACACGGGACAGGCCAAAGCCAGAAGTCTCAAATTGGTTACGGAGGTTTCCTCCCTGATTCTCAAAGATGGCGACAACCTCTTGATGAATTACAATGTCAGAGACGAGCTACTTAACTCTGTCCAAAAGGAATTGCAGGTAATTCTGGCATTGGTTCTTGCAGCAAAAAACAGCATTTACTGGGCAAAGACCAATGGGATCATCAGATCCTTGAATCCCTATCAATCCTACATCAATCAGGATTTGGGATTGATCAACGAAATCATCATCAAACAAAAAATGCTAACACGATGAAGCCCATTCTCTCATTTTGGATCCTCTTCACTGTTTGTTTCCACAGCTACGGACAGACCCCAATTCATGATAAAGCTATTGTTGCCCAACAAGAGCGGATGGTCTTCAAGCAATGGGACGAGGACCAATTTTTCCCCGAACCCAATAGATTGTTGGGGATTCCGACAAATCCGCTTTGGTATGCTACCTGGGGCTTGCATCCCAACTACCCGGATTTGGACAGAAGGCCATTATCCAGTCATGGAGAACAGACTCAGCGACTGGGTTTGGCTGCTGCCATGCAGATTTCTTCGAATCACTACAAACAGCACTCGGATACAGTCAGGAACTTGGCAAATGCAGAAATGGCTCGCATCTCGGGAGCACTTTCAGCTACCGATCCCCTCTACCAACTCTATTACAAAAAGGAGCTCAGGCCATTGGAAGATCCGGGATCCGCTGCTTTTCAGGGCGTTTCTCCCGAGATAGTTTCTTACATGACCGATCATGGAGCTTATCAGTGGTATTTCAACAACATGGCATCACTTTCCGAGCGATATGAATTTGCAAAGAGCCTGGATATGGAAAGGGGGCAGCGAATCCTGATGTATCACAGGATCATGCTTGAGATGCGGGATGTCCTCAAAAAATGGCAATACAAGCTGGATATGTCTTCCAATATGCTAGCCTTCCGAAAGCTCAATCAACGCAAAGCCAACGGGGAAATCATTTTTTCAAACCCGACCAATGAGGAGGATAGAGCTAAAAAAATCGCCAACCAAACCCAAGTCCTAAAATGAAGAAGCTGATCACGGGACTATCTATTTTCCTTGGCTTGTCAATCTCAGGATTTGCTCAATCGGTCAATCATGACCAATACAAGGAGACAATCAGCTACCTCCAGGGGAACAGTATTTATGACAGAGGGGTGATGACTTTCTTTGAGGAAATGAGGGATTACGGGTTTGCCCATTCCGATCCTTTTATGAGAGATGCTCAGACCCTAGCCTGTATTTTCATGCTGATTTTTTTCAGCCTGAAATCTTATGAAATGATGGCAGGGGATAAAAAGCTTGAAATCATGCCTCTGTTAAGGCCATTTGCTTTGGTAATCCTTCTGATGTGGTGGCCTGTTTTCTGTCAAATCATAGCTTTTCCCACTGACTTGATTGCCGCCAGAACCGAGGCTCTCTTCGGTACTCAAAACGACATCAATAATGGGCTTCGGTTGGATCGAGCAGCCTATATGATTGAAATGGCGGATCAGTTGGTCGAATACCAGGCAGTGACTGAGATGGCTTCTGAACAGGCCCAAGAATCTGACAAAGATTTGGGGACGGTGATCGTGGACGGGGTCAAGGGTTTTTTCTCAGATCAGGTTCTTGGTCCGATTGTGCAAATGAGAATTCGAATGCAGACCAGCCTCCAACTACTGGCTACCCAGATCATCGAATTGTTGGCTATATGGATTCTCAGGGTATGTGTGTATATCATTTTTATGCTCCAAATCATCTATTCTACTGTCTTGGTCATATTGGGGCCATTTTCAGTAGTGGCAAGTATTCTGCCTGCTTTTCGTGATGCTTTTACAACCTGGATTGCCCGCTTCGTATCAGTCAATCTGTATGTAGGAGTTGCTTATTTGATTTTATACATCTCCGGAAGACTTCAGCAGTATGCTTTGGAAGTGGAGATCGATAAGTACGAATACCTTCTCTCTACAGGAGGAGGAACGGACCGATTGGAAAAGATGGCTTGGCTGGCATCCAACGGCTTCTTGAGTTTCGGACTCGTCATCGTGGCATTTTTTGTAAGTGCCATAGCCATTACCACTGTGCCCTCCATTTCCACTTGGATCATCTCCACTTCTGGAATTTCCTCGGCAGCCACCACTGCGGGAAGGATGGGTTCTTCCGCTACAAAATCAATTTCCAGAGCTAAACTCATCTAAGCATGATCATTCAAAACATTGAGTCAAAAATCAGATTGGCAACGGTTATTTCCTTGGGAAGTCTTCTTTCTTCCATCATCATCTGCGGATTTGTCTCGGCCTATGCTTATCAGCAGGTGGCCAATGCCAGGCAGTCCATTTATATCCTGGATAATGACATTCCCATTTTGGCCAAGCAGACCAATATGCAATTGAATAGGCCGGCCGAGTACAAAGCTGCCGTGGATCTATTCCATAGCCTCTTTTTTAACCTTACTCCAGACGATAAGCACATCGAGTATCAGATGAAAAGGGCCATGTATTTCGTGGACGAGACCGGAGTGGGTCAATACAATAACCTGAAGGAGAAGGGCTATTTCAATTCCATCCTGTCATCCAGTTCCGTGCTTTCCATTCAGACGGACTCCATCATTCTGAATCAAAACAGATTTCGGTATTACGGAAAGCAAAAGATTGATCGAAGAAGTGCCACCATTACCCGATCCATTATCACTGAGGGTGAATTGATCGATATCCCAAGAAGTGAGAATAACAGTCATGGGGTATTGATCACGAATTGGAAAACCATTGAAAATAAAGACCTATCCAATGTTTCGAAAAATACCTTCTGAGGAAAGAGATACTACGCTGTTTCAGGAGATGAAAAACGAGTTGTCTCCTCATCTTGAATCAGTGGATTCCAAGATGAAATCATTCTTGGATCGTCATGCAAAGATCATCTTCTGCTCCATGATCCTGCTGATAGTGGCCTCTTTCATTCTGACCTTTTATGTCCTTAAGCCAGAATCGGGCACTCAGGCTCAGAGTTTCAAGAAAGAACTTAAGGCCTTGCCTGATGGGATGGCAGGTGAATTTTCGGCCTTAAAGGATTTGACCGCAAGAGCCGCAAAGATGACAGAGCTCAAGGCTGAGATCGAGCGGATTATTTCTCAGGATTCAATCTCCAACTCTGATTCCATCTACCTAGAAAAGGCAATTGAGCAATTGCAATACTTCCACAAACAAGCCAAAGAAGATGAACATTGACTTCAAACAACCCAAATACATTCTGCCGATAATCATCCTCCCTTTTCTATGCTTGCTGTTTTTCGGCTATAAGTCATTCAGCAAGGATCAGCCCACCGAGGAAGTTCAGGGAATAAGCGGGATACAATCTCAGGTAGGAACCGTATCTGAGAAGATCCAAAACCAGCCGATTGATTCCAAACTGGATGCTTCCCGGGAAACTTACCGACGAGCAAACGACGGATACACTGCCATCAAGGGATTGGAATTAGAGATAGAAGAATCCAGTCAGATCAAAACTCTTTACAACGAGGAAGAAAAAAGGCTATTGGACTCCATAGACAATGCCCTGAAAAGCTCGGGGTTTTACTCGGATCAAAAGAAAGGATTCCAACCGGTTCCTCCGGTGACTTCTAGAGCCTCCAGACAACAAAGCTTTTCCAAGGAGGATGAAGAATTGTTGAAGGCCATTCAGCAATTGGAGGGGAATAAAACACAGGTTCCTGCCAAAAAGTACGAAGATCCCATGGAACTATTCAAGGCACAAATGGCGGTGATTGACTCCATATCCAAAGCGAATGACCCTGCCTACAAGGAATTACAGCAAAAAAAGAAAATAAGCGAATCAAAGCTGAACGTGTCAGAACGGGAGATTTATCGAGTAGAAAAATCAAGCAGCGTGGTAACCCATTTCAATACGATCACCAGAGAAAAAACAGGAAAATTTATCGAGGCCATCATTGACCAGAATATCCAGCATGGCACTCTTGGAGCAAGATTAAGAATCCGGCTTTTGGATGATATCCTGATCGGAAATGCGATTGTGAGCAAAGGCACTTACCTCTATGCGCTTATTTCCGGGTATGAAGCTCAACGGGTGAAGCTGACCATTTCATCGGTGATGTTGGGAGATAAGATCTATCCCATTAAACTCTCTATTTATGATGTGGATGGCATGGAAGGCCTTTATGTCCCTGCAAGTGCTTTCAGGGAGTTTTCCAAAGAACTCGGAGGGAATACCACCGGTGGTATGAATCTGACCATGCAGCCCAACTCAGATCAGATGAGCCAGTTCTACATGTCTGCGCTTCAAAGAATGTTCACATCAACTTCCCAAGCTGTTTCTAAATCTATCAAAAAGAACAAGGCCAATATCAAATATGGAACCTCAGTCTATTTGATTGATGCCAAAGAGCTTCAGGAAAACGGGAAAATGATCCAAAACCAAAACTGATAAACCATGAACCTTAGAACCATCACATTCCTATTATGGGCAGTTTCCTTTTCGGTAAATGCCCAACAAAACGGAACCCTGCTGAAAACAGAGCTTCCGAGGATTTACATAGACGAGGAAATCTCTTTGCACTTTCTTTCTCCAGAGCCTATTCAGTACGTCGATATTTCGACCAATAAGATGATCGGGGATATTCCTCTGGAAAATGTTTTTCGCCTCAAAGCCGTCCGTGACAGCGTTTCTAACCTGAACGGTTACAACAAATCATTGGGAGTGATCACCATCATCGGGCAAAAGTTTATCGCTCAATACGATTTATGGTATGCCCATGACGTTCGCCAGATTAAAACCCAAGTCGAGATCCTTCCCATCAATACAAAGCCATTGGAAGTAGGAGATATCCCCATGAGTGATCAGGAGCTTCGGTATTTTTCGATCGAAGCATTCAAGGAGAAAAATAAGAAAGGGATTGTCCGAAAAACTGATTTTGGGGTAACGGGCGAAGTGAACAACATCTACACGGTTGACGACTACATCTTCCTGGACATTTCCTTTAAGAACAAGACCAACCTCAAATTTGATCTGGAGCAGTTGAGATTCAAGATTGAGGACAAGAAGATCACCAAGGCCGCCAATGTCCAATCCATCGAAATTCAACCGGAATACCAGCTTTTTACTCCGGGCTCTTTTGAAAAGAAATACCGGAATATCTATTCCTTCAAAAAATTCACCTTCCCCAATTCGAAGGTGTTTACCATCGAATTGGCCGAAACCCAAATCAGCGGAAGGACACTGACTCTTCAAGTGAAATACTCGGCTCTCTTAGAAGCTGATACGCTATGAAAAAGCTGATGATCCTAATTCCACTTTTCCTCATTATTTGTTCAGCAAACGGCCAAAATGGGGATCTATTCCTCAGCTTCAAAGGAGGTTATGGCATCAATAGAATTGGATATGCAGGTTTTTCTTTTGAATTCCCTACAGAGGGCTTTACCCAGAATGAGATTTTTGCAGATTTCCAAGAAAATAAGAAATCTGGTTACCAGACAGCACTAGCTGGATTTGGAATCAAACCTGTTTTAGTAAGATATACGAACACAGCCTTCCGATTAATGTTTGGAGCTGCCATAGGCTCGGATTTTGAAAGATTCATTGCTGCACCACATGTAGGATGTGAGGTTTCTCAGGCTGTTAGGTCAAGAATTGAACTGTTTCTTGGAAACAAAAACCAAGTAATTCTTTGGAGCCCAACTTCTGAAAGATGGAGGTTTATGGCTTTTGCGGGAATAAGGTTTCCTCTCATCTAGAATCTGCCATGAACGAAAAAAGAGAATTAAAGAGCCTTCATAGCACTTTCCAGTTCATCGTCTACCTGATGGTGTTCCTGGACATTCTGATGTTTGTCTATGCCCCACAGTTTTTGGAATTGGATCGAACAGGAGCTCTTTTTTCTCCGATTTTCACTAAGCTGCTCAACCTTAAAATTTATAGCAATGTCCTGTTGGGGAAGCTAGCCATATTGGTAGCCATTTGTCTTTCTGCCATTGGCACAGCTTCCAGAAAAAATCTGGACCTCAATCCGATAAATCAGATTGTCATTCCTTTAGCCATTGGGTTGACACTTTTTTTTGGATCGATCTATATCCACACCCTGGAAGATTCCTTTTTGGTGATCGACTTTACCTCCATCGAAAAGCTTGGGTACAGCTTGAGCTTATTCCTAGGGGCAGTTCTGATTCATACCTCCTTGGACAATGTGTCCAAAATGATCAAATCAGGATTGGGTAAGGATGAATGGAATATCGAGGGGGAATCCTTTATGCAGGACATAAAGAAGGTAGAAAATCCCTACTCGGTCAACATTTCAATGAAGTTCTACTTCAGAGGAAAGGTCCGAAAAGGATGGATCAATCTAGTGAATCCATTCAGAGGCACCTTTGTGATCGGGACACCCGGTTCGGGCAAGTCATTTGGGGTGATCAACCCCTTTATCCGTCAGATGATCGCCAAGGGATTTACCATGTGTCTGTATGACTTTAAGTTTCCCGATCTGGCGCAGATTGCCTATTTCCATTATCTCAAAACTCAGGACAAAAAGAAAAACCCCAATTTCAAATTCCATGTGATCAATTTGGATGATGTGGAATATTCCCGGAGAATCAATCCCATAAATCGGAGGTATTTGAAGACAGTGGCCAATGCTTCAGAAACAGCCGAAGCAATTTTCCAATCCCTTCAGAAATCCGATTCCACGGGAGGTGCAGATAAGTTTTTCGAGCAATCGGCGATCAACTTCCTTTCTGCCTGTATCTTTTTTGTATCCAGGTATGAGGAAGGCAAGTATTCTACTTTTGCCCATGTGCTGGATTTTCTCAACCGAGACTACGAGGATATTTTTTACTGCCTGACCAAGTATCCCGAATTGCGGTCGATGGTATCTCCCTTTCGCAGCGCTTTTGAGAAAAAGGTGTACAAGCAGTTGGAAGGTCAGGTGGGTACCTTGAAGATTTTCCTGTCCAGATTGAATACCAAAGAAACTGCTTGGGTATTCAGTGGGGATGATTTTGACCTCAAGATTTCTGATCCCAATTCACCATCCATCCTGGTACTCGCAAACAGTACCGAAACCCAAAGCATCACCGGGACTTGCTATTCAGTGATCATCAATAGGCTGACAAGATTGATCAATACAAAAGGTAATCTTCCTACTGCCTTGATTGCCGATGAAGCCCCGACTTTTTACATCCATAAAATTGAAAACCTGATTTCAACTGCCCGGAGTAATAAGGTAGCGGTCTTGCTTGGCCTTCAGGAACTCCCACAGCTTAACCAATTGCAGGGCAAGGAAACCGCTTCAACCATGACCTCGGTGATAGGCAATGTGCTTTGCGGTTCTGTTCGCCATAAGGACACCTTATCCTGGCTGGAAATGATGTTTGGAAAGCGAAAGCAGCTTGGGCAAAGTGTGTCCATTGATCGGGATAAAACATCGATTTCTTACAACGAGAGATATGATCCGCTGATTCCCGCTGGAAAGATTGCCTCCATGCATACGGGGGAAATTGCCGGGATAATCGCAACCGAGGGAACCGAGTTCGATGGGAAGTACAAAACTTCAAATGTCCATTGCCGGGTCAACCTCGATATGAAAGAGATAAGACAGGAGGAAAACTCCTACCGAGCCACTCCAAAATTCTATGATTTCAAAGGCAAAAAGGAAGAGGTCCTCACCAAGCATTTTGAGAAAATCCATCGGCAGGTAACCGAAATTATCGAGCAACACCGGGAAATGGCAACAATAGACTAAGCGGAAAACTCATGAAAAGGAATCTTGGCACCTTACTTCTTCTTTTTGTCGCAGGGAAGGTATTTTCTCAATTCAATTCCCCAGAATTTCAAAAAGAACGTCGTTCTGTTCAAGTAGTGAAAAAGATTGAATCCGATTCCCCGCCTGAGGGAATTGACCTGAAGCCCTTGGTGGCTCAAGAAATTCAGGTTGGAAATCATTCAGCTTTATTGCTTGCCTCGCTTCCCTTGGATGAGATTTTTTTGACCTCAGCTTATGGCTTTCGATCTGACCCAATTTCGGGAGCAAAGAAATTCCATCGGGGTATCGATTTAAAGACCAACCGATCCAAGGTTTATGCTATGCTGCACGGGCAGATTCTGAGGGTTGGGAGCGATCCTCTTTTGGGAAATTTTGTCAAAGTCCGACATGGGAGCTATGAATCGATTTACGGGCATCTTTCCCAAATCTGGGTTTCCGAATCGGAAGAGGTATTGCCGGGAACCGTGCTTGGTATTTCAGGAAGTTCGGGAAAGGCAACGGGGGATCACCTCCATTTGACTATCAAAAAAGGAAAGGAATACGTCAATCCAGTCCTGTTCATTCAAATGATAGCCAAGCTCAGGACCAAAGAACATGTACTTACTTATTTGTCAAACCAATAATTGAAGCATTATGAAGAATCAAAACGGATTACCGATGAAGGACTTGGAGATTTTTGGCGTGGTCAAAAATGGAAAATTTACAATACCTGAAAAGGAAGTCAATGTATTGAAAAATGGGGGTATGACTGATGTCGTGGAGTTGCGGGATTTAAGGGGGAAAGATTTACTAATTGATAAATTACCGGCAAGACTTTCTATTGTTAGAGGCGAAGATGGGAATCCTGCTCTACGGATAGATCCAGTCTATAAAGAGCCAAAGTTCCATCCAGATTTGAGTGAATTGGAACAGAACCAACTTATCAGAAAGGAATTGGCCAATATCAAGAAAAGCTATTTGGATAAAGATGGAAATATCCAATCTGAAATCATCGAGTATGACGAGCGCACCAATCAGTTTCTTTCTTATAATCCCAGAGAGATCAAAGCCCCTCAATCTGTCAATGGATTGGAGCTAAATCCTGAGCAAAAGAAGAAATACAAAGAGGGAGAAACCGTGCAATTGGCAGATGGAACAGAGTTGCAGCTTTCACCATCTTCACCTAAGGGTATCCGATCCAATAAATCAGGATTGGTACTTTCAGTGTTAGTAGATGGGGGGATATCTTATCTTTTGATCACAGGCATCAACAAAATGATAGGAAAGGAAAGTCAGGAGGAAAAGGCCTACAGTGAAGGGTATCTTCAGGCTATCAAAGAAGTTCAGAAACAGGTTGAACGCAGGATTTCGAGAAATCCAAAAGATTGGGATGCGGTGAGAGATTTGAACAATGTCAAGGAGGAATATTCCAAAATTTCGGCAGATACCTCTCTTCCGAAGTCAGTCAGACAAGATTTTGATATCCAAAAAATCAAGGGTCTGAACAGCATAGATACCGAAGATGGAAGAAATCCAAGAAGAGCCACCGAACAACCAGATAATGATTTTGACCGGGAAATTTGATATGCTGACCTATAAGGGGGTTGAAAAAGACATCCAGCACCTTTTTGGCAAGTTTGCCTCCCAGGATCGAGACGGAAGAATAACCTTCGACTTTTTCGATCTAAATGGAAAGCAAGTGGACTGTGAGATCTTGAGCTTACATCGGCTTAAACAGGCTTCCTTTGGGATATCTGTTCTTAACATGTCAGGAAATACTAGGTCCGTTTTTGTCTCGGATTCCTATGCTTCCCTGATCTATTTCGCCAATCAGTTCAAATCAAGGATATCATTTGAAGAGGCAGGTTTTTTGGTGGTTGGGGCCCAGTTTGATCAAGAGTTATTGGATCGGGCATTTCTGGAAATCCCCAAAAAGGCTAAAGTCAATACTGTATTCAGTACCTCGATTTTGGGCAGGATAATGGATTGCAAAATTCAGGACCTTATCCATGACCGGGATTGTAGGTATAGGTTGTCCAAAGATTTGGTTCAGGTTAAGAGCCAAAAAACGAATAAGGAATCTACGGAATCACTATTCAGTTTCTCTCTTCGAACCTACTGTATTTCTCAAGGGATTGTACAAACAGTTCGCACATTCAAGCCGAAACAGAGGGGGGTAGAATCGTTTTATCATCTGAATCAGCTCAATTGGAATGAGCTCAATTAAAATGGTTTAGCTATATTCATTTGCTTGTCAGTCAATTTGATTTATGGAAAACAATAATCTCGAACTCCTTAAAAAGAATCTGAAATACCTGGGCTTTGGGACTTCTTTGAGTGCCGCTTTGGAAGCCAAAATTTCTGAGAGGCTAGACCAATTCAAAATAGGAGTTTCGGCTGAGTTTGATGCTTTCCAAAAAGAAGGTAGCATAAGAAAAGACAAGGTGAATTATGAGTTGAATTTTTCAAAATCGCCTGCTTCTAATATTTACTTTCTTGACTATTTAAGAGTTTGCCTGAACGATCAAATACAAAATGCTTTTCCTTTTGGGAAAGGAAATGACGTAACGGCCAAAGAGGCCTATAATCTGCTCAGAGGGGCTTGTATCCATAAAAAAGCCATTCTAAATAGGCAAATGGATGCCACGGTATTGGCTCCTGGTGAAGTCGGTCAGGTGAAGGAAGGTTCCGGAGAAAAGATTGAATCCATCTGGATCAAGCTGGATTTTGAAAAGCTGAATGAGCAAGGGAATTACTCCTATAAAAAGTTCTATCAGGATCATGGATTCCACCTGGAAACTGAATTGAAAAAGTATCCTATCAAAGAACTCGACAGTCAGCAGGAAAAGGAAACCCTTATTTCAAGTATAGGAAGAGGAAATGCTGCAAAAGCTACTCTGGAAAATGGGCAGTCCGTAGTCATCGAGGCTGATCCGGAAGCGAAGAAAATCAGGTTTTATGACACAGCTTTTAAAGAATTGTTCGTTTCACCTATACCAAATCAAGAAATCGATCGGTGAGAGGAGAGCCACCGTACCGTTTTAATCATTTGATTCTGTCTCCAATGTTTTAAACTGAATTTTCAAACTAAACCAATTGATACCATGAGAAAACTGAATTATCTAGTACTGATTGCTATGGCTATTTTTTCTTTTAGCTGTTCTTCTGAGGATGAGACTCCAAGGCTTGTTGAAAAATCGGTGACCGTAAAAGTAGAAATGCAAGGCAATTACACGGACTATTTGGTGACCTTTTCGGTACACAGTATGCTAAGAGGGACTTCCACTTTTGTCGCTCCTGTTTTGGACCAGCCAGCCCAGCTTGACTGGACTCAGGTGATCGAACAAGGCAATACTTACACGATTTCCTTTAGACCCGATGCTCCAACCATTTCTGCTACTTCCTCGGCACCTATTCGCAGTCTAGGTTTTGTGTTTAATGCAATTCCTTTAGGAGGACAAGCGAATGATTCTTTCCAGCCGCTTTCGGCAAAAGTTAGTGTTTTGGCAGATGGGGAAGTTTATCGCCAATACGATTATAAGGCAGCTCCTTTTGGGCAAACATCGGTTCCGCTGGCAGAGGAGATTACATTTCAATAGGTCTAAAGGGGATTTCATATCGAAAAAATTTGCCTTTCTTTATACCAGAAACAACCTTAATTTTAAAAATTGACTTAAGTTGACAATATTGAGCAGGTGATCGAACCGATCCTGAAATTAGAACCAATTAAAATTGTTGAGTAAAATCATCTTATGATTACCTACTAAAAACAACGGATTCTTGTTCCGGCATCCATTTAAATCTATTCTTTTGATCAAACAGACGTTTGTTCAAAAAAAAGTTTCTTGACCAATTCTTTAATGCAGGATTTCCTGCCTTCTGGAAAATAATATATTGAAGATTATAAGAGAAATTCGACACCAATTCAAGGATATGATAAACTTTTAAAATGGGAACTGTTTTCAATTTGTGAATTACATGTTAGCTGTCATTCCTACTAGGTGTTTTTTAACAGAATCTTAAAAGCTAAAACTCTTGAGTTGATAAAAATGAGAAAAAAACCACTTATTAATCTATTAGGTTTAAAAAGTTTAGGGATAATATTTTCTACAACTTTGATCTTAAATTTATTCTCATGTAAAGAAAAGGATGGGAATTCTTCGGATGAGATAACAAATGATGGAGAAATAACTTGGGATCCGATTAAGGTTTTTGCAAACCTTGAATTGAATGTGCCTTTAAAGGCGCTTTCTCTTGAAGGATTTTTAGAGCAGAAGGAATTTAAGTTACAAGACAATCACACAAAAATTTTTGTTAAAGGGCGATCTGAGGAGGAATATGGTAGTCTTTTAGGGCGACAATTTGACCGGATTCTAATCAAAACTCTTAACGATTCAGTAGAAATGATTCAAATGGAAATTCAAGGAGGTTCTAGCGATTTTAGACCATACGGGTTTTTGACAAAATTTGATATTGATCAGATTGAAACAATTTTTTTAGATAAGTACGGAGAACCAAAAAATATAGAAAAATTAGGTTTCAACACACCTGATTCGAGACAAATAAAATGGGATTTTCCATCTCATGAAGTTCTTTTGGAGATAGTTTTGATTAGCATAGGCTCTTTCCCAAATTCAAAAATTCTTGAAGATTATAGAAAATTTAAAAATGAATATTTTTCAGCGGAAAATTCCGTAGAAGCAATTATAGAATTTGAAGGTGAAGCCAGAAAAAAATTTGGATATAATAACTTTGATTATATTGATGAGACAGATAATTTCCATAGTTTAAAAATAATTTTTAAATCTAAATTTTTAAGTAACAAATCGGATCAAATTGAAAAAGAAAAGGCCTCAGAAAAGGCAGTTAAAGATTCAATTCTTCTTGAACGAGAAAAAGGGAAATTAAAGTGAATTCTTAATTTAAATCCACACGGTTTTCTTTAAATATGAGGCTTTGGCGATTTTGTTGATACTCTTAAGACAATTTACAGTCTGGGCTTAGAACTAATGCAATCCTTTGGGGAAACTAGTATAGGTAGTCTTTCCAGCCTTGCTGCAGTCAGTTTTTTAGCTATTAAGGTTGTTCGTCGGTATTTTAATTATGAAGCTCCTCTTCCTAGACCAACTTCGCTTCTATTTGCTGAAGAGATTACATTTCAATAAGTCAAGAGGAAATTTCATGTCGGGAACATTTGCCTATTTTTAAACCAGAAACTTAACACTCCATGAGTATCAAAAAAGTAGTAGAAAACGCCTTGAACCTACTGGATAAGGCGGATGATGGCATCGTCCTCATGAATATGTACAATGAAGTGGTATACCCGGCAGACGCAGCCTTTAAAGGTCAAGTGGTGTATCCTTACAATGCAAAATCTTTCGTTGAGGAATCATTTAGGCAAAACGGGATCGATTTGAAGGATAAGGAGCTCAGATTAATGCTTCTAAAACTTCTCCTCTCCTTTGAGCAAATGGAAGCCAACAAGGTCAGAAAAGGAAAATTGAATGAGCTCTTGAAGGAAGCTGAGTTCAAGGATTTCGGCAAACTAATGTGATTTTCCACTATTGAACTGAGTGGGCAATTTCTCTTAAGATGATCTTCAAGAATTCAAGTGAGAGACTTCTAATGATTGTTTTACCCGCTTATTTACAGCATGAATTAATGCCCTATTCCGGTTTTATCCAATTGTATGCACAAAGGTTGGATGGCCTTTCAGTTTCAAAAAATTGGGACTTTAAGCAGAATTTCCGAAAAAAATGGGTTTCCTACGGTGGACTTCCTCTTATAATTAATTTGCGACTGAATAAGATGGTAAATAGACAAATTCATATCAGACTCAATGGTCTTAAATTAGCTTTAAAAGAAATTGAAGACGCATTCCGTGAACTGAAAAAAGATGCTTTTTTGGAGATGGGTTTTGAATATGATACACCTATTCCTGAAACACCAGAGAATAGGGAACTTCATAAAAAGGTCGACTTAATCAGGAGGAAGCGAGAGGATATATTATATTACCGTATTTTTTGTTTCACACAAGTTGCGTTCTCCCTAAAGGATTATTTGAAAAAAATTTATCCTCTAAAGAAAGAGGAAGTTGAAAGTTTTTTTTCAGACCAAATTGATGGTGCGATTCCAAAGAAGGACATAGCTAATGATTTAAAACATAATCCAAAAAACGATATGAAATTTGGGTTTGTTGCAAAGAGCAAGGAAACCGAAATCGTCAATCGATCAAAAATCACAACTATCAAATATGATTTTAACTGGAATTATCGGGGTTTGGATACAGTAGATCACTGTAAAACTCTATTCCAACAAATTCATCAATTTGTCAGAGATGAAATAGATCAATTGCCCAAAGAACCTACTTAACATCCTAAATATCATTGTTTCATTCTATTCTCCATCGGTTATTTTCAAAGTGCCCTATTCCGGTTTTATCCAATTGTATGCACAAAGGTCGGATAGCCTTTCAGTTTCAAAAAATTGGGGCTTTCAGCAGAATTTCCGAAAAAAGGGGTTTCCTACGGACTGCCTCCCAGTTTTTAAATTCTAATTTTTCTTCTCCTTCTCTGCCCTCCTAAATGACCTGCATAAATTTTATCTAAAACCAAAATATCATGGCATTTTCAAAAAAGTACATCGGTAAAGGAAAGCAAGTCGAAAATAGGAACATTGTAGAAGTAAGCCTCAACCTGGCTGAACTCCAAAATCATAGCTTCGAATACGAAGGAGAAACCTACGTGAAGTTCAATGTTGCTAAGCTCAAAGAACCTGATCAGTACGGCAAAACCCACACCGTCTATGTCTCCGCCAAGGAGTCTGATTCAGAAGAATCCTAAAAAAAGCCCTTCGGGGCTTTTTTTATGGTCATAACCGAAACTAACTTCAAAAATTCAGTAGAGGAGATTGAAAAAACTTTTTGCCTAGATTTATTTTGGTCGTTTGTTTATGGTACCCCAAATAGATATTAAGTTAAATTTTAAGGAAATACTTAAAGTAATCCGTTTGGTCTGCCATTGTAATTCAGGTGAGAATTTGTTGATCTAATCAGAAACCAAAGTCCAATCTATGTCAATTCGGAATTCGCTTCATTTGATTTAGCTTGTAATCACTTAAATACAGTTTCTATGCCTGTTAATGATTTTCTCAGACCAAAATTAAAAAATTATGTCATAGATGAGGGTTACCTAGCTTTTGCCTCTATGGTTTCGGATTTGATTTTTAATCTGGTGAAAAAAGAGTTCACCAAGCGTTATCCAACTTTAGGGCTGGAAGGTATACACACTGGTCAGTTTCGTTTTTTCGCATCCTTTAAAACACCCGATTTAAGCATTTACGATCCGGTGGAGTTTCATCTGAATCTTTACCCTTGTGAATCGAGGGAAATCGAGCCCAAGGAAATCTTTCTTTTTCTAGAAGAAATTTTTCAGAAAAAGATCTTTGGTAAGGAAATCATCTCTAACAAATGGATTGAATTTGACGGTTTTTCTTCTTCTGGGTTTTTATTCAGTTCAACGGTAAGACCTTTTGGAGGTATTCGCTATTGTATTGTCCCATCTATTTCAAAGCAGTCCATCCCGTCTCTTTTTCCTTGGTATCCTGAGATGAAAGTTTATCAAAAGCCAATTGAGGATTTTAGTCCTTACAAAGCGTATTCCCTTGTTTCGGTTAATGGACCAGAGAACGCCCAAGTTTTCGAATGGAAAAAAATCTTGTCCTATGCATTTTTGGTTTGGTTTGAAAATGAAACAAGAGATGTTTACAACTCTTTCAATAGAGGGTATGAAAATCTTTCTTATAGCTATAGACCTTTTAGGTCAGCTGTTGTTGTTTTGATCTATCTGAAAATGCATCTATTAATTTATTCCCCTGATCTTTATGAGGAAGATACTATTTTTTTAATTACTTTCCTTTGTGGTTTGACTTTTTCTCAGCGTAAGCAAAAAGAATATGATCGGTCAGGTGATCCTTCACCGTTTACCTCTTTCCGTCAGTTTGTTAGTGAATCAAAAATCTTGATTCATCAAAAAACCAACTCCACGAATACATCTTTGTGGTGGATATCTCATCCCTGTGATGAATCAACGAATCTTCTTGAAAGTTGGAATCGGGATTCTGAAAGAGGTTCGGAATTTTTCCAATGGCTAGATCTTCTGACAGAACACTTCTCGGATTCTGAATTGCAAAAATCCCAATTAATTGCTGATGAGTATTTTAAAAAAATATTTTCCCCAATTTGGAGATGACAGGATTATAAAGGAAAGTAGGCTCTATGTCAAAATAAACTCTCTGTTAAAAAATATATGCCTCAATATGGAATTTAACTGAAACTGGTAATCTCTTAAAGTACCAGATTCTGAATAATCTTGAAAAAGGTCCTTCGTACTCTAATTTTTTCACCCATAAATCTTTTTCAGAATATAAAATTAGTCGAAAAGCCTCAGTTGACCTGGGTATTTATCGGCTCTAGCTTCTTACCTAATCTATTTTTTATTTGTGATAAGGATTAAGTGTCGCTAGACTTTTCTCCAAAGTTTGCAGCTCCAAATTCAATTCAACCCTTTTATTAAACTGTTTTTCCTTGGATATGCTGGCTTTGATTTTGTTGATTTTGGTCTCCAATTCCTGAATCTCTTTTTTTCGGATTACCAGCTGATCGATGCTTGCTGAGATTTCTTCCTTTTCTCCTGCGACAGTTAGGCAAAGCTTTCGGAATACCTCATCCAGACTTATTTTCAATTCGATAGGAAGATCGGTTTGATGGGTTGACCAAGGTGATTCAAAGGTCCAATCAATCACTGCATTGTCTTCATTTGTTGGGTTAGGATGCTTTTTCGAAATCTGCCATTTTCTGAAATCTCCCAAAATCAATTTGAACAAAATCGGGTAAGGTATTGCCCGATCAATGATTCGAATGACTTCTTCTATTCCTTCTTCTTGGCGAAGCTCAACTTCAAAGCACTGAATTTCTTTAACGTAATGAGCAGGAAGGTTGGTGGTTTCCCATGCCAGCTTATGGGTCCATCTGATCCTTTCAATCTTATCGATAAAGAGCCTTTTCTTCTGGGCTGAACAGTAAGGATCAAAGGCATTTTTTGGGATTACTTTGTTGACCAGGGTCGGCTTGGGTAGTTGGCTGTACCAGACCATTTACTTCACGATTAAAAATGAAATCAATGCAAAATCTTCAATGCCCTTGATCTTTTCCACTAATGCGGTGGTTCCGCCTGACTTGAACAGGCTTAGAACATCTTTTTCTTCCTCTGTTTTCAAGACCGTTCCTATCGCCTTCTTAAGTAAAGATGAATAATGATCCATTTCCCGGTATTCATCAGTTTCCACAGAAAGCTGCTCACATAATTTTCGATCAGGAACAGTAAGTCCTTTGGCGATGGCTCTGAAGTCATCCAGATTCTTTTTAGCCTCCAAGTGGCTGTGAACGATCTTACCTTCCTCAGAAATATAGACTATGTAGTAGGGATGAAGCCTATTCAGCTTATCTATATTAACGGTCGTATTGATATTCTTCAATACGAAGATTACTCCAGGAGGTAGATTCAATTTGGCTCCGGCTACTGCATGCAGGCCTTGAGGAATGCTCTTTGGGTCACCATATATTTTTATGTAATTGGCAAGGTCTATTCGGAAATCATTGAGGCCTAAATCTGTGATACTCACGCCTTCTCTTAAATCCTCCAAGTCAATTACCTCCTTTTGAAGTTTCTGAAGCTGGATTTTTCGATACTCCATTTCCTGTTCTTCCACTCTTAGCAAGTTGTCATCGCCGGTACTTGCCATATTGGTAATGGCCATGCGGCTTTCGACTCTTTGCTTGAGATTGATATAAGAATCAAGAGTGATGTCTGGCCAGAAATTGACCATGGTGATAGTTTTGTTCTTTGAACCTATCCGGTCTATTCTCCCGAACCGTTGGACAATTCGGACAGGATTCCAGTGGATATCATAATTGATCATGTAATCGCAATCTTGAAGGTTTTGTCCTTCGGAGATACAATCTGTGGCAATGATCAATTCAATTGAATCCTTGATTTTGGGAAAGATCAGATCCTTGTTTTTTGACATGGGACTGAAGCAAGTCAGCAATGCATTTAAGTCGGTTGGGATTCTTTTCGAAGTACATGACCTTCTTGAGCCGGTGATGATGGCTGTATTGAGTTCAAAGTTTTCCTGTAAGAAATCTTTCAAGTTCTCATACAGGTAGTTAGCTGTGTCTGCAAAGGCCGTGAAAACAAGTATCTTTTTGTTGTTGGAATTAAAAGGATTTTCAATCTTCTCAGAAATTATCTGCTTCAGCTTTTGAAGCTTGGCGTCATTTTTCCCTTTTATCTCAGAGATCTCAAGTAAAAGACCGTCAATAACCGAAAGATCTTCTCCAAGGTCCTCACCCCATTTTCGAGTGTCCATGTCAGCTACGTGTATTTTGACCTTCTTTCCGAAAACTTGCTCTTCATCTCCCCAGGAAGAATCCCAGTCAAATTCTTCATCTCCCCAATTTGCTTCGATACCTGAATAGGTATCTGATTGATCGCCCTTTTCAATAGCGTTCAGTGCTGCCTGAATCTGGCTTCGGATATTTTTAAGAGTAATCCGAAAGGAATCCACTGAGCTTTCTAATCGCTTTAGCAGATTGATTCGCATAAGGACTTTCAAGCTGGTTTCCCGATCTTTTTGCCTCAGTCTTCCGGTTCCAACCTTCTGGTCATAGATTTCTTCGTAGAACGGGATTTTGCTGGGCTTGATGTAATTCATGGGAGAATACACCGATAGGTTCAGCATGACCAAGCTCTCTGCGATTTCTTGGTAGGTAATCGAAGCGTAGTGGCTCAAGGGAACTTGGATAGAGACAGGCTGATTCCGGGATGGGAACTCGCCAATATCTTTTGTATCGTAGTAGGTAGTGATGTGCTTCCTGGACCTTGCGATCGTAAGACTGTCCAATACTTCAAAAAAGTCAAAGTCCAGCATGTCCAATAAGGTCTCTGTGGTTCTGACTGTATGATCCATCCTCGACCAAGTATTGAACGCAGTTTGAGCCCGACGGAAAATTTGTTCTATGCCTCGATTGGTATCCAGCTTCTCATCGATCTTTTCAGGAGAACCTTCATAAGCCAATGCCAACTGATTTTTAAGGTCATTGAACCTGTTGTTGACTGGCGTGGCAGAGAGCATCAAAACTTTGGTTTCAATGCCTTCCTGAACGATTTTACGGAGCAGCCTTTGGTATCGATTTTCCCGGTCCGAGTTGGGATTATTGTTTCTGAAATTGTGTGATTCGTCAATGACGACTAGGCCATAATTCCCCCAGTTAACTCGTTCCAAGTCACGGCCATTGCTAAAGCCTTTATCCCTGCTTAGGTCAGTATGGAAAAGTACATCATAGCGGAACCTGTCCTTTGCCAAAAAATTATCCTTGTCGTTATTTCGATAGGTGTTCCAGTTCGCTTCCAGCTTTTTGGGGCAAAGCACCAGCACATCCTTGTTTCGGAGCTCATAGTATTTGATGATACCCAATGCTGAGAACGTCTTGCCGAGACCAACAGAATCGGCCAGAATACATCCATTGAACTTCTCCAACTTGTTGATGGCGCCAATGACAGCATCGCGTTGGAAGTTGTACATGGTGTTCCAAATCAGCGTCTCCTTAAACCCAATCTGATCATTGGGAAGTGTTTCAGCTGAGATGTCTTCCAGGAAATCATTGAAGATGTTGTATAGCGTAATGAAATAGATAAACTCAGGGCTATTCTCTTTGAAAGCATTTTCAAAGTATTCCTGAACCTGAGCAGTTACATCCTGAAGGCTATCTTGAGTGTTCCACACCTGATTAAACCAGTCCAGGTAGGCTTTGCTTTCAGGCGCGGTTACTTTGTGAATCAGTGTAGGAAAGCCTTGCTTTGGGGTAAAACCTAAGTCGGCAGTGGTGAAGTTGTTGATGTTGGTATAAGCAATTCCATTTCCTTCCTTATCCACCGTATGGATCATTCCATAAAGTGGTTGGTTGACTTGGGAGTTGGATTTGAATTGGACTTTTTCTTTTACCCAAGCTGCACATTCTTTCGCTATAGCTCTCTGAGTGAGTTCATTTTTCAATCGAAGCTCGAAATCACCCCCGCAGAGATCTGCTTCCTTGAAGATATGAGGGATGTAAAACTGCCTGGACTGCTTTTGGAATTTCTCTTCCACAAATGCCGGAGAGGAAAAAATAAACCTCAATTGCTCTATTCCTCGGAGCTCTTTCTTCAATGCCTCAAAAGCATAAATAGAGAAGGAAGAAGCAGCAATTGCCATCTTACTTCCTCGTTTGATCTCTTGCTTCAGATCATCTCCAAGGCGGGTAGATATGTTATCAATTAAATTCATCCTTTGTATTTTTCATTAGGATCTAATTCAGGAATCAAAAAATCACAGTGCATTTCCTTCGCCCAACTTAATGTGTTGAGCCATCTTTCCTTTTTTTGCCAATCTTCGCTGAAATTCCAACCTGCCAAAATCAAAGGTATCGGTGGTTTTTTTTCCAGGAATTCCAGAGTTCTTTCCCCAAAAATTGAGAAGGAGTTGGTGAATTTCATGCCATTTCTTCGGAATTGGACAGATGTATTCTAAATCAGCCATTTCTTCTTTTTAGTTGATTATCTCCAACATCCTTTCATAACTCGCCACCTTGGCAAATTTGACTTCTGCACCGGATATGGCTTTGAAGTGTTCGTCTGCACAGTGGATTTTTAATTGCTCGATTCCTTTCAGTTCCATTTCTGATTCAGAACCTTTGGTTTCGGCCACGAAATAGACATATTTGGTTTGCTCTTTATCAAATACTATTGCCCAGTCCGGACTGAATCTGGCAATTGGTGTGGTGATATAGAAGCTCTGAGGAAGCTTGGCGTATAGCGTGACTGCCGTGCTCAATTCCAGGTTTTTGGCAAATTCAGCCTCGGTCTTGGAATCTGAGATCAGGAAGTCATAGATGTGCTTTTTAAGCTGTTCTGACTGTCTTAGGGCCTGCTTATCATTGGTAAAGACCGTGGCTGCATCATATCTCTCGTCTGTCTTATGGTACACAATATTATGAATGATCAAGCTTGCCTTGACTTCATTGATCAGGGAACTGCACTTCATAATAAACTCTTCCGGGTTTTTCCTGAACATCACAAACTTGTGGGGTTCGATAGATTTCAGGATTTCCACAATGGTTCTCCGGGTCAGATTGGTCTGCTGAACCAGTTCTCCAACCAGGTCATAAGTAGCATTGGTGTAGATATCCTCGCGGATTTTTCCATGGGTTCTATTCGTGTCAGAGAATGCGGAATTGGATTCTACATCTGACTTTTCTCCACCTTTGAATTCACCTGTCTTCACCTCATAAATCCGATCTGAAATATACAGGTCTTTATTGATTCGGATTTTGGAATCTCGGATCAGTTTCTCAGAGTCGAACTGAACCTCGTAGATGCTCTTGATATTGATTTTATTCCAAAGTGCCCGGAACTCTTCCCGATAAAAATTCTTGTTGACCCCGACCGTAACCATTCCACGATCATTCTCAGGCTTCATTACTTCGCTACTGTACACTGACTTCAGCAATTTGACAATATCCTCCTTGAATGGGATCAATTCTTCGGGAACAGGAATCTGATTCGCTTCGATTTTCTCTCGGCCTATGCTGGTAATCGAGTCGTTTTCATCCAGAATATCTGCTTTGTAAAGGAGCCGATTGATCTTTCTGGCTTGATCATCATTGATTCTCACTTGAAGGCCTTTGCCATCTGTAATGAGTTTTCCGATCAGGAATCGCTCGTCCGCTTTTACCGGTCTATCTTTGAGGGTAGCCGCAATTTCATCCTGAAGGCCTTTTGCGAATTTCTCATAGGCTTCAGAAGCGACCACCGTCAACTTATTGAGCTCGTGGACTTCATCGCCAACTGTTTCAAAATCTTGACGGATTCCATGGTCATTGACACAAAGGCGCATACCACGACCTACTTCCTGTCTTCTCCTGACCGTAGAATCGGATTGCTTTAGAGCGCAAATCTGAAATACGTTAGGATTGTCCCAGCCTTCTTTCAAAGCGGAGTGGGAAAAGATAAATCGCGTAGGTTCATCAAAGCTCAACAAGCGCTCCTTATCCTTCATGATCAAATCATAGGCGGATATATCATCCGATTCGTCTGAACCTCTCTTGACAGTGGGATCGACCATTTTCTTCTTTTTGTCGATCGAAAAGTATCCATTGTGAACCTTGCTGGCATCATCGCGATTGAGGTAGTCCAGGTAATCGGTAGGCATATAGGCCTTCAATTTTCCCGGATCGGTATCGTGCAGGTAGGTATTGTATTCCTCATTGAAAAGGTCAAGAAATTCACTGCGCTGAAGGTTGTATTCCTCCTCGAAAATCCTGGCATATTCACCCAGCTCCTCATTCCCATCTTTGTCATAGACACGGTATTTGTCCACCGAGTCGATGAAGAACAGCGAAAGAACCTTAATTCCTTTTTTGAAAAGGAGTTTTTCCTTTTGAAAGTGAGACTGAATGGTTTCCCGGATCTGAATTCTCCGGAAGGTCTTTTCATCCAAATCTCCCACAGCTTCACCCGCCTGGATAACCATCCCATTGACAGTGATCTGATTGCGATATCCGTCGATTTCGGTCAGAATCCAGTTTTTGTATTGTGGCATTCCATCAGATAGATCAAAGAAATTAGCTCCTTTGTCGAGTGCTTGTCTTTTGCGCTTGACTTGTCCGCCTGCAGATCGGACTTCCCATTCCACCACTGCCCGAGGTGGTTTGGTAGTGCTAAGCTGAATCTGCTCGAGGTATAAGTAGCCGGTCGTTCCTGTTGAACCCTTTATATTGATTCCCTTAACCTGGATTTTCTTGACCAGTTTCTGATTGTATGCATCGAGGGCATCCAATCTATAGATCTTATTGTATTCAGTTTTGTGAGTAGCAGAATAGCGAAGGGTGAACAAAGGATTGAAATCCTGCATGCTGTCCATGGTTTTTTCCCCTTCGACAGACTGCGGTTCGTCAATGATCAGAATAGGGTTGGTTTGGGAGATAATCTCAATGGGTTTCCTACTACCAAACTGATCCAACTCCATATAGATTCTTCGAGAGTCAGTACCTCTTGCATTGAATGCTTGGGTATTGATAATCATCACCGAGATCCGTGAATCTGAGGCGAAGTTTTCGATATCCTGAGGTCGGGAGGAATTGTAAATGAAAGGCGCTATTCGGTGCCCATACAGCTCCTGAAAGTGATCCTGAGTGACTTGGAATGTTTTATAGACCCCTTCCCGGATGGCGATAGAAGGAACAATCACTATGAATTTACTCCAGCCATAGTGCTTATTGAGCTCATACATCGTTCGGATATAGGTATAGGTTTTACCTGTACCCGTTTCCATTTCGATGGTCAGGTTGTAGCCAAGATTGCTTTTCGGCTTCTGAAGTTGCGGGCTCTCCATCAGATTTTCTCTTCGCTGGATTTCCTGAATATTGGCCAGGACGACATCAGGGCCGATTTGTATGGTAGGATTTCGGTAGCCAATGTCCTCCATTAGGTCATTTTCAAATTCAATGCCTTTGGTACCCAAGGCAGCTTCTTTAGCTTTTCGGATCAGCTCTTTGCTTCGCTCCAGAGTGAAGGTGTTGGATTTCAGGGGCTGGCCTTGAAATACATCAATCACCGATTTGACGGCCTGTAACTGGAAAAATTGTTCTTTGAATTGAAGTTTCACGATACAAAAGGATTAGTCGGTAGATTGATTGTATTTCAATGTTTTCAAATTCCAAGTGAGCGCCTTTCTTTCAAAAAGGTTGTCTAGAAATTCAAACTGCTCACCTTCTACTTTTGAAGTTATTCCCATGTAGAATGTGGCTCTTGATAGGCCTACATATAGGTTCTTCATGACCATTTCAGGGGATTGGCCTCTTTCAGTCAGGTTCTGAAGGTTGTGAAAAAACACGGCTTCAAATTCAAGGCCTTTGATGTATTCAATAGGGAAAACTCTAACCACATTTTTACTGTCTAAAACTTTTCCATCCTTGGATGCACGAACCTGAATCCCGTGATCTGCCAATTCATCGGTGTCATTTAGCTTATCGGTGAATTTGTCAATTTCATGATCCTCATCTGCAAGGAAGATTGCAATAGAAGGAATGGTATTGCTACCATATGCGAAGTATATCTCTTGAATCCGTTGCGCGATCCATGTGATTTTCTGATCCTCTTGATCACTCTTAAACCAAAGAGGCTTGGGTTCAAGCGGATCACGTTCTGTGAAGCTTTTGTATTGAACCGATCTCCCTGTGGCTTTTTGGTAAATCGAACTGGCCACTTCCAAAAGAGTTGGGCTTTGTCGGTAGGAAATTTTTAATGGCATGACATAGAAGAAATCGATAAATCTTTCAAGTTCGTCCCAGGAACGAATACCTCGTTGGGTAAGTCGCTGCATGATATCTCCAGAGAAGGTAACAGATGAAATCTCCACATGGCCCAAACTGTGAATTGCCAAGAGATCAATCAAATGAAAATCTGTGGCTTCATCTACCCCAATAACCGGGAGGGACACTTGGCGGAAAGCTTGAAAATATGAGTGATTTATTTCTTTTGATTTGGGTTGAGAAACTTTGTGGCTGAGCTTGATGAATGAATTGATAAAATAAATTAGGAAAGCCTGCTCGTCAGGATGAATCCGCTTTTTGCTTCCCTCGTCTTCAACCAAATAATGAAGTAAGTCAAAATTCCATGGATGGACTTTGGAGTCAAGCTCTGCTTTTCTAAATGATTTGTAAGCCCGGGGAATTTCCACCACCATATTGGCGGCTAATCCACGAACTGAAAGGGCGAAATACTTAGAAAAGTATGCCAACTGACCGATTCTGTCGAACTCCTCAAAGGATTCAAAATCCTCGTAAGGCTTTATGATAGCTGCAAATTCTCTAAATTTTTTACTGATAGATATAGAAAAGTCATAGCTCGAAAGCGCTGTATTTTTTATTAAAACCTTGAATTTGCCATATAAAAAAGTTTCCAAGTCAGAGGAATTATCCTCCAAGTCTTCGTCTTCAAGCTCTTCTTCGGTTTCGTCCGTAGAGTTCGTGTTACGTTTCCACTCCTCTGCAAAGGCAAAAGTTTTTGTCTTAAACTCCGGATTCGATTGAAGAAGTTTGAGGAGACGTGCCGCAGATTTATTCAGAATCTCAGAGAATTCACCCGTGAGCTCCTTTACCTCTTTTTCATAGGTTTCTTGAAGGTTAAAAAAGAGTCGAATTAAGTCTTCAGGTGAGTATTCTTTATTGTCCTTTTTGATGTAGTTCTGAATGGAAAGGGCTATGTTTTTCCATTTGAATCGACTTACATCAATAGAAGAAACACGGTTTAATCTATTGACTATTTGTCCTGAAAAATGTGTTCTGAAAGCTGTAACAATTTGGTTCAAGGCCTCTGCGTCATGCGGAAGTAGTTCTTTATCGCGGTCTTTTCTTAGAATAAGGAAAGGGTTCTGAGTTTCAGGATTGACCAGGCGATATTGCCTCATCAAAACATCCAGATGATCCTTCCAAATAAGGACTTTGGAATCATCGACCAACAATCCCTCTTCACTCATGCTGTTTTTGAGGAAGAGTTTCAGCAATTCGTTTGGCGTAAAAAAGGCCCAATTATTCTCCCTGCCAAATAGCGCTTCAATTCGGGCTGGGCTTGTGTTTTGGAGATAACCCTCTTCCTCTTTTCCGGTGCCTGAAATACCCAACATAGCTTGTCGATCTGTCAGGAATTTGATTCGCTGAATGAGAGAAGTGGTTTTTCCTGTGCCCGGACCTCCATCTATTGCCATGGTTCCGGAAAACACATTGGATCGTTTGATCAACTCTTGCCAAGGATCAAGAATCGGTTGATGTCTGAGCTGAGCACTAACCCGGATAAACTGTTGGGCTTCTCTTACCAGTTCTTCCTGCCTTTTTTTTGTTTTTTCGAGTCTTTGTGTGATCAGAAGTAGTTCTTCTAAATCATCCTCCTTTAGCCTTTTCTGGTCCTGCTCAATGGATTGGATTTCTTCTTCAAGTTTTGAAATCCCGTCCAGAATGATTGATAAAGAATTGAATTTGAATGACCTGTCTTCTTGCAGGTTGAATACCAAATCGGAAGCTTCTGAATGGTGTGGGTTGGGAGAATAATGGGTGAAGTTAAAAATCTCAATTTCCTTTTCCCCCAATGGAGTCGGAACCAAATGCTTGCCGGAAAAATTGCGAATCAGAACTTCAGCCAACTTGGAGTTTTTATAAACCACATCTCCATCCCCGGACAAGGTGGTTTGACCCCCTGAAATTGGAGCAGTTGTAAATCCCGTGATATCGGTTTGCCTATGAGTTCCTCCCAAATTTTCCTTTGGGGTGATCCATATTTTTTTGTTTTCACCGAAATAGTACACATTAGACAGTGCTACAGCCAGGTTTTTATCCGGCCGTGTGAGCTGCTTCGTTTCCAGCTTTCGATGGTGCTTAATAATTTGGGCTATTTGCTCAATTTCTGGGTCTATTGGATTCATAAATCAAACTGGATTATAATCTTATCACATTCATCTCCGGCTCTGGACTGAATTTTTTGACGTTTTTGTGTTTGAAATTTCATTTACATCAATTCTAAAATTCTCTTACTACTTTCACTGGTATAATACCGTTTTCCGGGATGGGTACCTTCTTCATGTTCTTTTTGCACCCAGGCGTAATGGATCAATTGATCTAAGTATCGTTCTCTGTTCTTGGTTTGATTGCTAAATCCCATCAGTTCAAATGGCTCTGAACGCTTTTTCCTTTCCAATAGTAGGGCAAGCATCTCTTTTACCCGATCGTGAACCTCATCGTGGATGATCGAAGCCCCATCCCGAGCTCCGTTACCAAAGGTGATCAGATATTCTAATGTGTTGAATAAGTGTATTTTAGCTTCGTTACCGGCTGTGTTACTTACCAAGCTTTTTTCAGGAAGTGTGACCAAGGCGTATGTTTGTTCATCTGTCTCGAATGTGGGGGCAGGAGAATCGTCTTGCTTCTCGGTCTTATTAATTCTTAGAAAATTTTCACCAATACCTCGATCTCTTTCATTTGAAAAAGAGTGCTTTTGATTCGAACTTTTAAATTCCTGATTGGATAGGTCAAGATCGGCAGTTGACTTGTAGCTGGTGTGTTTAAATCCTCGAGGTAGTGTATTTAAAGAAACTTGAACTGGTGTACTAAACCTCGAAGGTGGTGCACTAAGCGGGTGAACTGGTGTACTAAGGAAAGGAGGTGGTGCACTAAGAACAGTTCTTTCAATAGTTCTTAAAGAAAACTTGTGAAGATCAGTATGAACAATCCTTTGTTTCAAAGAATAAGAATAACCACTAACCTGAACCGTAGAAAAAGAGAAAACCTGCCAGGATGCGCTAAACTGACGGGAAGTGAGGGAGGTATTGCTAACTGAAAATTCAAAACTTCCCCGACCTACAGCAATAGTTGTTGCCAGATTTTGAAAGTATCGACCGGAAAGTAGATTCATCTGAGTTTTCAGTTTTTGATTTTAATCTATTGACTGTTGAATTTTTTCGCCGTTAAATAGGCTTGTTCAGGATGGTTGATCATTTCTGGATAGAGGTATTCTAACTCTCCTGATTTGATCATTTCACTCAAATACTTCTTCTTGATGTAGTCTTCGCGTTTACCTAATAACTGGGCGATATGAATGGCTTTGACCGACCCCTGTTGACATATTTTTCTGATAATATCTTTTACTTTCTCTGTATTATGTTCCCTTTGGTTTAAGAGATCAATTTGTTTTTGAAGGTCTTCTTCAATAGGAGGTGGTGTACTTAAATCTTGAACTGGTGTACTTAAATCTTGAACTGGTGTACTTAAATCCTGAACTGGTGTACTTAAATCCTTTACTGAAGAAGGAGCATCTATTACTTCTGTCAAGGCTGGTTCATGGTTTTTGGATTTCAGAAGCTTGCCTGCAACATAATAGGTCGCTTTTCCTTTTCCCTTAGGCTCCAAAAGATCGAAGCTCTTGAGTTGTCTCAATTCATAACTCGCTTTGCTTACCTCCATATTGGACATCTGCCTATGGGTATGATTGTCGATTGCGCCCACTTCTCTGACAAAAATGAGTGCCTGTTTTTGGCTATCAGAAAGATTGAACTCCTCAAACTGAACAAGCCATTTGAGGTCTCTTTCATCCAAAAAGTGATGAAGTAAAAGTCTGGTTACAAATTCGTTACTTTCTCTGTCTGATTCAAAGGTGGGTGGAGCCAAATGAGCTCGGTCCATCAATTTCCGCATTGCGCGAATACCGGACCCCTTCGTTTCAGCAAGGTTAGTTTCGTGAAAAACAGTAGCAATAAACGGGTTACGGGCTTCGCTTCCAGGCTCTCCCAACCTGTCTTCTGCCTTCAAAGAATAGCCAGGATTCCTGATTTCAATCCGATTGTCATACCTGATAACTTGTATCGGTCTATGCTCACGATAGGATCGGTGCATGATGGCATTTACTATCGCTTCTCGTAAGGCTTTGGTAGGTAACCCGATGGAGTTAGCCTGAAGGCTATCATCAGAAAGCAAAAACCCTTTCGGTAAATCGGCATTTATGGCATCAATCAACCGGAAAAGAAGCGTGAGTAATGGGCCTCGCATATCAATCGTAGTAAAGCGATTGTCTGGGTCTTCTACCCATTGATTTCCGGGGACTCTAATGTAATCCACTCGAATCATAGGAAAGTTGGAACGAAGAGCCTTGGAAGTTCCAAAAAGCACAAGCCCTGCTAAATTCAGCTCGTTTTTATTCTGTTTGTTCAGACATCCTAATGATTCGAGAAGTTCTTGATCATCATAGCTGAGTTCTTCTGCAGTAGGATTGACTTTTTCTCGGAGGCTTCGGTAGCGCTTTAAGGCATGTTCGTCGACATCATTAAGGGAGGTGCCTGGAACTGGGGTAGTGTCGTAACTTTTAAAATCAGTGTAGAAAATTCTCAAATCATCCTCTGTACACTTTTGGTCAGTGGGTCCTACTCTACGATATGCTCCATGAGGCAGTCCTTCATTCTTAAAAAAAAGTGGCTTTTGATTAGCAGGAAGTTCATCAACTTTGATTTTGACCACCGTGTTTCCATATACGGTCTCCACACTGACTTTTGGTCGGATCGGAATATTGAACATGGAACTGCATTGGGTAACAAAGTCTCGTTGAGATTTGTCAGGATCATCAATGTTTACCGATTTGTATTGGGGAAACAAGGTGGTTTTGTCTTCCGCAATACCCAAAATAATATAACCACCCCCTAAGCCTGGTTCATTTGCAAAGGCGCAGACAGTTTCCATAACGGAGTGAGAGCTTTCTTTACCTCCTTTGGCTTCAATCCAATCACATTCGTCCTGCTGATTGAGTAAGTCGAATAAGTCTTTAGCACTATATTCCTCCATAAATATTAAATCACCTTCATCTCCGTTTCCGGACTGAGTTGTTTGAGTAGTTGTTTGACATTCTCCTTGGCGGTATCGCTGCGGAAGGAGGCATCCCGGAACACGATGCGAAGTGGCTTATCAGAGGAGATTTCCTTGGCAAAGGCCTCATCAATGCCTGAGTCGAAGCAGGCCATGAGAGAGTTTCCGGCCACTTGGAAGACCTTCTTTCCAGAGATGTATTTCTGCTCGATCTTCAGGGAAAGTGGGAGACCCCAGTCCAGCATTACCTGTGCAAGTAGGTCATCTGCAGTCCGTTCAGGCTTGATATGATCTGCAAATAGGTCGAGTGTACCTTGCTCCATATCCTGAGGGCGATAGTACACATCCTGCATATTGCTTGAATCCAGACGATAGACCCGGAAGCCATAATCGATATCCGCTCCTGTTTCTTCCTTGACCTTCTTTGCAGCTCGTCTGATTCGTTCTTTGGCTATATCACAGATGGAAAGATATCCGTCCTTATACGCCTGAGATTTTTCGCCAACATTTTCAGGAATTTGAACCAAAAGAAATTTTCTTTTCCCGTTATCATGGGCATTAACCTCAAATAAAGAGTGTGCAAATGTTCCAGAACCTGAAAAGAAATCAAGAACCAAATCGTCTTCTGATGTAGATAAAATAATGGCTCTCTTGATAAGTTCAATTGGTTTAGTGTAGGTGAAATAATTGTGGTCAAATAATTTAAGAAATTCTAATGTAGCGGATTGCGTGCTTCCAACTTCTGAGTAATCCAAAATTGACCTTTGGACTACCCTTTTTGCCTCGGTCAAAAATTGTTTTTTTCGCGGAGACTTACTTTTTCCATCTGAACCCCAATAGAGCAAATTTTCTTTCAAATGCTCGGCATGTGTTTCTTTTGAATAAGCCCAAACAGCAGTTTCTTTCGGCCAAATTTCTTCCCCGGTTGTTGGATTAATTATTGGATAATAAAGATTTGGCCTCTCGTCTTTGTTTTTATTGCATGTATATGCTGCCGAATTCCATGGTCCCCTCGGGTCATTGTCAGGGTTAGTATAATAGGAATTCTGTTTTTCATTTCTTTCTAATCTGTTTGGATACCAGAGATCTTTATTCTTAGCTAAAACAACCAAATATTCGTGGTCACTACTAAACCATTGAGAATCATTTGCAGGTGAAACTCGTTTTTTCCAGACCAACTTTGAAATAAAATTTATTTCTCCAAAAATCTCTTTACAGATTTTTTCTAAACTATCTACCTCATTATCATCTATAGAAATAAAAATTACTCCATCTTCTTTCAATAGGTTTCTTGCCAATTTCAGCCGTGGATACATCATGCTAAGCCAATCTGAATGATATCTACCGGCTGTTTCTGGATTAGCAACTAAGCGATGATTATATTCGTCTTTCTGACCACTTTCCAGAAGTTCTTCTTGTTCAACCTTGGTGAAATTGTCTTTGTAGACAAAGTCCTTACCCGTGTTATAGGGAGGATCGATATAGATCATTTTGATCTTGCCCAAGTAGGATTCCTGGAGTAGTTTGAGGACTTCCAGGTTGTCTCCTTCGATGTATAGGTTCTCGGTAGTATCGAAGTCCACAGAGTCCTCGCGTACCGGGCGGAGGGTTTTGGTGGTGGGTAGGTTGGCGGTGACGATGGCTTCCTTTTTCCCTGGCCATTCCAAGCGGTAGCGTTCCTTGGTTCCCTCGACTACCTGATGACTGAGTTCCTGTCGAAGCAGGTCGAAGTCGATGGACTTGCCCTGAGGGCCTTCGGTGACACAGTTGGGGAAAAGAGCGGCGAGTTTTTCGATATTTTGGTTGACCAGATCGGGACTTTGAAGGTCGAGTTTGTCAGACATGGCAGGTTATAGTTAGACAGAAAAGTCGTTTGGAAATGGAATATATAGAAAACCAAGCAGGCAGAAAAAGCCGTTTGTCCGAAAATTAGAGAATTCGTTGGGGTTGAGTTATAAAAATGGTTATCATTAACTCAGTGTTCGTTTTTGACAATTGAGTTTTTTATGCCAAAGGATCAGGATATCCATTTTGATAAGGTTTTGGAGCTTGCCCTGAAGGATAAGCTGATGCTATGGGCTGGGGCGGGCTTGTCAAGGGAGGCTGGTTATCCCACAGGGGGAGAATTAGCTGAAAAACTTTTTGTCAGGCTTTCTGAGGAAGAGAAAGTCTTTGTTCCAAAGGATTTATTAAGGGTTTCAGATTATCTGGTAGATCGGGGTAAGAACGGAAGGGCTGAATTGATATCCATGCTCAAGGAAATTTTCAAGATTGAGCCAATCCATTCTGAATCCCATGAGATGATTAAAAAGATGGCGTTTTTTAGGACCATTATCACCACTAATTATGATGAATTATTTGAGGATTATATCCCAGGTATTGAAGTCATAAAAACCACAAAGGACCTCTCAAGAGCTAAATCTAACTCGCGTAAACTCATTAAAATTCATGGAGATTTGAATTCACCCAAACAACTGGTGCTATCTGAGGCTGATTATGCAAGGCTTTATCAGCGAGACAATAGAGATCCCTTTTGGAATAAAGTTAATGTTGAGCTTAGTGAGAAAGGTGTACTGTTTATCGGATATGGATTTAATGACCTCAATGTTAGAGGACTATTTGACTATTTGAATAAGAAATTAAGAAGGCATACCCCCGAAAAATTCTTGGTCGCACCAAATCTTTCAATATCTGATAGAGCTAAAATTGAATCCTACGGGATTAGCTATTTTGATTCAACAGGCAAAGAATTTCTTGATAAACTTTATCAAAGTTGGAAGAGCAAGGGTTACAAGTTCTTTGGAAAGCCAGAGGTTTCTACAGATGTCTTGTTCCATTCTTTGAAAGAGGAAGGGCTTCCTATTAACATTTCCCAAAAGGCAGAAGGTGGCAGGTTGATTCAGTTTAATCCCGGATCTGATAAAGTTTGGAATTACACTTTTACTTCAGATAATAAAGATCTTGAGAAAAGTCTACTTGATTGGAATAGAGGATTGGGCCCAGACCATTTAATTATTCCAAAGGATTTAATTGGAGTCGCAGATCTTAAGATTGGCGATTTTGTGGTTGGTGATAAAACGACATTACCTGAATTCAAAATTGTAAGAACTGGAAAAGAATATCATAAAGTAAGAGTAGTTTTTGAAGAATCAGGTGTTGAATTAGAAGATCTTGAGGTAAGACTATTTAGATATGGAGATCAAGGTGTGCGGTTGGTTCTAAAAGATCAAGTGGCATCATTTGAGATAACTATACCTAAGTACGGCACGAAAGGATTTTCCTATAATGGGACCTTTACCCCCAATGAACCTTGTGATTCAGTTTCCGGTATTTTAAAATGGCATGAGGCAATATATGCGTTAGGAAATGGAGAGCCATACAGGATTTTTTCTAAAGAACTTCCAAAAGGATTTCGAGATGCAAATGGTAGTAAGTCTAAAAATTTGGAGGGACTTGAAAGAAACAAGCTCATTTTTCAGGTCTTAAGAAAAATTGAGAAGAAATTTTCAGTCAGGTTTTCAGGACTCAAGAATGAGGATGTTTTCAATAAAAACACAACTGATCAACTGCAGCGATTTTTAGACCTTTTCACGAGTAATAAAGTAAATTGGGATATTTCAAATGGATTCCCTGTCAAGAGCGTAACGGGTAAAACTGAAGAGGAATTAATCCCATTAATCGAAGGTGTTAAAGAGGAAGGGTACTTGATAATTGATCACGATTCATCCAGTTATCAATTTTTAGGTCAAGACCTTTTATTAGGCAAAAGGCAGGTCTTTATAGCTAATCCTTATCTCGAAAAATCGGAATCTGATCCAGAAACCATGCTTTTGAAGTCGAAGAAAAATGAATGCTTTGAATTTTATGAAGCTTTTGGGTTGCCCAAGATGAAGGTTAAAAGCGAAAAAGTGAAGTAGTCATTTTTTGTTGAGTATTATCTATGATGTTGACTACCACGGGGCCACAATTTTTTCTTTTTAGTTCAATCCGACAAATACCTCTTCCCATTTATCTGTAAGCCTAGGACTCAGAAAGGCCTTGCGGTAAACATTGCCTTTAGCACACCCAAAAAGGGGCAAGCCGGGCTAGGAGATTATCATTAATAATGGCGGAAAGGTAGCTTTTTCACTTCTGAAGCGCCCAATAGACTACGGCATAAACACCGTCTGCCCGCGTCCCTTCATTTATTCCGTTTCCAATTGGTCTTGATCGCTCAAAAGCTGGGATTAGCACCATAATTAATTTCTAACTCCTAACTCACGTTATCATGATCACGTCCCAAACTCTTCCCGTAGTCGCAGAAATCCAACTGGTTTACAAGCCTAATCTCGACCTCCTGAATGCTCCAAAAGTGAGCAGTTCACGATGTGCTTACCAAATTTTCAAGGAGGTTTGGGCTACGGATACGATTCAGTTTTATGAGTCCTTTAAAATCATCCTCCTCAATAGCGGGAATAGAGTTCTCGGTGTAGTTGAGATTTCCCGAGGAGGAATTTCCGGCACTGTGGTAGATCCAAAGTTGGTTTTTGCTGCCGCTTTAAAATCGAATTCTACTTCTATAATTTTAGGTCACAATCATCCGAGTGGTAGTCTCCGGCCTAGTGCACAAGATGAAAAATTAACTCGGAGGCTGGTGGAAGTTGGGAAATTGCTTGACCTTCCGATACTGGATCATATTATCGTTACCAGCGAAGGGTATTACTCTTTCGCAGATGAAGGGAATCTATAGGTTCCCTTTTTTTACTCTATCGTAGCCTATTTTGTTCTTGCCCGTTGTCATCGGGAATTTTTCTTGCTCTTCAGGAACCGGATAGGGCTTAACTTTTTTTGAGGTCTTTGGCGAAGGATTTTCCGGTTTAGTTTCTTTTTTTATCATGACATGGTTTTTACAGCTGATCAACCTATTGGAAGATAGGGATTTCCGAACAAGAAAGGTTCAGCAAAAGAAAAAAGTAATTGCTTAAATACGTTTTTATATAAAAAGGTAAATGAGTCTTTACTTCTTCCTGATAGGTTAATTTAGATTGAAACCGATTTTTGGGGCTTCCCTACGGTCAGGCTATTCGCTTCAATTTATCTTTCTGAAAGAGAAAGAATTTACGCTTCTATCCTTAAGCCAATTCCCCGTTTCGCCCACTTCCCGAGTTTGATCCTTCAGCACCATTTTGCAAATGACAGCTTCCGTCTCTTCACTCTGAAATAGGGCTTTCACTCCCCACGGGCAAAGTTCCCCTACACTTTACCATTTCCCAAGTCCCGGCAAGCCTGGGACTCGGAAAGGCCGTTTCGGGGAACACTGCCCCTAGCCTCCTTTACGGGGGCAAGCCTATTTCGATTTTCCTTCCTCTCCTTGGGGGATTTTCAGTCTGTTTCGGGCGGTATCCGCTCCATTCCATTTTTTCCTGCCCAATTCTTCGGTATGTGAGGACATGACACGCCAATGCAAAGGTTGAGTGCGAACCTGCACTAGTCAAAAGTTCGCTTCGCCCTGAGCAAAAAACAGGGTCTCCTACGGACTGCCTCCCAGTTTTTTCGCCCAGCCTTTTGCCTTATGCAGAACCGCCCTCTATGGGTTGCATGTCGGTCAGAACCTCAATACCAGTGGATTAAAAAAAATGTCACTTCGCGCCTACATATCGCCCTTCACTTCCCAAAATCTGACCCCAATGAGCGGGGAAAATCTTGGGTTAGGTGTCGGGTCGAACTTCCTAATATCCTTGGATATCATGGGGTTTCAGGGTATCTGCTCTCAGGTACGTGGGATCAGTGAACTGCATTTTTTGACACACCTTAAAACATCACTACTATGAAAGCTTGGGAAAATTTTAATGAGTTGGCAGAATCCGTTACAAAGGAAATCATTGCTGGAATCGAAAATGAAAACCTTACCTGGGAGCAGGTCTGGAGTCCTCAGAATGCCCCAAAAAATTATGCTTCAGACCGGCCTTATTTGGGCTTCAATGCACTTTGGCTTGCCTGGGTTACCATCCACAAGAAGTTTTCAAAACCTTACTTTTTGACCTTCAATCAGGCTAAACAGCTTGGCGGAAATGTCAAGAAAGATGAAAGAGGTTCAAAGGTTGTATTTTGGAAAATCTCCAAGTTTGTGAAAGGACAAACCACCACCGAGGATGGACAGGACCAAGATATCTTTGGAAGAAAATTCACTCCGTTTATCTGGACCGTTTTCAATATCGATCTGATTGAAGGAATTGATTTTTCTTTCAATGATGCGGAAGTGAAAGTTTTTTCTCCGATTGAGGCTTGCGAGTCTATTATTTTAGGTTTCCATACCTGCCCGGCTATCCTTCACGAGGGAAATGATGCTTACTACAGCCCATCTAGGGATTTAATTAACATGCCTGCAAAGGAATCCTTCAAGGGAGACGAGCAATATTATTCCGTTCTTTTTCATGAGATGATTCACTCTACCGGCCACGGTAGCAGATTAAGAAGATTTTCTGAAAGACCCACTTTGGTAGGCTTTGGTTCGGTGGAATATTCCAAAGAGGAATTGATTGCCGAAATGGGAGCCAGTTATTTGAATGCTTTTGCAGGGATCAAAGATGCCAATTTCAAAAACTCTTTGGCATACCTGAAAGGATGGTTGAAGCCACTCCAAGACGATCCAAAAATGCTGATCTATGCAGCCCAAAAGGCCCACCAAGCAGCCAACTATATTCTAGGCATTGAACAAGAGGGGGAGGAATAGTCCCCCTTTTTTTGCTTGTTTTTCCTTTGACTTTTCATCTAAAAAATTAACCACCTCCGGTGGTACTTCTGAATAATAGAGAATTTCTTAAAGGAAGTTTATCGCTCCACTAAATCAAAAAGATCATGAATAATGGAGCAAAAAGAGGGAAAAACCCAGTTCGCAAAAGACCCACTCTAAATCAAGCCAGACAGTATTTCTTGACTCACAGATTTATCAAAGAGGAAGGAGAGATTTTCTTTTTCTTTCATCGATCAACTTGTTGGCGAACGCAATCCGGTGATAAAATTCGAGATTGGAAAATAACTGCCAATAAATGGATGGAGAATCTGGAAAATTGACACGTGGTTGAAGTCAATCAGAATTCTCTTTATTCCAGCCCTTTATAGCTTTTTCATAGGAAAAAGAATTCTGCTCTTGCAACTCTAGATCCGACTGTTTAAAATGTTGACATGGAAATGTCAAGAAAATTAACGCTAGAAGAAGAGAAGCTCCGGGGAGAGTTAGTGATCTTGGAAGAGCGGATTCGGATGAAGATACGGAGGATTTGCGCCACTAATCTGAAGTTGCCCTATGAGCGACTGGCAGCTGGGAGGCACTTAAAGGAATTGTGTTTGTCAGCGATTTCGTACCTGGACAGGGGAGATGACATCAAGCTACAGGACTGTCTGAGATCGTTGAGGGAAAGAGGGATAAATATTTGAGACTTTCCGTGATTAAAAATTCTCCTTCTAGGATTTATCTAGATTTACCTATCGAGTTTATCTAAAATGTCCCGGATAAGACGCTCTTTATCCAGTTCCTTTTCTCTTTTTGCCCGCAAGCTGAATAGGTAAATGATCCAAATCCCCCAAGCAACTGCAAAAAGTGGGAATGGGTTATCGGCTCCTAATGCTCCGATCATGGCGATAAAGCTTATAAAAATAGTTCCTAAAAATTTTATTGTAGGCCACATAATTTGATTCTTTGATGCTCAACTTATTATTCTACGGATTTGAATCATAGCCGTTGAATAAAATTGTTTAAATACGTAATAGAGTAAAAAAAAAATAAAGCCTGAGTCAAAAATCTCAGGCTTTGTCCAATCCAAATATTTTTATCAGCCGACAATTAGTCTTGATTTACATCTTCAAATTCTGCATCTCCAACTGCGGCGCAAAGGGCTGCTCGTAGTAGCGCTTGCCTGTGGCTTTGTAAAGCGAGTTGGCCAAGGCTGCAAAAACAGGAGGGAAGAAAGGTTCGCCCAGTCCGGTTGGCTCTTCCTTGCTGTCCACAAAGTGCACCTCGATGGATTTGGGAGTCTCTTTCTGACGGATCATTCGGTACTTGTCAAAATTGGTCTTGTTTGGTACCCCATTCTCAAAAGCCAATTCACCGAAAAACGCATTTCCGATTCCGTCCACGATTGCTCCTTCTCCCATGTTGATGGCAGCATCCGGATTGATCACGATGCCGCAGTCAACAGCTGCATAGACTTTTTCTACCATCGGTTTATTGTCCTTGATCACGGTATCGACCACTTCGGCCACATAGGAATTGTGGCAGAAATAGGCTGAAACCCCGCGATGAACTCCGGATGCAGGCGTATTCCAGTTGGATTTGTCACGAACAAGTTCCAAAACCCCGGCATAACGCTTGGCATCGTAATCATTTCGCTCGCCTACAGGATTGGTTTCCGCTCTTTTCAAGAGTTCCAACCGGAATTCGATCGGATCTTTACCCATCACTTCTGCCAACTCGTCCAAGAAACTTTGCTCCGCAGCTGCGATAAAATTGGATCGAGGTGCGCGGAATGCCCCGACCGTGATGTTGGAAGGAATATCCCAGCTTTCTGCCAAGTAATTGTCCAAAGCTCCTGCAGGAAACCGATTGGCATGCAAGGGTGATTCCGGGATGCCTCCTGCCTTTACATGAAGGGCGAGGAGGTTATTGTTTTCATCCAAGGCCGCCCGATAAGTTGCTGAGTAAGCAGGTCGGTACACACCGGCAGACATGTCATCTTCCCGGGTGTAAACCATTTTTACTGGTGCCTGGATTTTTTGTGAAATCAAGGCTGCCTCCGTCATGTGGTGACTGTAGGCTCTTCTGCCAAATCCACCTCCCATACGGGCTAGATTGATTTGAATGTTTTCTTTTGGAATGCCCAAGGCCTGCACTAAAGTGCCCATGATGGATTCCGGTGCTTGAGTTGGTCCATAGATTACTGCTTTATCTCCCTTGACATCTGCAAAGCAGTTCATCGGTTCCATGGTGTTGTGAGCCAAAAATGGAGCAGAATAGGTTTTCTCGATCACCTTAGCTGCTTTTTTGAAAGCACCCTCCGGGTCACCATCTTTACGGACTACATTACCGGGTTTAGTGATGTATTCCTTCATTCGGTCTTTGTGTGAGGAGGTATTTTCTAGACCTGCTGGCACAATGACTTTTGAATTAGGTCGGCCACCAAATCCGCCTACTTCAAAACTGGATTCAGGTGCATTTTCCCACTCCACAGCCAGTGATTTCTTTGCCTGCATCACTTCCCAAGTGGAATTGCCCACAATGGCAACGATCTCCGGGAAGGTAGTGGTGTCGAAAAAGTTTCTCCCATAATCATCTTTGAAAAGACTGATAGAAAAAACGTCCTGAATTCCAGACATTCCGCTGACTGAGGTTTTGTCAAAAGACTTCAATTTCATTCCAAAAGCAGGCGGGTGTACGATGGCCGCGTACTTCATCCCATTTACCTTGTGATCAATAGAAAAAAGTGGCTTTCCAGTTACGATTTTGCTTGCCTCTACATTTTTTTTCGAACTACCGATGATCTTAAAATCTTTCAGTTCTTTTAATTGGACTTCTTCAGGCACTTCCATTGTGGCAGCGAGAGAGGCCATCTCGCCATAATGTGCTTTTTTTTCGCTGGCTTTATGCTCTAAAATTCCGGCTGCGGTAGTGATTTCTGAAGCGGAAACCTTCCAGGTTTGTGCTGCAGCAGCAATGAGCATCGCTCTTGCTGTACCACCAGCGGTACGCAAAGGTTTCCAAGCAGACCGAACGCTATTGCTCCCTCCTGTAAATTGTCTCTCAAATCGCTCAGGATAAAAGTCTGCCTGCTCCACAAATACGTTTTTCCAATCCACATCCAACTCATCGGCAAGAATCATGGGAAGAGAGGTTTTGACGTTTTGCCCAAACTCAGGGTTTGGATTGAAAAGTGTCACCGCACCATTTTCCCCAATTTTGATGTAGCTATTCAGTTCAAACCATTCTTTGGGTAATCCCAAAGCTTCCTCGGCGGTGGGTTTACAACCTGCCAGCCAACTAAAGCTCAGCATCATTCCTCCTCCAGCCAAAGCTGACACTTTTAAAAATGATCTTCGATCAAGTTTGGTGTTTACAGTTGTCATGTTTTTCTGGGTTTAGAGTTTCTGTGAGGCTGTTTTGATGGCAGCTTTGATTCGGGTATAGGTTCCACATCGGCAGATATTGCCATTCATGGCATTGTCGATATCGGTATCCGATGGATTTGGATTAGCCGCCAAAAGTGCTGCGGCAGACATGATTTGTCCTGCCTGGCAATAGCCGCATTGCGGTACATCGTGCTCTAGCCAGGCTTGCTGTACCGGATGATCTCCTTTTTCTGAGAGACCCTCGATGGTGGTAATCGATGCTCCTTCGCCTGCCGAAACCGGCAATTGGCAGGATCTAACGGCGTTACCGTCTAAGTGTATGGTACAAGCACCACACTGAGCGATTCCGCAGCCAAACTTGGTGCCTACCAAATCCAAGTGGTCCCGCAAAACCCAAAGCATCGGAGTGCTGGGATCTACGTCAACCTGCTTGGAAGTTCCGTTGATGTTGAGATTGAAAATGGCCATAGGTTGTGAATTTAGATGTTGAAGTTAGGGATTTCGGAAGGTTTTACCCTTACGGAAATCAAACAGATGTATTTATAAATCAATCGGATCTGGGAAAACTATCACAGATCAAAACATAGGTTCACCCTTCCAATTGCTTCGCAAAAGGCTGATCGTAAAACCGCTTGCCAGTGGCCTGGTACAAGGCATTGGCTAAAGCGGCAAAAACCGGAGGATATCCGGGCTCACCCAAGCCTGTGGGATCGACTTGACTTTCCACAAAATGGGTTTCGATTTCCTTCGGAGCTTCTTTCATCCGAATCATGCGATACTTGTCAAAATTGTTCTTGTCCGGCACACCTTGGTTGAATTTCAATTCCCCAAACATCGCCGTGCCGATTCCGTCCACTACCGAACCCTCGCAGAGGTTCTTTGCCGAGTCGGGATTGATCAGCAATCCACAATCCACGGCACTGAAGACTTTTTCGACCTGAACCAGTCCGTTTTCCATTTTCAAATCCAGGACTTGGGCAGCGTAACTGTTGTGGCAAAAATAGGCCGAAACACCTCTGGAAACTCCTGCTTGGGGTTGTCCCCAATTGGATTTGACTTTGAGTAATTCCAGCACTCCGATAAATCGATCCGGATTGTAATCGTTGTTTTCTCCCACTGGATTTTCCTTCGCTTTTCGCAATAGCTCGAGCCTGAATTCGATCGGGTCTTTTCCCGCAGCTTCGGCCACTTCGTCTAGAAAGGACTGTTCTGCCGCAGCGATAAAGTTGGATCGTGGCGCTCGGAATGACCCGACGGTAATATTTGAAGGAATCGTCCAATCTTCAGCCCAGTAATTTTCTACTGCTCCTGCCGGAAAGCGATCTGGATAGAGTGGGGGCTCTACCAATCCTCCTGCATTTACATGAAATCCGATCAAGTTGTTGTCCTTGTCCAAGGCAGCCCGATAGGTCGCCTGATACATGGGGCGATAGATTCCGCCTGTCATGTCATCCTCCCGGGAGTAGATCAGTTTGATCGGGGCATTGACTTTTTGGGAAATGACCGCTGCCTCGATCAGCCAGTGTGAATAGGAACGGCGTCCGTAACCACCGCCCAGTCGGGTCATTTCGATCTGAATATTTTCCATGGGAATTCCGAGACGTGAAGAAAGCGCCTGTTCGGTGAGTTCGGGCTTCTGAAGCGGTCCGGCACAAGCTGCTTTTCCTTCCTGGACATGCGCAAAAAAGTTCATCGGCTCCATGCAGTTGTGTGCCAAAAAAGGTCCCCGATACGTTTGCTCGATGACTTTGGCCGCTTTGGCGAAAGCCGCTTCCGGATTTCCGTCCTTGCGGACAGTTTTAGCTTTTTTGGCTGCTTCACCCATTTTTGCCATTTGATCCTCCCAGCTTTCCAAGCCTCCGGGAATGGTTCGGTTTTCTTTTCTTCCGTTCCAATCCCGCTTTTCTTCATAGGTGGAAAATTCCTCCCATTCGACCTTTACGGCTTTTTTGGCATTCATCACTTCCCAGGTCGACTTGCCGACTACTGCGACTAAATCCGTGAAACTGGTGGTGTCAAAAAAGGTGCGTTCGTAGTCGTCTTGATGGGATTTGATCTGGAAAATATCGGTGATCCCGGGGAGGTTTCGGGCTGCGGAGTCGTCAAAGGACTTTAGCCGCATGCCGTGAGCAGGTGGATGGATGATCATGGCGATCAGCATCCCCTCTTTTTTGTAATCGATCCCGAAAAGCGGCTTTCCGGTTATGATGTTTTTGGCTTCCACATTTTTGTGGGATTTGCCGATCAGTTTGAATTCAGAAATTTCCTTGAGCGGAACTTCCTCGGGTATGGGCAAGGTGGCTGCCAGCGAAGCCATCTCTCCAAAGTGAGCCTTTTTTCCGCTTGCTGAATGAATCAAATATCCGGGTTCGGTGGTGACTTCAGCTGCAGGAACTTGCCAAGTCTGAGCAGCTGCATGGATCAGGAGTTGGCGGGCTGTGGCACCGGCGGTTCGGAGTGCTTTCCAACCCATTCGGATGGCCTGACTGCCTCCGATAAACTGACGGGTAAAATTATCCGTGTCCAAGGGGGCTTGCTCCACGACTACCTTAGTCCAGTCGGCGTCAAGTTCCTCCGCCACAATCATCGGCATTGAGGTCTTGACATTTTGCCCACCTTCCGGATTGGGAGACATCAGGGTCACGAGTCCGTTTTCACCGATTTTGATGTAACCGTTCAGTCGAAACCACTCCTTCGGTAATCCCAATTCTTCCAATTCCTTGGGTTTGCATCCACTCAGCCAGTTGAAGCTCAGGAGTAATCCTCCCCCGGCGAGGGCAGAGACTTTGAGAAACGATCGGCGATTGAGCTTATCTACAGATTGGGTCATACAGAATATTCGTTTGGAAATAGGGTCAACTTACACTGCTTTAATTTAGTAAAGGCTGATTTTGTTTGGGTTATATAATTCAAACAGTTTGATCAACGGTTTATTCCAAATGATTTTTCAGAGAATCAATTGCTTTATTTTCTTGAGAGAAACCTGTAAAAACCAAGCAGAATAAAAAGGATAGGAGAAGACCGGTTTTCATTTTTAACTGGTTATTGATCGACTAATGCCGACTCGGGAGTTCGGACACCAAGGAACTTAAAACTTTCGATTTCTGCCCTGATTTCTTTCAACTCTGAATCGGTGAATTTCACGTTCAGCGCCCCGATGTTTTCATCCAAATGCTGTGGACTGATAGTTCCAGGAATGGGAACGATAAAGGATTTTTGCGCCAAGAGCCAAGCCAAGGAGAATTGGGCCATGGTTATTCCTTTCTTTTGAGACCAATTTCTGACTGTTCTCAAAAACGGCATGTTTTGCCCAAAGCCCTCAGCGGAGAAGAACTCAAGTTGAGAGCGACGGTCCAATCTGTCAAAGCGGCTGTACTCATTAAAACGGCCTGCAAGAAATGATCTATGCGTGGGGCCCCAGCATACGAATCCGACTCCCAGTTCTTCGCAGGTGTCAAGAATTTGGTTTTCTACCACACGTTCGGCCATATTATATTCCGACTGAAGCGCAGCAACAGGCAATACTGAATGAGCTTTTCGCAGTGTGTTGGGTGAAACTTCTGATAATCCCCAATGCTTGACTTTACCAGCAGCAATCAAATCTTTTACAGCTCCTGCAACCTCTTCAATCGGAACATTCGGATCCAAGCGGTGCAGGTAATACAAGTCAATGGCTTCTACCCTAAGTCTTTTGAGCGAACCTTCTACGACCTTTATTATGGATTCTGGACGGCTATTGCGGCCCATGCGCTGATTGTTTTGAATCTCAAAACCGAATTTGGAAGCAATGGTAATCTTGCCTTTGAAAGGTTCAAGCGCTTCCCCAACTAATTCCTCACTTCCATAAGGGCCATACACTTCCGCTGTATCAAAGAACGTAATGCCTTTTTCTACTGCTCTTCGGAGATGGGCGATCATTTCATCTTTGGGAGGAGTGGGATTGTAGGTTCCAGAAACCATGCTCATACAACCCAAACCGATGCCGGTTACTTCAATGGGCCCCAATTTTCGTGTCGGTAAACTGGAAGGTAGATCGGTTTCCCCCAATAATTCGGCAGCCGTTTTTTCATTGGAGCCAAATACCTTTCCTGACGTCATTGCCAGTCCGGCTCCTGCCAAAGCTACATTTTTGAAAAAATCCCTTCTGTTGATTTCGCTATTCTTTTTCATTGATTTCTCTTTTTAAGAGTTGTTCTAGTTAGGCATCAGATCCTCTTAAAATCCCTTTCGGGTTTGGAGTCGAGTTCGGTTTTCGAATGCTTTTTCCAACACATCGAACCGAGCTTTTCTAGGATCTGGCTTGCTGGTCACTTCCCCATCGAGGCTTATGTCAAGAATTTCCGCTTTTTGGATGTCGTATTGAGGCCATCCCGGTAGATTGTTTCCATTTGGATTTCCTGTTTTGGCAAAATTGACCCAATAGGAATTCATCAGGTTTGCTAATTCTTTTTCTGATGCCGTTGCTTCTCCCTGAGCTCCCCATCTTGCATGAAGTGTGTTGAAAACAAATGAAAGCTCAGATCCATGACCTGCTCCGTATGGAGATCGTTCTCTTCCCGCTGTTGGGACATAGCCGAATTGCCAAACGTAAACTGGTTGATTTGCTCCGACAAAGGTTCTTGCGGTCATCCGAGCTGGTTCGCCCCAACCCCAATCCGTGGTAAACTTGGTCAGGACTTCATTGAATTCTTTGTCGCCATTTGGGTCATAAGCAGCTTTAGCCTCATCTTCCAATTGACCGAACTGGGAAAAAAGCTCTTCTTTGGATTTACTTGCATTGATAAATCCGCCACCGATTTCAGCGCTGGAGCTACCGATCATCAGCGGAACTTTAGCCTGTCTGTTTGCTTTGTAGGCAGTCTCTGCAGTTTCCACCACCAGTTTGCCATCGAGGATTGGACCTGAATAGATTCTGGCTCCGGTGCTGTCATTTTCTTGGCCTCCGTCGATGATTTGCTCTACGGATAAGCCTCGAAGCTTGGCAAGCGAAGATGCATCAGTTCCTCCGATTCCGTGTCTTTTGGCAAAATTGATCCCGATGGTCTCTCCTGAAATTGGGTACAGCTCATCAGAATTATCTTCTCTGATAGGTCTTGCCGTCAATACACCGTCACGCCCACCGCCGGAGTGGCTGATGGCTTTTTGAAAAAGGCCTTGAGCAGCCGGTATGGTTAAAAGAGAATGGATGGATACCCCTCCTGAAGAAAATCCAAAGATGGTTACGTTATTCGGGTCACCCCCGAAAGCGGCAATATTTTCCTTGACCCATTTAAGTGCGGCAATCTGATCCATATAGGCGTAACTCCCCTTGAATTCCTCTGGATGTTCTTCGCTCAAGGCAGGAAAGGCAAAATGACCCAGTCGCCCAAGCCTGTAATTGATTGTCGTCAGGATGACTCCTTGTTTGGCAAATGCATCACCTGCTGAACCTGGACCTGCACCGCTACCCCCTGTAAATGCCCCTCCGTGGATCCAAACCATCACGGGCAGTTTAGAATCTTTGGTGGCTGTAGCAGGTGCCCAAACATTAAGAAAAAGGCAATCTTCAGAAGTGACTGTTGTAGAACCTGGCCAAGTTCGCTGGGGGCAATCCGCACAATATTTTGTAGCATCCCGAACTTCCGTCCATGGAGTTACCGGTTGCGGTGGTCTCCATCTGAATTCTCCAACCGGAGGTGCGGCAAAGGGAATTCCCTTAAAACTTGAAACATCACCCTCGGTAAATCCTCGGACCGGTCCGGATTTGGTTTGGATCACAGGGGATTGTCCGTAGCCGGCAAATGCCATGAGAAACAGGAAGGGGAGTATGAGATTTTTTTTCATGTGAGGGGTAGGGTTAAAAGTGATTGTGATTAGATGTCCAGCTTTCTGGAAGCCAGCCATTGAATGATTTTGGAGTCACGATGGTCAAAAAAGGCGCTTCCTCCTTGATCCAAAGTTTGTATTGTTTTCATGTCTTCTTCCTCCAGTACAAAATCAAAGACATTGAAATTTTCTTCAATTCGGTCCTTTCGTGCCGACTTTGGAATGACGATAATTCCTCGTTGAATCAGCCAACGGAGGACAACCTGAGCGATGGATTTATTGTGTTTTTCTCCAATGGAGGCGAGTAGTCCATTGGTGAAAAGATCGTTTTTCCCTTCAGCAAAAGGCCCCCAAGATTCCATCTGGATTCCGTTTTCCTGCAAGAAATGCCGGGCTTCCTCCTGTTGATGAAAGGGGTGAGCTTCAATTTGGTTGACTGCAGGTTTGATTTCATTAAAAACCATCAGGTCCATGATCCGGTCCGGCTGGAAATTACTTACACCGATCGCACGAACTTTCCCTTCCCGATACAGTTCTTCCAATGCTCTCCAAGATCCATGGATATCGCCGTAGGGTTGGTGCAGGAGATAAAGGTCCAAATAGTCCAGTTTCAGTCGGCGGAGGGATTTTTCTAATGCCGCTTTTGTCTTTTCATATCCGGTGTCCTGAATCCAGAGCTTGGTCGTGATGAAGAGTTCTTCTCTGGGTATCCCGGCATTCCGAATTGCGCTTCCCACGGCGGCCTCATTTAGGTAAGAGGCTGCGGTATCTATTAATCGGTATCCGGTTTGGATGGCATCAATTACACATCTCTCGCATTCCTGTAAATCAGAGATTTGAAATACTCCAAACCCCACCTGAGGCATTTTTACCCCGTTATTCAGGGTGATTGTGGGTGAGTTGGAGGTTTTGATTTTCAATTCAGTAGCCATTTTTAATCTTGATTTTATCCAGCCAATTTTTGACTTCTTCCTCTACCTGCATCTCTTTTTCCCCTTCCATGACAAAAAGGACCCCGTCCCGTTCTATCCCTCCCTTGGTGGAATAGCCTTCTAGGATGGTGCTGTTGGGACAGAGTCTCTCTACCGTTTCAAAACTGCTTCCGATTCCATAGCCTGCATTGGTATTGAAAGGGATGACTGTTTTTCCACTCAGACCATACTGATTGAGAAAGCTTTTCATGGGCGGAGGAAGCTGCATGCCCCATGTGGGAAAGCCCACGAATATTATCCCGTAGGATTCCATATCCGGGATCTTGGTTTTCAGCGGAGGCAAATACCCGCTTCCATTTTCCCTGGCTACCTGATCTACAATCGCCTGGTAATTTTCCGGATAGGGAGTTTCAAGCTCTAATTCCACCAAATCTCCACCTACTTCTCGATGAATCATTTCCGCCACTGCCTTTGTGTTTTTGGTTCGGGAAAGGTACACAATGAGGATTTTATCGGATTTCTCCTGAGTTTTTTCCACACTCACCTCTGGCTTGGTTTGGCAGGAACCAAGCAAGGAGGTAAAGAGGAAAATCGACAGAAAGAAAAGCCTCATCTGTTTATTGTTTTCAATTCCCTCCTGGAGTCATTAGTCGGGTAAAGGAAAGGGATCCAAGTTTCCAGCCATCCGCTTTTTTGATGTACACTTCTGTGACTTCAAAAGGGTTGGTAACTTCATTTCCACCCACTTCGGCGATCAATGTGATCCTGTTTAGCAGAATAGCCGTATTGTCGATGATCTGTACCGAGACCTCGTGAATGTCGGCTTTCTTGTACCAAATGCCACCGCTGCGTATGATCTCCACTTCCCGATCTTTTCCCCAGGCACCGCCCATGTGGACGAAGACAGATTTGTCGTCAAAGAGCTCGGCCAACTTGTCTGCATCTTTGTCGGCCATCCATTGCCATTTGTCTTTGGAAAGCTGGATGATCTCCTGCTGTTCAGGAGTGGTTTGAGCAAAGGAGGATTGCGTTCCGATTAGGAAGAGAGCTAGTCCTAGGAGTATCTTTTTCATTGTGTGTTGATTAATGGGTTATGTGATTTCTTTGAAGCCAAAGTGAGTATCTCCACTCACATGGATTGGATTTAGTGCTTCGGTTAGTGGAGACCTGCCCTCCGCATGCAGGCACTAACTTGGGCGAAGGTTTCAGTTTTTACTTTTCAAGCTGATGCGTATCCCGCACACTGCTGAAGGTTAAGGCGAGCATCTTCCAAGCGGCACCTTCTTTTTGGTACACCTCCGTCACGGTAAACTCCGTCACCACATCGCTGCCTCTGACGTTGGCGGTCAAGGTGATTCGGTTCCACACGATGGCTGTATTTCCTACGATCTCGATGGCGGTATCTTTCACTTCAGCTTTTTTGTACCAAATGCTTCCGGTTTCGATGATTTCGAGTTCACGGGCGGTAGTCCAAGTGCCGCTCATGTGAACGAATTTGGCCTGTGGATGAAACAGAGCCGTGAGTTTGGCGATATCTTTATCAGCCATCCACTGCCACTTATCCATGGAAAGTTTTTTGATTTCCTGTTGCTCAGGAGACAGGGAGGTGGACTGGGAAAATGAAGGAAAATAAAAGAATGTAATGACCAGTAAAGTGAATAATAAAGCTTTCATAGCAGTGTTGATTTGCATTGGGATTCGATTTTATTTTTTGAAGTATTCTTCTTCTTTCAAGGGTTCGTGCCAGATGGTTCCACCTTTTCCGGAAGGAGAGGCAGCCATGTAAATCACCTGAGAATCCGGTGTGGCTCCATGCCAATGCTGAACTTCGGGTTGGCATTTGATCACATCTCCTTTTTTTACTGTGATGCGCTCCTTGCCTCGTTCCTGATAATACCCGACACCATCCAGAATAAACAGAATCTGTCCTCCCGGATGCTCGTGCCAGTTGAGTCGGGAGCCGGCTTCAGAGACTACGTAGCCTACTCCAAATTGGAAGGTGCTGTCGGCGTGTGCCAGCTCTCTTAGGTACACTGTGCCCACGTGATTGACATTTGGAGCCTTCGCACCTCTGGTGAAGATTTCATTTTCCTGTGAAAGCCCCGTGAATACGAAGGCATGGATCAAGAGGAAGGTGAAGAGGAATACTTTTTTCATTTTTTTTTAGATTACTTACTCAGGTTTTTTTCAATCAGCCAATCTTCCATCAGCTGAGCAATTTCTAAGTTGTTCAGATCCGAGAAAGGAAAGTGCGTGTTTCCCTTGATGCCGATTTCCGGTAAATGGACTAAGGTCACATCTCCACCATTTTCGTTGACGATTTTCGTCCAACGCTTGGCCATCTGCAAAGCTGCCCTCCATTGCCCCTGGGCAGGATTTTCTACCGGTTCGGTAGGGATATAATCTCCGTAGTAGATGATAATTGGGATTTGGGTCAGCTTTTTAAATTCTGCCATCGGTACTCCCAATGCTCTCAAGGTGCCACCTACATAAGGAATCGGCTCAGGCACGCTTCCTTCGGGAAAGACAAAATTGCTTCCGGGTTCGTAGGCCACGATTCCCTTGATTTTATCCGTTTTGAGCGCAGTAAGCCAACCTTGGCCCCCACTATGGGAGTGAGTGACGAGGATGCCTTCTCCGATTTTTTCAAAAAGTGCTGAAACGGCAGATGTGTTGGCATTAAAATCAATCGGCCCGGTATCGGGAGTGATCTGCCGGAAATACTGATCGAGGGATTCGGGGTCTTTTGGAAATTGTACGCCGGGGTAAAATTCGTTTCCGACTCCCAATCTGAAGATCCCAAACCACAATTGATCATCTGTATTGGCAGGGATAGTCACAGGGACCGTGCTTCGTCCGGCCCGACCTCTTCTCGGCTGGTCGATCAGGTAGACGGAATAATCTTTTTTCAGAAAGATGTTTTGAAATCCATCACGACCGTCGGGAGTAGTTTCCCAGGTTTTGGAAAACTGCCCATAGCCATGCCAAAATACCAAAGGGAGTTTTTTGGCTTTCTCAGGAATCTGATAGAAAACATAGGCGTGGTCTCCGTGTAAGGTTTGTCCTTCGGTGGGTTGATTGCCAGGACTGAATGCGCCATGTTTGATCGGATCAAAAGTGCCTGGACTGGTTTTTACCGTACCGCCTACCGTGAAGCTTCCCTGATCCACGATGACTATTGGCTTTTTCTGAGCAAAGCCGGGGAAATTCAAAGCCAGGGAAATCCCCAAGATTAAGAGAGTGAATTTTGCTTTTTTGGATTGCATTGAAATTCTTGTTTTGCTGGCCTACAAAATTGACTCCCTTTCCACTCACCCCACTTATACAAAGTGCAGGAATCCTTACCAATTCCACTGATTGAGCCGGTGATTTCTAAAAGTGAAGTGTAACTGGTTAATTTTGACCAATAATCAGAAAAAGCCATGGAAGAAGACATCCTAAGATTCGAGACTATCAGTCAATACAATGCCTTCAACAATCAGGAGACCCTACATCCGCTGGTTTCAGTAATTGATTTTTCGAAAGCCAATCCTCGAAGGCTGAGAAAAAACTATTTCGGATTCTATCTGATCATCCTGAAAGATGTGGTCTGTGGAGACATCCGTTATGGGAAAAACATCTACGACTATCAGGAGGGAACTTTGGTGTTTATTGGCCCGGGACAGATTTTTGGTTCCAATGGAGGAGAGGATCTCTATCAGCCCTCAGGTTTTGGGATTGTGTTTCATCCTGATTTGATCAAAGGAACTTCATTGGGTCAGCGGATTTCGGATTATACCTTTTTTGGCTATCAGGTGAGTGAGGCCTTGCATATCTCCGAGCGGGAGCGAGGTTTGGTGTTGGATTGCTATGGCAAGCTTCAGTACGAACTCGGTCACGCGGTTGACAAGCATAGCAAGACGCTTTTGGCGGATAATATCGAATTGCTTCTCAATTACTGCCTTCGATTCTACGATCGGCAGTTTATCACCCGAGACCTGGCCAATCAGGGAATCTTAGAAAGGTTTGAGCGCTTATTAAATGAATTTTTCGCTTCAGAAAAACCCCAGGAAGTGGGCTTGCCTTCAGTGACTTATTGTGCAGGGGAACTGAATCTTTCCCCGCATTATTTTGGAGACTTGATAAAAAAGGAAACCGGAAAAACTGCTTTGGAATACATCCAGCTTAAGCTGATCGATGTGGCCAAGGAAAGAATCCATGATCCAAAACTTTCCTTCAGCGAGATTGCCTATGGCCTTGGCTTCAAATATCCACAGCATTTCACCAGACTATTCAAACAACAGGTAGGCATGTCGCCAAAGGAGTATCGAGAGTCGGTGAATTAGGATTATTTCTTCGAGGTGGTTTGTATAGCTATGTGTTCTCATGACTTGGAGTTGTAAGAGAAATTGACATCACTCACAGATAAAATCAAACAGCCCGAAGACTTCTCCTCGGGCTGTTTGGTTTTTGGGATTTACACAAATAGAACCTTCGGGGTTTTTAGAAATCCCAAAGGTTCATTTAAATAGGGATGAAGTTTAAATGGCAATCTCCTTTTCTCCTGCCTTTTTTACTTGCAAGGCTCTTTTTGTCACTTTCAAATCCCTAAAATACCCGATTGTTCCGATATCGACATAGAGTCCGACGAACCCTTTTTTGGTTTTTCCCAGCATCTTGTCCACGATAAAGGAGGAATACTTCATGTCATTGATAAAAAGCTCTGCCGTTTCGCCATTTACCTCGATCCGCATGGTGATCCATTCGTTGAGTGCAACTGGTGCAGAGCCCTCATAGCGATGAGGAGCGATTTTGCGTAGGGTATCAAACTTATAGTCTGGGTAGGAAAAATATTGGACCGTGTGATTTCGGCGGAGTTGATTGTCTGACCTCCCCACTTTAGGTCTCAGATAGATGCTTTCGAAAGCTGAGTCATCGGGCTGGATACGGAAATACAATCCAATGAATCCGGCAATTCCCGAATAGGGGGCAGGATTTTGTAATTGGCTGTACATTTTGACTTCAATCGTTCCGTTTTCGAAATCCTCCAAACCGAGCAATCGGGCATAATGAGGTTCATCGACCGTTGCCTCCAATCGAGTGGAATCAAAAGGTATGGCATTCAGATCACGTTCAATCTTCAAGGCTTTTTTTCCTTGGAAGGTTACGATCTCGCCGGTGACATTGTGCAGTTCAAACAACTGATTTTTGAGTTTGAGTACCTGAGCCTGAGTGCTCCAAGAGAACAATGCTAGGATAAGGATTAGAGCTTTATTTTTCATGTTGCTAGGGGTTAAGTAGATTCCATCCAATTGATTTTGGATCTATGAGTTGGGTGGAAAGCTTGGTGTGGGGAAGGCTTTTTGATTTAAAGCCTGAAAGTGAAGGAGAACTTTTCCAAAGTTTCAAACTTTGGAAAAGTCTGCTAGGAGAAAGGGTTAAAACAACTTTTCTTGAGGAGGAGTCGCTCCGGCCAAGCGAAGATACACGGTCGTCTGTCCTCTGTGGTGGGTCTGATGCTCAAAGCATTTTTCCAATGCCTTGCCTTTGCTCATTTCAAATTGTCCGAAAAGAGTGGTGCTTTCTGCAATTTGGGCTGGAGTCATGGTTTTGATGCTGTTGATCACAAAATCATAGCCTGCCATCACAAGTTTGGTTACATTTTCTTTGGATTGGTCTGTGGCTTTTTCGGATTCTCCCATGCTAACTGGGCTAGCTACTCCGGTGGCAGCTGATGCAAACCCGTAATTTCCATCTGTCAGGTGAAGCATTTGCTGGGCAAATGAGCGCATCTCGGCGGCTGGCTTGAGCGAATAGCCTTCAGCTGGCATGGCGTCAAGATATTCTTTGGTGTAGGCTTTGGCGCGTTCCCAGTCTTTAATCATGTCCTCGACGGACGATTGTGCCTGTGCGAAGGTGGTCATAGAAATCAGAAATACAAGGATTAAGGAGGTTTTCATCGTATAATTAGGTTTTTATTACGATGGCAAAGTTCAGGTAATCTTTGTGGTCCTACCCTTAATCTATCTTAAGAAAATACTCAGCTATCTCTGAGGTCTTTTCTGATTTTGCTCAAAAATTCGGGAGTGATTCCCAAATAAGAGGCGATTTGAGTATTTGGCAGCCGGTTTTTAAGATGAGGATAATGTTCCAAGAAAGCCAAATATCGTTCCTCAGCAGTTGAGCTGAAATTTTGAAGTACACGATTTTGAAGCTCGATGTACTTGTTTTCAATCATTATTTTAAAGATTCGGTTGAGCTTTGGCTGGGAGGAAAAAAGCTCATAGAGGTCTGACTGGGCAATGCGTAATACCAAGGAAGATTCCAGCGCCTCAATATTCAATTGACTGGGTTTTTGGCTGTAAAAACTGCCGATATCGGCGATCCAGTCACGATCAGCGGCAAACTGTATGTTGTGTTCGTAGCCTTTATCATCTACTCCATACATTCTAAAACAGCCTGAAACCACAAAAAAATATGCGTTACAGACCTTACCCGATATTAAGAGCTTGTGTTTTCTTTTGATTTCCAGCGGAGAGAATTTGCTTGCGATCACCTCCCTTTCTGAATCTGAAAAAGGCATGATACTTTCCAAATAGGAGAAAAGAGCGGGAAAACTCATAGGCTTGGAGACTTTTTTGAAAATTAACTTTTCTATTTTCCCAAGCCAAAATGATTTAGGTTCTTTCTAGAGGACGAAGAAAGAGTTGGGCTGTCTGCCTTTGCCGTTAGGCAGACTCAATTCTTAGGATTTCAATCCTCAACAAAATAGTTTTTCTGACTATTATCCTGAAAATCTCCCTCAGCGAGATCGCTTATGGACTTGGCTTCAAATATCCCCAGCATTTCACCTGCTTATTCAAACTGCAGGTGGGCATGTCGCCCAAGGAGTATCGGGAGTCGGTGAATTAGGATTCTGACTTTTCTTAAGCGGTACCTATTGGTGGAGTCTTTAACCTTGACTAAACTCAAAAAGTATTTTTTTAAACCTTCTTCTTTTCCTGAGTTATCGGTCTATCATTTTTTGAGAAGCTTCGGGATAGCGTTCACCCACGAGCTTGATTTTGGTCAACGCTTGCTCTATAGTGATCAGATCGTCAGAACCCAGTTTTAGTGCAGTGCTTTTTAGATTTTCTTCCAATCGGTGGAGTTTTGTGGTTCCTGGAATTGGCACAATCCAGGGTCTTTGGGCCAAAAGCCAAGCCAAGGCGATTTGAGCTGGAGTGGCTTGATGAGCATCTGACAGAATTTCCAGGTGTTTAACCAAGGCAATATTTGCCTTGCGCGCTTCTTCAGCAAACCGGGGAACTATATTTCTGAAATCATTGGGGTCAAACGAAGTTTTTTCATCCATTTTCCCTGTGAGAAATCCCTTTCCAAGCGGACTGAAAGGAACAAATCCGATCCCCAGTTCTTGTAAAGTGGGCAGGATTTCAGTTTCAGGTTCTCTCCACCACAGGGAGTATTCGCTTTGTAAAGCAGCCACAGGTTGGACGGCGTGAGCTCGGCGGATAGTTTTGACCCCCGCTTCAGATAGTCCAAAATGTTTTACTTTTCCTTCTTCAATCAAGTTCTTCACCGTTCCGGCGACATCTTCGATAGGAACATTTGGATCTACCCGATGTTGGTAGAGTAGGTCGATGGACTCTACATTCAACCGCTTCAAAGATCCTTCAACTACTTGTTTGATATGTTCTGGTCGGCTATTAAGCTGACTCCACTTTTCAGAAGCATCTGGAGTAAAACCAAACTTTGTGGCGATGATCACTTTTCCTTTGAACGGAGCCAAAGCTTCTCCGACCAGTTCCTCATTGACATAAGGCCCGTATACTTCGGCCGTGTCAAAGAAAGTTACACCAAACTCCACCGCCTTTCGGATGAGTGCAATCATTTCAGTTTTATCCGCTGCAGGCCCATAGCCAAAACTCATGCCCATGCACCCAAGTCCCAAAGCAGAAACTTCTAGTCCGTTTGTTCCTAGTTTGCGTTTTTCCATTTTTTGGGTTGATAAAGTATTTGATTACAAAATTCATCTGTTATCCCTAGAATAAATTACCGAAATCAAACAAATGCTTATCGTAATCAAATCTTATTGTTTCCAAGTGAAATTTGTAAGTATTAATCAGTCAACACAGTGAGCCCTCAGGTTGCTAGTTATTTTTGAAAGCATAAGGGGGTGATTTTTTTACTAAGGTTGATTAAACAGCAAAAAGAAAAAGAAAGGCTCCTTCACTCGTACAGTTCGTACGCTTCGTACCTCACGTACCATACGAATTGTTCGAGGATAGAAATTTGGCTAACCGACGGAACATTCAAAATTTGATTGTTTGATTCCGGTAAATACCCAACAGAAGTCTTTAGGTTTTCAGCCCTAAACAACAAAAAGAAAAAAATCTTCCAAGATTCTAGCCTTTAGAATACCTCATAAATCTTAGTTTTGGAAAGAATCCTACAGTATGATTAAAATAAATTCAAATGGATTTAAAATTTTTCTGCCAAAATGAGTCTGTCCCCTTATTTGTCCTCCATGATTAATAATACGCTGAAAATCAATTATTTAAAAGAGTCCTGTTCCCGCTACAAAAAAGGCCTTATACGTTCAGTATAGGGCTTTTTTGTTTTTCGGGGGATATCTTCAGGGCAATTATGGATGTTTATGGCAAACACTGTTTAATATCAAAAAAAAAGAGGAGTTGTGCTCCTCTCTAGTCGTGTCCTTCTCCTTCTGCAAAGTATTTTGCATACCGCTCCAAATCCTCGTCAAGACAAAGTGGAAGATAATTTAAACGGAACCGCCTAAGCTTTTCTTCTCTTTTTTGCCTGATATCATTTAGTTTGAGGTCAATTTTGTCTTGATGAGACTTCCTCAAAAAGTCAATTTTTTGCCTCAGTTTACGTATTTCTCTCCTTTTCAAATTTTGGTCGAATTTCTTTTGTCAGATACTGGGAATATTGAATCCATTCCCAAACGGAGCAAATAGTTTGCTAGCTTCTTTATCTCTTGCAAATTAGGACGACAAAGGATAAAAAAAATACCCACAATTGGGTATTTATGCTTTTTATTATCTGTTTTATGAATTTTATTGCTTTTTCAGAGTTTCCAGGTACCAATCAAAAGAATATTTCCCTCCACCCAAAATTAAAATCCCAAGATAAGCGGTGAAGTAAACTAAGGATAATTCTTTTTCCCCAAAAGGATCATCACCATGGGCATAAAAGGCAGCCACTAGCATGGTGATCATCAAGGGAATTGTAGCCAGCCTGGTTTTAAAACCAATCATAATGAGGATTGCACACAAGAACTCGGAGAAAATAGCCAAGATTAAGCTGATCTCAGGCCCTAGTCCAAATGGATCGGCAAACTCTACTGGGCCTTCGCCCAAAAGCCTTCCAATCTTCGAAATGCCATGTGTCAACATCATTCCGCCAGCTAACAGCCTGACTCCTAATATTCCCAGTTCTCTAAGCTTGTTGTTTTTCATGAATAGGTAGGTTTGATAGGTAAAATTAATTCCAATTTGCAGTAATCATGCGGTCTTTTCCATTAAGGTCAGAATGGATGGTCACTTGGTCATAACCTTGTTTTTCCAAAAGTGATCGGATTTCTTTTCCGGCCCTTTCATAAATTTCAAGATAAAGTCGGCCACCTTTTTTCAGCAAAAATTTTCCTTTTTCTCCAATCACCCGATAAAAAATCAAAGGATCCTCATCAGGTACAAAAAGTGCTAAGTGCGGCTCAAAATCAACCACATTGCGGTGCATTTCGTGTCTATCTTTCTGAGGGACATAAGGCGGATTGGAAGCTAAAATGTCCAATTCTGAAAAGGAGGGTAGTTCGTTAAGGATGTCACATTTCAGGAAGTTTACCCCTGCATGTAGTTTTTTTGCATTTCGTCTCGCCACTTCCAACGCCCCTTCTGAGACATCCAATCCGTACACCACTGAGTCCTTCATTTCCAAATTTAGCGTGATGGGAATGCAACCTGTGCCTGTACCTATATCCAAAATCTTTTTTCCTCTTCCCGGATTCTCCTTGATAATCAGGTGTACCAATTCCTCGGTTTCGTTTCTTGGAATTAGGGTATCGTGCGTGACTTCAAATTCCCGTCCGTAAAAAGGACCGTGTCCAAGGATATATTGGATGGGTCTGCCTGTTTTCAAATGTTCTAAATCAGTAAGTAACGCTTTTGGCAGATCTTTTTCCTCCAAAAAATGCATCATATCCACTCGCCGCATTCCAAGATGATGTTCCAAAAGCCACTCCACCAAAGTCAGTGACTCATTTTCGGGATAAAGTGGAATGAGCTCCTCCGCCATTTTTTGTGAAAGTTCTTGATATGAAATAGGCATTTCCAAAGGTAAACAGACGTAGGCTTTTTTTTGAGAAATCTTCCAAAAAGCCATCCTCCCAGAATTACCCTTACCTTTGCGTGAGAATCAGTTTTCCATGAAGTTACATAACAACACCATCCGCGGAGTTCATACCGCACTGCAAGCCATTTTTGAAGAAGGTCAATATGCTGATAAAGTGATTGAACGGACACTGAAGTCCAACCCAAAGTGGGGGGCTAAAGACCGATCCTTCATTGCGGAGACTACTTATGAAATGGTGAGGTGGTGGAGACTAATCAAGCACCTCAGCCCTTCTTCCAACTACTGGGATCTGTTTGGTACGTATTGGATCATGCAGGGCAATGCCTTACCGGATTGGGAGGAGTTTGAGCGAATTCACCCGGAAAAGATTAAAGGAAAATATGAAGCCATCACCGATCCTGGTCTGCTGGAATCCATTCCTGAATGGCTTCAAAAGTTGGGCTCTAAGGAATTGGGAGAAAAATGGGAGCCTGAAATTCACGCCCTCAACGAGGAAGCGGAAGTAGTGCTTCGTGTTAATACCCTAAAAACTACCCGAGAAAGGTTGAAAAATCGATTGGCCGACGATGGAATCAATACTTACATCGTCAAAGGTTATCCGGATGCATTGATTTTGGAAGAGCGGCAGAATGTGTTTCGCCATCCTGCTTTCAAAGAAGGACTTTTTGAAGTTCAGGATGCCAGTTCTCAATTGGTAGCAGCGGCTTTGGCGGTGGAACCAGGGATGAGAGTCATCGATGCCTGTGCAGGTGCAGGAGGAAAATCACTGCATCTAGCCGCTTTGATGGAAAACAAAGGAAAAGTGATTTCCATGGACGTAGAAGAATGGAAGCTGCAGCAAGCCAAACTCCGTGCAAGAAGAAATGGCGTATCGATCTTTGAACCCAAAGTGATTGAAGGGACCAAAACCATCAAGCGTCTGAAGGAATCCGCAGATCGATTGCTGTTGGATGTGCCTTGTTCTGGTCTTGGCGTACTTCGCCGAAATCCGGATACCAAATGGAAGCTTTCTCTGGAATCCATCGAAAAAGTCCAGCAAACCCAGCAGGAGATTCTCCAAACCTATCCTTCCATGCTGAAAAAAGGTGGACAATTGGTCTATGCGACCTGTAGCATTTTGCCTTCCGAAAATGAGCTTCAAGTCAAAAAATTTCTGGAAAGTGAAGCGGGTAAAGATTTTGAGCTGATCGAAGACAAAAAAGTATTGGCTCAGGAAAGTGGCTTTGACGGTTTTTATATTGCGAGACTTCGAAAGAAATAGAAAATACTCTAAGAACTTACCTAGTGGGCAAAAGCCCATTTTCAAATTCCATCCTTCCGAAAAGAAGGATGGAATTTTTTTATGGAATCCATTTGGTTTCCAAACCTTATTTCAAAACCGACAGGATTTATTCTCGGTCAAGCTCATTTATTTTGTTTTTTTCTGGTACGGCAAAAGTTTTTGTGTGTAACTTTGACGGGCAAATAGGGTTACCTACAACCAATATTTGCCATGAATCCAAACTCCTCGAAGTTTCTTTACGAAGCACTCACCTACGACGACGTGCTTCTTGTTCCAGGTTATTCTGAAGTTCTCCCCCGAGAAACTAACACTTCCACCTGGCTTACCAAAAAAATAAGACTCAACATCCCTCTAGTATCCGCTGCGATGGATACGGTGACAGAGGCTGAATTGGCTATTGCCATTGCACTTGAAGGTGGATTGGGCTTTATTCATAAAAACATGTCTATCGAGAAGCAGGCTGCCCAAGTGCGCAAAGTGAAGCGTTCTCAGGCAGGGATGATTCTCGATCCGATCACTTTGGACATCAATTCCAAAGTAAGGGATGCAGAAGCGATCATGCGCGAGTTCCACATTGGTGGTATCCCTGTGGTAGACGAGCACAAAATCCTCAAAGGGATCATCACCAACCGTGACCTTCGATTTATCAAAGATCCCAACCGATTGATCCGAGAGATCATGACGAGCGAAAACCTGATTACGGCCAAATCCGGTGTTTCCTTAGAGCAAGCAGAAGAAATCCTTCAGGAATACAAAATCGAAAAATTACCCATCGTCGACGATGAGTACAGACTAACAGGATTGATCACTTACAAAGACATCCTAAAAAGAAAAGATAAGCCCAACGCCTGTAAGGATGAGTTTGGCCGATTGAGAGTGGGCGCGGCTGTGGGTGTGACGGCAGATATTGTGGAGCGAGTAGAAGCACTTAAAAATGCCGGAGTGGATGTCGTTTCCATCGACACCGCGCATGGCCATTCCAAAGGGGTAATCGATACTTGTAGAAAAATCAAAACAGCATTTCCTGATTTGGAAGTGATTGTAGGAAATATAGCAACTCCTGAAGCAGCGATCGCCTTGGCGGATGCAGGCGCTGATGCGGTAAAAGTAGGTGTAGGTCCAGGTTCGATCTGTACTACCCGAGTGATTGCCGGTGTGGGAGTGCCTCAGCTTTCTGCAGTCTTCGAATGTGCGGAAGCCCTCAAAGATCGTGGTGTTCCCGTCATTGCAGACGGTGGTATCCGATATTCTGGAGATTTAGTTAAAGCAGTGGCAGCAGGAGGAAGTTCGATCATGATCGGTTCACTTTTGGCAGGCACAGAAGAGGCACCGGGTGAAATGATCATTTTCGAAGGAAGAAAATTCAAGTCCTATCGTGGTATGGGCTCCTTGGAGGCAATGGAATCTGGTTCGAAGGACCGATACTTCCAGGATGCCGAGGACAATATCAAGAAATTAGTGCCGGAAGGTATTGTGGGCCGTGTTCCCTACAAAGGACTGGTCGCGGAGGTCTTGTACCAGTTGGTAGGCGGTCTTCAAGCAGGAATGGGATATTGTGGCACCAAGACCATCGAGGACTTACAGAAAAATGGCAAGTTTGTCAAAATCACCACTGCAGGAGTGAAGGAATCGCACCCGCACGACGTGAGTGTGACCAGAGAAGCGCCTAACTATAGTATCAAATCTTAATCTTCAGAAACCGGTTCTCAAAGGGCCGGTTTCGTTTTTTGTTCTCCTCCCAATGCCTATTTTCGGGACGGAATTCCTGATCTAACCAACCCACCAAAAACCCTCGATTCTGTGTACAAGTCGCTGCTCAAACCACTTCTTTTTCTCAAAAAACCGGAGGATGCCCATCACCTTACCTTTGATCTGACCAAACTCACTTTCAATCTTCCGGTCATTAATTCGTTAGTCTCATCGAATTTTAAATTGGAAAATCCACGGCTCGAGCGTGAGGTTTTTGGGCTGAAGTTCAAGAATCCAGTAGGCTTGGCAGCAGGATTTGACAAAGATGCCAAGCTGATCGATGAGATGGCCATGTTGGGTTTTGGATTTATAGAGATCGGCACCCTGACTCCCAAGCCTCAAGAAGGAAATCCCCGACCTAGACTATTCAGACTTCCCCAAGATGAAGCTCTGATCAATCGGATGGGATTCAATAATGGGGGAGTGGCTGAGGCGGTGGAGCGATTGAAAAAGCGAAAGTCAGATGTGATTGTGGGAGGAAATATTGGAAAAAACAAAGTGACTCCCAATGAAAATGCGGTGGACGATTACCTGTATTGCCTGGAGGCTCTTCATCCTTATGTAGACTATTTTGTGGTCAATGTCAGCTCACCAAACACGCCTAATCTTCGGGATTTGCAGGAAAAAGAACCTTTAAAGCAACTGCTCTCTGCTGTAAAATCGGCAAACGACCAAAAAGTCAAGCCAAAACCAATACTTCTGAAAATCGCTCCTGACCTCACCGATGGACAACTAGACGATATCATCGAAATCGTACAAGAGACCCAAATCCATGGGGTCATCGCGACCAATACGACCATCGACCGTTCGAAACTGAGCACATCCAAGTCTGAAGTAGAGGCAATAGGTGCCGGTGGAGTAAGTGGAAAAGTGTTGGGAAAAAGAAGTACGGAGGTCATCCGATACCTGCATCAAAAGTCAAATGGAGCTTTTCCAATCGTGGGAGTGGGGGGAATTTTCTCCGCAGAGGATGCCATCGAAAAGCTGGAAGCTGGTGCAAGCTTGGTTCAGGTTTACTCGGGCATGATTTATGAGGGTCCAAGCTTGATCAAAAAGATCAAGAAGGGACTTCTGGCATATTTTTCCCGGTAAGTTGGCTTTCTTCTGCCTTTTGGCTAAACTTAATCTCGTACTTTCATCCTTAGATGGCATCCGAATCACCCAAAACCAATACGTTTCGTAAAAAAACCGAAAATGGAAAGAAGGCCCCTTCTGAACCGAGGAAGCCTTTATTTACTTTTGGGAAAATTGATACAAGGCAGCTAAGTCTGACCTTTGGGATCATCTTGATTTCGATCAGTATTTTTTTGTTCATCGCTTTTGTTTCCTACCTGCTCAATGGTCCTCAAGACCAAAGTTTGGTCATGAATAATCCGGATCAGGAAATCCGCGAATCTGCTAGAGAATCCAAAAACTGGGTGGGATACCTTGGCGCTCAAGCTGCCAATTGGATGATTTACCGCTGGTTTGGAGTGGCTGCTTTTCTTTTTCCGCCCTTTCTGTTTCTACTTGGATTTAAGTGGACGTTTAAGTTTTCGCTGATTTCGCTAACCCGATATTCGGTGTTTGCTTTGTTCTTTACCGCTTGGTTGGGATTGCTGACTGGCTATGCGGTCATTTTGGTGGAGGGATATTCGTATTGGAGTTTTCTTTCCGGGGGATTGGGCTATGAACTGGCCAAGCTTTCACATGACTTTTTGGGAATGGGCACCTTCATCCTTATAGCTGGAGCTTTCTTGATTTTCGTGGTTCTATTCTTTGGCATACAGCAGTTAAACTGGTTTTCTCCGAAAGAAAAAAGTGAAGATGACTTGTCATTGGAATCCAAAGAAAAAGGCATTTCTCCCAATCCTTTTGCAAGCCCAGAACTTGAAGAGGAAATGGAGCCAGAGGAGGAGGATATTCTGGATGATGGTAGTGAATGGGAGGTGAAAACAGGCCCCATCGACCTTTCTGAAGATGAAAACATCAAGCCTACTTTGGCTACTAACTCGCCCGAGCTTTCATTTTCATTCCCAGAGGATGAATTAGAGGAAGAAGATATTTTCGATGTTCCCCAAGTCAACCTGTTGGAAGAAGGGAATACCTCTCGATCGGTAAAGGAGGGTAACTTTACTGTTCAAAAGGCTCCGGAACTCGAGAAACCTGCGGAGGAAGTGGAAAACTTGGATCCGTATGATCCGACCTTGGATTTG